>NZ_JBINJW010000025.1:0-38744 GCF_043951855.1 Proteiniclasticum sp. C24MP
CAGGAATTGTCGGTGTTTATACACAATTTAGTCTGAGTCAAATAAATCGTTAATACTCCTATTTACTCTTAATTTCGCAGTAAACCTTATTGTGATACACACGGGGTTGTTTCCGAGTGAATCCACTTTTTCAACGTGATATCACCCTTGTAAAACCCGCTTTTATCGTATGATATTTTCTAAAATCAATACATCGTTCGTAAATGGATGTTTTCTGGAATAAGATATGAAAAAAGAGAACCCTTTCGGATTCTCTCAATTATGTATGGATCTTATTCCAGATCTTCATCTGTGTCTTCTTCCAGGTCCTCTTCCAGCTCTAGTTCTTCTAGTTCTTCCAAGTCCCCAAAATCAGTATCGATGGCATCACTTAGTTCTTTTTCAATCAGCTTATCACTGTCGATCTCTTCCACTTCTGGTCCTTCTTCTTCTCTTACAGCTATGATTTTAGCCAGAGAAACAACCTTGGACTCATCAGAGGTTCTCATAAGCTTAACCCCCATGGCATTTCTTGATGTCACAGAAATCTCCCCTACGTTGATTCTGATGGCTACTCCGTCAGAATTGACAAGCAGCAGTTCATCTTCGTCATTACAGGATCTTGCTCCTACAACGTTGCCAGTCTTGCTTGTAACTTTATAGGCAATAAGTCCCTTACCGCCTCTGTTCTGACTCTTATACTGGTCGGTAGGTGTTCTCTTTCCTAGTCCGTTCTCTGATACGACCAGAATATCCTCACCCTGTACTGCGATGTCGAAGGATACGCAGTCATCACCGGTTCTCAGGGAAATACCCTTGACGCCCGTAGCGGTTCTACCCATCGGTCTTACATCTTTTTCATTGAATTTGATAGCATAGCCAAGCTTCGTGACCAGGATCAGATCCGCATCTCCACGTGTGAATTTAACATTGAGGAGAGAATCCCCTTCTTTCAGGTTCAATGCGATGAGACCGTTCTTTCTAATATTACTGAAATCATGAAGTGTAGTTTTCTTGATGATTCCATCTGTTGTCGCAAATACAAGATATCCGTCTTTTTCCATATCACTGATGGAAATGACAGCCTGAATGCTCTCATCCTGATCCACTGGAATCAGGTTCACAAGGTTGATTCCCTTGGAGGTTCTACCGGATTCAGGAATTTCATAGGCCTTCAGCTTATAAACTTTACCCTTGGAAGTAAAGAACAGTAGGTTCTTATGTGTTGAGGTGACAAAGACCTTATGAATCACATCGTCTTCCTTTGTTGTCATGGCCTGTACACCTCTTCCGCCTCTCTTCTGGGCAGAATAGGTAGCTGCTGAAATTCTCTTGATATAGCCGTCTTCTGTCAGTGTGATGACCACATCTTCCTCGTTGATGAGATCCTCATAGTCGATCTCGAACTCACCCTTCTGGATATCTGTTCTTCTTTCGTCACCATACTTGTTTCTGATTTCGATGAGTTCATCTTTAATTACGCCAAGAAGCTTCTCTTCATCACTGATGATGCTTTCAAGATAGGCGATGAGTTCCATAAGTGACTTGTATTCTTCCTCAATCTTATCTCGTTCCAGACCAGTCAGTCTTCTGAGTCTCATATCAAGTATTGCCACTGCCTGTCTATCAGACAGACCGAATCTTGTGATCAGTTCTTCTTTTGCGATATCTGTTGTTTTTGAATTTCTAAGTACTTTGATGACTTCATCAATATTATCCAGAGCGATTCTCAAACCTTCCAGGATATGAGCACGGTCTTTCGCCTTGTTCATTTCAAAGACACTTCTTCTTGTAAGCACTTCCTTCTGGAAATTGATGTAATGCTTCAGAATCTCTTTCAGATTGAGCACCTTCGGGGCATTGTCAACCAGAGCGAGATTGATGACACCGAAGGTATCCTGTACTTTCGTTTTCTTATATAAGTAGTTCAGAACCACATGGGCATTGGCATCTCTTTTCAGCTCGATGACAATTCTCATACCGTCTCTGTCTGATTCATCTCTTAAGTCGGAGATGCCTGTAAGTTTCTTGTCTCTTACGTGATCTGCGATATTCTCAATGAGTTTCGCTTTGTTCACCATATAAGGCAGTTCCGTAATGATGATTTTCTGTCGTCCGTTGACCTCTTCAATCATGCTTTTTGCACGAACAAAGATTTTTCCTCTTCCTGTTTCATAGGCTTCTCTTATGCCAGATACACCCATGATGGTTCCACCAGTGGGGAAATCAGGTCCTTTCACGAACTGCATCAGCTCAAGAACTTCCGCATCCTGATTTTCAATCAGATAAACCGCTGCATCAATGACTTCTCCCAGGTTATGAGGTGGTATATTTGTAGCCATACCTACCGCAATACCCGATGATCCGTTTACCAGAAGGTTCGGGAATCTAGAGGGAAGAACCGTAGGTTCCTTTTCCTCTCCATCGAAATTCGGTACAAAATCCACAGTATCCTTGTTGATGTCTCTGAGCATCTCAGAAGAAATCTTTGCAAGCCTTGCTTCTGTATATCTCATGGCCGCTGCTCCATCACCGTCCACGGAACCGAAGTTTCCGTGGCCTTCCACCAGCAGATATCTGGTGGAGAAATCCTGTGCCAGCCTTACCAGAGCGTCATAAACAGACGTATCTCCATGTGGATGGTACTTACCTAGTACGTCACCGACGATTCTGGCACACTTTCTATATCCCTTTTCATTGTATATACCCAGTTCGTGCATGGAGAAAAGAATTCTTCTGTGCACGGGTTTGAGTCCGTCTCTGATATCAGGAAGCGCACGTCCTACAATTACGCTCATGGCATAATTGATATAACTTGTTTTCATTTCTTTTCTTAAGTCTATCGGTAAAACTTTACCTTCATTGTTGTTCAATTAAACGCTCCTCCTATATATCAAGATTATCAACTAATTTGGCATTCTTTTCGATGAACGCTCTTCTGGGTTCAACTTTATCTCCCATGAGAATCGTGAAGATCTCATCCGCAGCTTTCGCATCCTCCACATCCGCTCTCAGAAGAATTCTGTTTTCAGGGTCCATGGTTGTTTCCCATAACTGCTCAGCATTCATTTCTCCAAGACCTTTGTATCTCTGAAGTGCGATGGAGGAGTCTTTTCCGCCTAATCGTCCTACAATCTCTTCCATTTCCCGATCGGAGTATGCATATTCATGGGTCTTACCCTTTGAAACTTTGTATAGTGGTGGCTGTGCAATATAAACATGCCCATTTTCAATGAGCTCTCTCATGTATCTGTAGAAGAATGTGAGAAGAAGTGTTCTGATATGCGCACCATCCACGTCGGCATCAGTCATGATGATGATACGGGAATAACGTAATTTACTGGTATCGAAGTCTTTACCGATTCCTGCACCGAATGCTGTAATCATGCTTCTGATGGTATCAGAACCCAGCATCTTGTCCAGTCTTGCCTTTTCCACGTTCATGATCTTACCTCTTAGAGGCAGAATTGCCTGGAACTGTCTGTTTCTTCCCTGTTTTGCAGAACCACCCGCAGAATCTCCCTCTACGATGTAGATTTCAGATTCCAGCGGATCCTTGGACGCACAGTCAGATAGTTTACCAGGAAGCGTAGTTCTTTCCAGTACACTCTTTCTTGTCAGCTCTCTGGCTTTTCTTGCGGCTTCTCTGGCTCTTGCAGCCATGAGGGCTTTATCGATGACGATCTTACCGATGGCAGGATTTTCTTCCAATATGACGGTCAGTGCATTTCCGACAATACCGTCGACAATGCTTCTAACTTCCGCATTACCCAGCTTTGTCTTGGTCTGTCCTTCAAATTGAGGATCGGTAAGCTTAACGGATACTACAGCTGTAAGACCTTCTCTGATATCATCACCAGAGAGGTTCTTGTCATTTTCCTTGATGTGTCCAAATCTTCTGCCATAGTCATTGACCACTCTTGTGAGGGCTCGTTTGAACCCGTCAAGATGTGTTCCACCTTCCAGGGTATCAATGTTATTGGCATAGGTGAATATATTCTCACTGTAGCTGTCATTGAACTGAAGTCCGATTTCCACGATGTACTCATCTTTCATCTCATCGATGTACATGACATCCTTATGAAGAACTTCCTTGTTCCTGTTCAGATATTCCACAAAGGACTTGATTCCGCCTTCATAGAAATAGGATTCTTCCTTGATGTTCCCTTCCTCATCTTCTCTTTCATCGGTAAGAGAGATTCTCAGTCCTTTATTGAGGAATGCGAGTTCTCTTAGTCTTTCTGAAAGAATTTCATAATCGAACTCCACTTCATCGAAAATGGTCTTGTCAGGCAGGAATGTGGTTTTTGTTCCTGTATGGTCGGATACACCGATCTCTTCCAGGCCTCCTATGGGATTACCATAGGCAAACTTCTGCAGATATACTTTATTGTTTCTTCTGATTTCCACATTACAGGTTTCTGACAGTGCATTTACAACAGATGCACCTACTCCGTGAAGTCCTCCTGAAACCTTGTATCCTCCACCACCGAATTTTCCTCCGGCATGAAGCACGGTCATGATAACTTCTACTGTGGATTTGCCCAGCTTTTCGTTCATACCGATAGGCATACCACGTCCATCATCCACCACTGTGATGGAATTGTCCTTATGGATATATACTTCAATATGGCTGCAGTAACCTGCCAGGGCCTCATCTATACTGTTATCGACAATTTCATAAACCAGATGATGCAATCCTCTGGATGACGTTGAACCGATATACATACCCGGTCTTTTTCTAACTGCCTCCAGTCCTTCCAGTACCTGGATGTTGCTGTCCTCATATCCTGTATCCACTCGTGTGCTGTTTCCATTTTTCACTTCAGACATATTCTCCAACTCATGTTCCTTTGTATTCTCAATATTACTATCTAACATACCATGGCCTCCCTTCTATTCCTCTAATCGCAGTTTCGTTCTTTTTGACAGAGTTTTTGAGGAAATGGGCGATAAATAGATTATCGATTTTTTCTCGATCTCTGCAACTATAATTGACTTCGGCTTCTCATCCGTTATTCTCTCAACAAATCCGTCCTCTTCTGCTAAACGAAGAAACTGACTTGTATCTGAACTGTACATAGATGATTCCACATCAAATATTCCGATAACATCTTTCATGGGGATCACTACATTTTCTCCAAGATGTAAAAACATCTACTCACCTCCATCTATTATAGAACCATTCTTGACATTAAATAATCTGTAATTTCCTGTGAGATATTCTTCAATATTTTCTACCCCGGTACAGGTTATTACAGTCTGAATGTTTTCTATGGATTTTAATATAAATTTCTTTCTGGATAAATCCAGTTCTGATAAAACATCATCCAGTAGAAGAATGGGGTATTCCCCTTTCACCTTCTTGATGATTTCAAGTGAGGAGAATTTCATCGTAAGCACAGCGGTTCTCTGCTGTCCCTGTGAACCAAAATCTTTTGCATCCACTTCATTGATCAGGATCAGGAAATCATCTCTGTGTGTTCCAGCGGATGTGGTTCCCCTTTCGATATCCATTTCTCTTTTTCGAGTCAGTTCTTTTTTCAGGTTCTCTTTCAGATTTCCTTCCAGTGAAAAAGAACTCTTGTATTCATATCTGATTTCTTCTTTGTTCGTAGTGATTTCTTTATGAATGGAATATCCATAAGAATTTAACAGATTGATGTAATTGATTCTTTGTCTGGCAATATAATCAGCATGTTCACTCAGTTTGATATCATAGATATCGAGAATGTTTCTGTCGATTCTTCTTGATTTGAGAAGTGCATTTCTTTCAGCCAGCACTTTATTGTAAGCGACCAGTGAATTGTAATATCTCTTGTCCAGCTGACTGATCTCCATGTCCAGAAATTTTCTTCTAAGACCTGGTGATTCTTTTACGATTTTCAGATCTTCAGGTGAAAACATCACTACATTCAATATTCCAAGCAGATCACCGATCTTGGTTAGTTTCACTTTATTCACTGAGATGGACTTTCTGCCATCGGAAAGAAGATTCATATCAATAATCTTGTCCAGTCTGTCTTTTTCTATATACACCTTGATCTGCGCACTTTTTTCATTCCACAGGATAAGGTCTTTGACCTTATTGGTACGATGCGATCGACCAAAGGCGGCATAGTAGATGGATTCAAGAATATTCGTCTTTCCCTGCGCATTTTCACCCTGGAATACATTGACATCTTTGCCTAATTCAATATTCAATTGGTTGTAATTTCTGTAGTTCATTAGACTGATGTTTCTTATTTTCATTAAAAATCTCCTACAAGATATTATACCACATAGAAGGATAACCTTCTATGTGGTATAAGGCTCAATACATATTGAAAATTTTAAATCAACAGTTAAGCTTCTGAAACCGCTGTAAAGACTTCGCCATTGAATTCCACCTTATCTCCAGGGTATATTTTCTTTCCCCTTCGCAGCTCCACTTCATCATTCACTTTTACAAGCCCTTCAAGTATATAGGCTTTGGCTTCTGAACCTAATGAAACAACACCAGCCCATTTCAGAAACGAATCCAGTTTGATGTACTCTGTGTTTATCTTTATATCCATATTCTCTCCTATCTCGCTAATCTTACGGGTAATACCATATATTTGCAGTTATCTGTGATGCTGTTTCGGATGATTGCTGGACTTACACCTGAGGTCATCTCAATGATGATTTCCTCTTCATCCATCACTTTCAGCGTATCCAGAAGATAGTTGGCATTAAAAGCGATTTCTATGGCATCTCCATCCATGGATACAGGAACTTCTTCCTTCACCTTACCGAATTGCGAATTAGATGTGATCAGTGCCCTGTCGTTTTCTATGTTCAGTTTGATCAGTCTTGAAGAACCATCCTTGGCCATGAGCGATGCTCTTTCGATACTCTGGGCCAGATGCGCTCTTTTCACCTTAAACTGCAGTTTGTAATCTGTAGGGATGATGGACTCATACTTGATGAAGTTTCCAGAAAGCAGTCTTGAGACAATTTTCGTATTCTGGATTTCAAATAAAATATGATTGTCGTTGAAGCTGATGAACAGGTCCTCATCTTTATCACTCAAGATCTTTGAAACCTCATTCAGTGTCTTTCCTGGAATGACTACGGACACATCTTCATTGGATTCCAGATACTCACTTCTCATAGCCAGTCTGAAACCATCTAAAGCCACCATATTAAGAACCTTATTCTTCACTTCAAAAAGTACACCCATTAGTATCGGTCTGGATTCATCCTGGGCTACGGCAAATGATGTGCTTCTTATAAGGTTTCTGAATGTATCTTCTTTGATCGCGATCTTCTCTCTATTACCTATTTCAGGAAGCATGGGGAATTCTTCTGCATTCAGATAGAGTAGATTGAATTCTGAATTCTCACATGATATCAGAATCGTGTTATTTTCCATTGTTGCCAATTCGATCATAGCATCTGGAAGCTTTCTGATGATATCACCAAACAGTTTTGAATCAATGACGATTCTACCCTCTTCCATGATAGTGGAGGATACCAGCGTCTCAATACTGAGATCAATATCTGAACCTCTCATGATGATTTCCTGATCTCCAGTTTCGATATAGATTCCTTCCAATACCGCCATGGGTGATTTACCGAGTATGGCTTTCTGTACCGTTGATATTCCTTCAACTAAATCTCTTTTCTGACATCTAAAATGCATGATTAAACCCTCCTGAATTCATTTAATAAAACAATGTTACATGGGGATATGTTGGTTCACAGTGAATAAGCTAATCCCCTGCTTATAGTAATAATATAATAGATTTAATAGTATTAGTAGTAGTAGGGCCCGGTATTCTGTGGATAAACCCCAAAGACATTGAAAATAATGGAGATATCCTGATTCAAACCTTGTGGATGAATATGAGCTTATTTTTAGAGTTATCCACAATTGTCCACAGGTGATTTTGTCTCAGATTTTATCCACAGGTGGATTAACAGGGATTCTAACTCTTTGTTGATTACTGGTTGTTTACCTTTTTGGTGATGATTTTTATTGCATTTGCAAGACTGTCATCTGTTTTCAGTGCAGCAGATATCTTTTCATAGGCATGAATCACTGTGGTATGGTCTCTGCCTCCGAATTCATCTCCGATCTTAGGAAGACTCATGTCTGTAAGCTTTCTGGAAAGATACATGGCAATCTGTCTTGGATAGGATACATTTCGGGTTCTTCTTTGTGACTTCAGTTCCTGAATGGATAAATTATAGTAATTCGCCACAACATCCTGAATCAGATCAATGGTAATGGCTTTGGTCTGACTGGAGGATATGATGTCCTTTAAAGCTTCCGCTGCAAGATCCACCGTGATGTTTTTGTTGTTTGTCAGTGAAGAATAAGCCATGACTCTTATGAGTGCACCTTCCAGTTCTCTGATGTTGGATTTGATTTTTGTTGCAATATAGACCATGACATCAGAGGAAACCACATATTTCTCTATTTCCGCTTTCTTCTTTAATATTGCTATTCTTGTTTCAAAATCAGGAGCCTGAATATCAGCCTGTAGACCCCATGCGAATCTTGTCCTCAGTCTGTCTTCTAATGTAGGAATCTCATTTGGTGGTCTATCACTGGAAATGATGATCTGTTTTCTTGCTTCATATAATTCATTGAAGGTATGAAAGAATTCTTCCTGAGTACTCTCTTTCCCTGCAATGAACTGAATGTCATCGACAAGCAGTACATCGACATTTCTGTATTTGTTTCTGAAATCCAGGTTCTTGTCATATCTGATGGAATTGATCAGCTCGTTGGTGAACTTTTCTGATGAAACATACACCACTTTTGCACTGGGATTATTTGCCTGTATATGATGGCCGATGGCATGCATCAGATGCGTTTTACCAAGCCCGACCCCACCGTATAGAAACAGCGGATTGTAGGCATTGGCAGGTGATTCCGCTACAGCAACAGATGCTGCATGGGCAAATCGGTTGGAATTACCGATGACAAAGGAATCAAAGGTGTATTTTGAATTCAGTGATCCGAAGGAATCGTTACTGATCTTGGATTGAGGTTTGACCTCTTTCACTTCAGTTTTAATCTCTTCCGCTTCCAATTCACCGACAACACACTCCACATCGATTTCCTGATTCAGCACATGTTTGATGGATTCTTTAAATAGAAGTTTATATCTCTGATTGATGATATCTAAGGTAAGTTCATTAGGAACACTAATCATAAATACCCCATTTCTTATACCGATTGGCTTCAATCCTAGAATCCATGTATTGTAACTGACCTCAGACATGATTTCCACCTTCAGTATTTTGAGTACCTTTTCCCAGGTTTCATTTAATTGGGTATCCATGAATTACGTCCTCCTAATAAAATAAATTTTTCTGCTGTAAAATAAAAATTCCTGAATCAACAGGTAATTAACAGGTTATCTACAGTTTCTATTTCTGTAAATGATGATCGAAATAAGTGTTGATAAATTGTAAAATGAATCTGTTCATAATGTTAGAAACTCGATTAAATTGAATTAATCACAGTATAAAGATGTAAACTAGTAACATTCTTAGTCAGCTCAAATCCATTGATTCTCTTGACAAAAGAAGGATTAATAGATATGTTTATACATGTTAGGAACATTTTATACACAGACTTATCCACAACTGTGGATAACGTGGTTAAATTGCGGTTAATTATCAACAGGTCCCTATTATAATAGCATATTGAAACGAGCTTGTTCAATAAGTTATCCACAATTACTAGGGCTAAATAGAATGTTTGAACTTTTGCATTGATTTCTTGACACCTAGGGATACCATGAGTATAATAGTGTAGTAAAATCGAAGTATTGGGTTAAGTGCGCAATTTTTGAGCTTAAAGCTAATATGAATAATTGATATGAAGGGGGTGTCAACATGTGGATGACATTTCAGCCTAAGAAGAAGCAGGGTAAGAAAGAGCACGGCTTCAGAAAGAGAATGGCTACTAAAAATGGTAGAAACGTTCTTAAGAGAAGAAGAGCTAAAGGAAGAAAAAGATTATCAGCATAAGGTCGCTTAAATGTGGCCTTTTTCTGTAATTGTCGGAAAGGATTTTCTCCATGAAACATGAAAAAGTTAGAAAGAACTCTGAATTTCATCTAGTCTATAGGAGAGGTAGATCTTTTGCCAACAATCTTTTGGTTTTGTATGTGTTTAAAAACAGAAAGAACCATATTAATGGAGTACCTTTCAACAGGATCGGTATTTCAGTGAGTAAGAAAGTCGGAAAGAGCGTAGTCAGGAGTCGGGTTAAAAGATTGATTAGTGAATCGTATCGATTGAATAAAGATCGTTATCAGCAAGGATATGATTTTGTAATTATTGCCAGGGTATCAAGTCATGACAAGAGTTATTCCGAAATTGAGAAAGCGCTGATTCACGTCTTCAAAAAGGCGGGTTTAGTAAATGATGAAAAAAATACTGTTAAAATCAATTAGATTCTACAGAAAGTATATCTCACCCAACAAGCCTCCAAGCTGCAGGTTCACACCTACATGTTCTGTCTATGCTATAGATGCAGTAGAAAAGTACGGTGCTCTGAAGGGAGGCTATATGGCTATCAGAAGAATCTTCAGATGCCATCCGTTATATAAGGGAAGTCTGTATGATCCAGTAGAATAAAACTTGGAGGTAAAAAGGATTGTCTCAATTAAATCAACTGTTTATTTGGATATTTGAGCAGTTAAAATCTGTAGTGGAACTTTTTGTAGCGGATCCTGGTAATCAGTGGGGTTTTACAATTGTTCTATTCACAATAATGTTCAATATACTTATGTTACCTATAAATCTTTCTCAGATGAAAACCATGAGAAAGCAGCAGGCACTTCAGCCGGAAGTAGCTAAGATTCAGGCGAAGTACAAAAATGATCCTCAGAAGCTGCAGGAAATGCAAATGAAGCTTTATAAGGAAAACGGAGTAAACATGTTTGGCGGATGTCTTCCCCTACTGATTACATATCCGATTTTCATAGCGATGTTTAGTGTATTCAGACAGTTAGCAGCAGATGGTAGACTGACCGGATTCGGATTCACACCTATCATACCTGACTTATCTGCAAATCATAATATAATCTTATCTGCATTATCTGTTGGTACTATGCTGCTTTCAACATATGTACAGACACTTAAAACGAAGGGTCAGAATAATCCGGCGGCTGCATCCGCAAATAAGATGCAGTACATGATGGCTGCATTATTCGGATGGATTACCTATACATCCAACTCTGCACTTGGTTTATACTGGGTTACAGGAAATACCTTCAGATTGATACAAGGATTGCTCCTGAATGCAGCGGATAAGAAGAAAAGTGAGAATGTTGTAAAAGAGAAGTAATTGGTATTTGTTGCCAAGTAAGGTGGTATTGAAATGAATAGTATGCAATTTACAGGCAAAAACGTAGAAGAAGCTATTGCAAATGCTCTCAGAGAGCTGAATGTAACAGAAGATAAAATTACATATGAAGTAATTGAGGAAGGCACTAAAGGGTTACTTGGAATAATCGGTACCAAACCTGCGATCATCGAAGTTGCTGTAGTACCTGTTGAAAAGGATCTTAAGGCAGAAGCTGTAAAGTTTCTAGAAGGAATCTTTGAAAATATGGACATCACTGCTGAAATGGATGCTAATCTTGATGATAATATGCTTAAGATTGATATTTCCGGACCAAGAATGGGTCTTGTGATCGGATATCGAGGAGAAACTCTTGATTCACTGCAGTATCTTACAAGTCTTGTGGTAAACAAGAAACGTGAAGGAGAATACGTAAGAGTTATTCTTGATACGGAAGGATACCGTAAGAAGAGAGAAGAGACACTGGAAAGACTGGCTGAGAAGACAGCATATAAAGTCAAGAAGTACAGAAGAGCAATGAAGCTTGAGCCGATGAATCCTTACGAAAGAAGAATCATCCATTCCAAGCTGCAGAAGATTGAAGGCATTGCTACACATAGTGTTGGTGATGAGCCATTCAGAAGAGTTGTCATAGAACTGGATAAGTAAGAGTAAGCCTGAGTCAATCTCAGGCTTTTTTGTACAAAAAAACACATGAAATGTACTTCTGGTTAAAATATTGAAGAGCAGTCGAGTGATAAACTACTTGAATTCTAACAGGAATCACTATATTATTTATAAGACAAATGCTGGCTTGTATTGAAGTGCTGTTTGGCAATGAGGAGGACTAATGAGAGAATATGAAACCATTGCTGCGATCTCTACATCTTTAGGAGAAAGCGGTGTTTCCATAATAAAGGTATCTGGTGAAAAATCGAAGGAGATTACTGCAAAGATATTTAAGCAAAAGAACAATAAAGATTTCCTGGAAGCGAAGCCATGGACCATTAAGTACGGGCATGTGGTGGATAAGGTCTCAGGAGATATCATTGATGAGGTCCTTGTAAGCTATTTTAAGGGGCCTAAAAGTTTTACCGCAGAAGATGTGGTTGAAATCAGTTGTCACGGTGGACGCGTTGCTACGGAGTCTGTGTTGAATGCTGTATTCCAGGCAGGAGCAAGACCGGCAGAACCTGGGGAGTTCACCAAAAGAGCTTTCTTGAACGGAAGAATTGATCTTTCTCAGGCAGAAGCGGTCATTGATATTATTCATGCAAAAACCGAACTTTCCATGAAGTCCGCTCTCAGCCAGAGCGGAGGTAAACTATCTCAGGAGATTACAGATATTCGGAATCAGATTCTGAACCTCCTGGCTTTTATTGAAGTGACTGTAGATTTCCCGGAAGAGGATCTGGAATTCACCACCGGACAGGAAGTCAGTGAAAAGTTAAGTCTCATGCTGGAGAAAGTATCTGATCTGATCAGAACATCCGAAGAAGGCAAGATCTTAAGAGATGGACTCAGTATCGCCATCATCGGGAAACCGAATGTCGGTAAAAGCTCCCTACTGAATGCATTGTTAAGAGAAAACCGTGCAATTGTAACAGATGTACCTGGTACCACAAGAGATATCATAGAGGAGTATCTGAATATTGACGGAATCCCGATTAAAATCACGGATACTGCAGGGATACGTGAGACTGAAGATATAGTGGAAAGAATAGGTGTAGATCGTTCTAAGGGAAAGATTGACGAAGCCGACCTCATCGTTTTTGTACTGGACAGTTCAAGACCACTGGATCAGGAAGATAAAGATATAATTAAATATATTGATAATAGAAAAAGTATAACACTTATCAATAAAGTGGATTTAGAAGAAAAAATGAATCTGCAGGGATTGAACTTAGGTGAAACCATTGGTGTGTCAGCGCTCAACGGATATGGAATAAATGAACTGAAGAAGAAGATAAAAGAACTGTTCTTCCATGGAAACATAGAAGTAAGTGACCTGATGGTCACAAACAGAAGGCATAAAGAAGCTCTTCTGAGAGCTTCTGAAAAAATGTCTGCTGCCAAAAATGCCATAGACCAGGGAATATCTCTGGATCTGGCGGCTATCGACTTGAATGCGGCATGGAACTATTTTGGAGAAATAACAGGAGATACCCTTTCAGAAGATCTGGTGGATAAAATATTCAGTGACTTCTGTATCGGGAAATAGAGGTGAAATGAATTGATTACATATAACGCAGGCAACTATGATGTAATAGTAGTTGGTGCTGGTCATGCCGGTTGTGAAGCTGCCCTGGCATCAGCAAGACTTGGGCTGAAGACACTGATGTGTACCATGAATATAGAAAGTCTGGCATTTATGCCATGCAATCCTAATATAGGAGGAACATCCAAAGGCCATCTTGTCAGAGAACTGGATGCACTTGGTGGTGAAATGGGTGTCAATATCGATAAGACACTGATTCAGTCCAGAATGCTGAATACTTCCAAAGGACCAGCTGTTCATTCCTTAAGAGCACAGGCGGATAAAGTCGAGTATCAGAAAGAGATGAGAAAGGTTGTCGAGAATACGGACAATCTCTATCTGAGACAGATTGAAGTCACAGATCTCGTTGTGGAAGATGGTATCGTAAAAGGTGTAACCACAAGAAATGGCGGTAATTTCATGGGAAGTGCTGTCATTCTTGCTACTGGAACCTATCTGGCCAGTAAGATCATCATCGGTGAGGCGAACTATGAAAGTGGTCCCAATGGACTTTCCAGTTCAAAAGTGCTGTCAGAAAACCTGGATAAGCTGGGCTTCGAGATGCACAGATTCAAAACGGGGACTCCAGTTAGAGTGCATAGAAGAAGTATTGATTTTTCATTGATGGAAGAACAGAAAGGTGACGAAAGAATCATTCCATTTTCATTCGTCCACGACAAGTACCTGGACGCACCTATCGACCGGGAACAGATAAGCTGTTATCTGACTTATACCAATGAGAATACACATGAAGTAATAGACAAGAACAGGCATCGATCTCCAATGTTCAATGGAAGTATTGAAGGAGTTGGTGCAAGGTACTGTCCGTCTATTGAAGATAAGATCTACAGATTTCCTGATAAATCGAGACATCAGATTTTCTTGGAGCCAGAAGGCAAAGAGACAAATGAGATGTATGTCCAAGGCATGTCGTCTTCCCTTCCTGAAGAAGTGCAGATTGAAATGCTGAAGACAATACCGGCCTTCAGAGATATTGAAATTACAAGAACAGGATATGCCATCGAGTATGAAATGATTGATCCGCTTCAGCTCTACCCTACTTTGGAATTCAAAATGATTAAAGGCCTGTATGGTGCAGGACAGATCAATGGTACATCCGGATATGAGGAAGCAGCAGCACAGGGAATCGTAGCAGGAATTAATGCGGCACTGAAAATCAAAGGAGAAGAACCGATGATTATCGATCGTTCTCAAGGCTATATTGGAGTCCTCATAGATGATCTGGTAACTAAAGGCACCAATGAACCTTATAGAATGATGACAAGCCGTGCGGAATACAGGCTGCTTCTCCGACAGGACAATGCTGATTTAAGGCTGACTGAAATCGGAAGAAGAGTTGGTCTGGTTTCAGATGAGCGATATGAAAAATATATATCAAGAAAAACAATGATCGAGAAAGAACTGGAAAGACTGAAGAGTCTTCAGATCACTGGTAAAAGAGAAGTCAATGAACTGCTCGAGATAAAGGGCTCTACCGAACTCAAAAAGCCGACATCACTCTATGAACTCATCAAAAGACCAGAACTGGATTATTTCAAGGTAGCTGATTTTGATCCTGACAGACCGGAATTACGAATCGATATTCAGGAACAGGTCAATGTCATGAGCAAGTATGAAGGATACATCAAGCAGCAGTTT
This sequence comes from Proteiniclasticum sp. C24MP, assembly GCF_043951855.1. NCBI lineage: Bacteria > Bacillati > Bacillota > Clostridia > Eubacteriales > Clostridiaceae > Proteiniclasticum > Proteiniclasticum sp. C24MP. Next base: position 15,228 of record NZ_JBINJW010000025.1, read on the forward strand.
GAGGATGTAGCCCAATTTGCGAAGTATGAGAAAAAGAAACTTGATGGAATCGAAGATTACTTCCATATCAAGGGGCTTCGAATCGAAGCAGCACAGAAGCTGAACAAGCTGAAACCAGTCAATTTAGGCCAGGCATCCAGAATTTCTGGCGTCAATCCAGCTGATATCACAGTCATTCAGATCTATCTGGAGTCTAAGCGAAAAAACAGGGAGGTCTAAGATGTATTTCGATATCATGAAGAAAAGCGCGGATCAACTGAATCTGTCTTTTACAGAAGCGCAGTATAATCAGTTCGTTCAATACAAGACATTGCTGAAAGAGTGGAACGAAAAACTCAATCTGACGGCTATTACAGAGGATGAAGAGATCATCAGTAAGCATTTCATTGATTCTATTCAGGCGTTTCAGTTTGCGGAACTGAAGGAAGCGGAGTCAATGATCGATGTAGGAACAGGCGCGGGATTCCCGGGGTTACCGATTAAAATCATGAAACCGGATCTAAAAGTTACACTTCTTGACTCTTTGAATAAGAGACTCAATTTTCTACGAGCTGTCTCAGAAGAGCTGAAACTGGAAAATGTGGAGTTCGTTCACAGCAGAGCTGAAGACGGAGCAAGAAAACCGGAGTTCAGAGACTCGTATGATATAGCGATTTCCAGAGCAGTAGCGAATCTGACATTGCTTACAGAACTGTGTTTACCCTATGTTAAAGTGGGTGGGCATTTCATAGCACTTAAAGGTCCCGCTGTAGAGCAGGAAATCAGAGATGCGGAGTATGCAGTAAAAGTTCTTGGTGGCAAGATAGTGAAAATCCAGGAAGTTCAAATTGAAGGAACAGATCTGAAGCATAATCTGGTCGTAATCAGAAAAACCAGACCTACGCCTAAAAGCTACCCCAGATCATCTGCAGCGATCAAGAAGTCATTAATCACAGCAAAATAGCTCATACAGCCAAAAAAACTGAATGTTTCACGTGAAACACTGCATAGATTTTCTCTATGTTTCACGTGAAACATTTTTATTATGCTCATAATCAAAGAAGGAACAGTCCAATCTTTTTGAATATATTCAGACTGCCCTCAGACCTTTAATGATCAGCAGTGATGTTTTACGTAAACAATCTCGAAAGCACACAAAAATATTGTTTTTCCGATTTGGCAATCGGGAGCGCATTGCAAATCAGCATATGCGGAGCTTCATGAATCGAATGTTTCACGTGAAACATTCGATAGGAACTATGAAATTAAGGAGATAAGAGTTATAATCGTAATTAAGAGTCAACTGGAGAAGTTAGTAAGGAGAGTTGTATGAAAATAGTCAGTATTTTTAACCAAAAAGGTGGTGTCGGAAAAACTACCACAAACATCAATCTTGCATCATATATCGCTTTGAAAGGTCATAAAGTGCTTGTCATTGATATAGATCCTCAAGGTAATACATCAAGCGGACTAGGAGTGGAGAAAGATCAGCAGGAGAACACGACGTATGAGCTGCTTCTTTCTGATACAAAGATCGGAGATGTCATACAGAAAGTAGAAAAAGTCGATAATCTAAGCATTGTTCCCTCTAATATGGATCTAGCTGGTGCAGACCTAGAACTGAGTTATATGGAGCATAGGGAATCTATTCTGAAGAATAAGATTCAGGGACTTGAAGAAGAGTTCGATTTCATCATCATTGATTGCCCTCCTTCATTGGGACTTCTGACGATTAACGCACTGACAGCTTCTGATACTGTACTTATTCCAATGCAGTGTGAATACTATGCACTGGAAGGTATCAGTCAGCTTATAAAAACGGTTCAGAAGGTGAAGAAAGGATTAAACAGGAATCTGGAAATCGAAGGCGTTGTCCTGACGATGTTTGATCCGCGAAGAAATCTTCAGCTGCAGGTGGCTGAAGAGCTGAAGTCGTATTTCGGCGAACTGGTATATGAGAATTCGATTCCAAGAAACATCAGACTGGCAGAGGCACCAAGTTTCGGAATACCGATTGCATTATACGATGCCAAAGCAAAGGGTGCTGAAGCGTACTCGGATTTGGCTGATGAGTTTTTAAGAAAGAATCTAGGGAGGTAGATGATGGCAAAGAAATTTGGATTAGGAAAAGGACTTGATAAGCTGATACCAGAAGATGATGAGAATCTAAGCGTACTTGATATCAATAAGATCAAGCCTAATAAGAAGCAACCGAGAAAGTACTTTGATGAAGAGAAAATAGCGATGCTTACAGAATCCATCAAAGAGCATGGAATGATTCAACCGATCATCGTCCAGAAAGAGGATGAAGACTACAGCATTGTAGCAGGTGAGAGAAGATGGAGAGCCGCAAAGAAAGCGAATCTCAAAGAAGTTCCAGTAATCATTATGGATATTACAGAGTCAGCTGTTCTAGAGATATCACTGATCGAGAACATACAAAGACAGGATCTGAACCCTATCGAAGAAGCCAATGCTTATAAAAGGCTGCTTGGTGATTTTGAGCTTACGCAGGAAGAACTTTCCAAAAAGATAGGAAAATCAAGGACCAGCATCAGCAACACCATGAGATTAATCAATCTGGACGATCGTGTACAGCAGTTTCTCATTGAAGAAATACTATCTGAAGGTCATGGAAGAGCTATACTTGCTATAGAAGAAAAGGAAGATCAGTATAAATTGGCACAGAGAGTAGTTGATGAGAACCTGAATGTAAGAGAGACAGAGAGTCTGGCTGCCAATTACTACAAAGTGAAGCCCGTGGCAAGGAAGTTGAGGCTGGACCCCTATTTCAAGGATGTTGAAAAACGACTTGCGAAGAGCATTGGAACAAAAGTCTCGCTGAAGCCGAAAGCCAAGAACAAAGGACGAATAGAAATTGAATATTATAGTATGGATGATCTGAACAGAATTTTAGAACATCTGAAGCTAGAAGAATAGGTGTTAAAATGGATTACAATATAGTCTCGACTTATATCACTTCAAATTTACCGATCATTATTCTGGTAATGATCCTTGTATTTATCCTATTATTTTTACTTTCCATAGGACTGATGGTCTCCAACAGAAAACTGAAAAAAAGATATGATCTGATGATGAAAGATGCTGACAAAGGTTCTCTGGAAGACATGATAAGAGCCTATCAGAGAAAAATAGACACTTCTTATGTGGATACGAAGCTGGCTGTAGAAGAAATCAAGTTATTGAGCAATCAGATCAATCACTGCATACAGAAAGTGGGTGTAGTCCGATACAAGGCTTTTGATGATGTCGGCAGTGATTTAAGCTACAGTGTAGCCATGCTGGACAATAAAAATGATGGTGTTGTCATAACAAGTATTTTTGGTAGAAATATGAGCACTTCTTATGCGAAACCGATCAGCAAAGGCACATCCAAGTACACACTGTCAGAAGAAGAAACCTATGCGATGAATAAAGCGCTTGGTCTGGAAAAGAAATGAAAAGAAAAGTGTCAGTTATGCGTATACATAACTGACACTTTTCTTTTCAGCAGATTAAAGTCATTTCGTGTTGAATTTCTCGAGAACGCCAACGGTTTGCAGCACTTTGAAACCGACGGCCATGAATATGAGAAAGAACATACCGATGATTCCAGCAATTTTCAGTCCAATGAAGATTGCCATGATTGTGATGATGGGATTGATATTGAGACTGGAAGAGAGAATTCTCGGTTCCCAGATGTTTCTGCCGACAGCAACGATAATCCATAATATGCCCAGTCCGATTGGTATAGTCATATTCCCTTGTGTGAAATAGTAGATTGCCAAGGGAATATATGCAGCAGAAACGCCGAGAACTGGAAGCAAATCCAGAAAAGCGGTTACAAGTGCAAGGATTAAAGCATATGGAATTCCCAGAATCAGATATCCGATCATCGATATGATACCCGTAATCATTATGATCAATAGATAGGAAAGACTATACCTTACAACCATATTCTTGCCTTCTGTGATGACATTGCGGACACGATTTTCCTGTGTATCTGATGTTGGCAGATAGTTATATATGAAACCAGGATCGTTCAGGAACTTCTTCGTGAAGAAGAATGAACATACGACAGTAAATATGATAATCAGTAATAATGTAGGAAGTCCTGCGATTGTATCGATTGCAAAGCCTCCAACTGCTCTTCCCATGGAGATCAGGACATCTTTCAATGAGTTCAGAGTGGAACTGAGCATTTCACTTCCTGATTCAACAATAGCAGGATCCAGACTCTGTATATTGGAGGCAATCCAATCATATTGCTCCTGAAACCAGCTTACGATGGAATCATAATTTTCGTTGATGTAATTAACCGCATTCACGACAAGAAGTGCTGACTGGTTCACGAGACGGATTGTTAGTGCTGTAAAAAGGGTTCCTATGATTCCGTAAAAAGTCATCAGTGTGGCTAGTATCAGCAGATTCTGATGGATCTGACTATTTGTCCAGGTAATGAGCCTTTTGACGATCGGACTGACAATTGCAGCAATGATGAAAGCTAATACAAAAGGGATTGTGTAGGGTAGTGTCTTAACAAATGCAAAGAATGTGATTGTGTATACAACAAGATAAATGACGATCTTGTCGTACTTCTTAATATAAGATTCTCTAAAATCCTCCATAATTCACCTCACTGATGTATTTCAAACCGATCAGCAACTGATCAATATCTTCGATTCTTGTATAATGTCCAAAACTGATACGTAAGCTACCTGTCTCACCTGTTCCTAATGCTTTATGTGCAAGAGGCGCACAGTGATAGCCGGATCTTGTTATGATTCCGAATCTGTTTTCCAGAATGAAAGCAGCCTCTGAACAATCCATATTGTTGAAAACGAGTGAAAAGTTGGGAATTCGGTCAGAAGAGGAGTTCTTTCCCATCAGTTCAATGGAATCCAGTGTGCCTAAATGATCCAGAAAATAATCAGACAGGAACATGTGTTCACTTACGATCTTAGCTATTCCTATTTCATTTATTGTTCTGACACCTTCTCGCAAGCCTGCGATTCCAGGTAGATTATGTGTTCCAGATTCAAACTTGTCTGGAAGGAAAAGCGGCTGGTCCAGACTGAGTGAGTCGGATCCGGTACCACCAGTAAAAACAGGATCCATGGCCTGATTCATGCGGTCATTTACAGCAAATCCACCAGTTCCCTGAGGACCCAGTAATCCTTTATGTCCAGTAAAGGCAACTGCATCAAGATCCATGGTCTGCATGTCTACCTTTATATAGCCTGCGCTTTGTGCAGCGTCTATAATAATGAAGATGTCCTTGTTATGAATTTTATCTCTGATGAGTTCCACCGGCTGTACTGCTCCGGTGAGGTTGGAAACGTGACTCAAGATGACTGCTTTTGTATTCACCTTTTCCAGGTCTGGCAGGGTATCCAGTTGAACTTTTCCATTCGAATCACATGGTAATAAGTCGTAAGTGATCAAACCGTCTTTCCGCAGTTTCTCAAGAGGGCGAAGGACGGAATTGTGCTCCATCACAGAGGAAATCACATGATCCCCCGGTTTCAGGAGTCCTATTAATATCGTGTTGAGTGCTTCAGTAACGGAGGATTTCAGGATGATGTTTTCGGTCTTACCGCAACTTAAAAGCTGGCTTATTTCAGCCCTGCAATCCTCGAGAATTTTACCGGCTGCCATGGAAACGGTATTTGCGCCTCTGCCTGAATTGCCTGTACCATTTTTCAAAGTATCGTATACAGCATCATAAACACTCTGGGGTTTAAGGAAACTAGTTGATGCGTTATCAAAATAAATCATATTCTTATCTCCAATTTCTTCTTATAAATAATTATAAGCCATAGTTTACCCATTGGTATGTATAATATGAAAAAATTGTGATTTTGTTGATATATTCTGAATTCGATGAAGTGGAATAATGCATTGTAGTTCGTGTATAATATGATGGATAGAATATAATCAAAAATGACTTTATGGAGGATAGATATGGATTTTTACTTACTGGTTTACAAGAATACTTCAGATGCGCTTAAGGGTGAAGAAGACTTTAAGCAAAGAAAGATTGCACATGCAGTATATCCAACACCTCCACAAATAGCAGGCAGCTGTGGAATCAGTCTAAGGTTTACCGAGATGGAACTTGAAGCTGTCGAGAAGATGATCGAATCCGGAGCAGTATATAAGGCACTGTATAAGATAACCAAGATGAGCATCATTAAGATTAAGGAGTTTGATGTAAAGTGATTAAAGACTATGACATCGGCACAATCGTTCAGATGAAAAAACAGCATCCGTGCGGCAGCTACTTATGGGAAGTAACCAGATTAGGTGCGGATATCAAAATCAAATGCAAAGGCTGTGATCGTATAGTTATGTTGCCTCGCAATAAGTTTGAGAAAGATGCAAAAAAAGTGATTGAGAAAAAATAATGTTTGCATAATGTTGCTATAAGTGATAAAATTTACTGATGTAATCCCCGCCATGAAAATCGTGGCCGTAGTCCGGGGGGAGGAGGTGACATGATGAGAAACTATGAAACAATTTTCATACTACATCCATCATTTGACGAGGAGGCAGTGAAGACTGCTGTAGATAAGTTCAAGGGTGTAATTGAAACAGAAGGTGGAATTGTTGATAACGTTGATCTTTGGGGTAAGAGAAGACTTGCTTACGAAATCGACAAAGTCAATGAAGGTATCTACGTTCTATTTAACTTCCAGGCAGAACCAGAATTACCAAAAGAGTTAGACAGAATATTCAGAATTACCGACGGTATAATCAGACATATCATTGTTAAATTAGATAAGTAAGGATGGTGCAGCAATGAACAAAGTAGTTTTAATTGGTAGATTAACGAAAGATCCGGAATTGAAATACACTCCAGGATCGGGAACTGCAGTTACAACAATAACATTGGCTGTTGACAGAAGATTCTCCAAGGACAACCAGAGAGAAGCAGACTTTATTCCAGTAGTAATCTGGGGTAAGTCAGCAGAATCCACTGCCCAGTATATGGCAAAAGGAAGACTTATGGGTGTTTCAGGAAGAATTCAGACCAGATCTTATGAAGCTAAAGACGGTGGCAGAAGATATGTTACTGAAGTTGTTGCAGAAGAAGTACAGTTTTTGGAATGGGGAAACAGCAATAAGAACCAGGACAATAACAGCGGTTATTCAGGCAATGACAGCAACCAGGGGTATGGAGCATCATTCGATGACATGACACCGATTGATGACGGAGATATTCCATTCTAAACGAATAGGTAAGGAGGGAAAACCATGAGCAGAGATTTCAAAAGAAATCCAAGAGGAAGAAGAGCAAGAAGAAAAGTTTGTTCTTTATGTGTAGATAAAGTTGAATCTATAGATTACAAGGATGTTGCGAAGCTTAGAAAGTTCATCACTGAAAGAGGTAAGATTTTACCAAGAAGAATTTCAGGAGCATGTGCGAAGCATCAGAGAACAATAACTGAATCAATCAAGAGATCAAGAAATATCGCACTACTTCCATTCACACAAGATTAATGATTTAAACCGTGGTCCTTGGGATCACGGTTTTTTGCATATTATAAGCTGCTTGATGTGCTTAGCATAATGAGTGCACGTAATCCTGCATTCATTATTGTAAGCATATATGATAAAATCGTAAGTAAAATGTAATATAATTTAGGTATGAAAATTTTTACAGAATAAATCAGAAAATGGAGATAGAAATGAACAACAACAGCAATACAAAGAAACTGGTCACAAGTGCACTTCTGGTAGCGCTTATCGTGATATTCTCACTACTAGGCACACTACCTTTTTTCAGTACGGTTTCACTTGCAGTGGCACCAATCATCGTTGCGCTGATTTACCATAAAGGTGGAAAGGTCAACGCAATCATAGGATTTTTCGTGACACTGGCACTTATATCCATCATCATAAATCCGATCTATGCGGTAACCATGACGCTGCTGAATTTCTGCATGGGAGCTGGACTGATTTTCATGATTGAAAAAAATGTGAGTCCACTGATCAACTTCGTTGTACTGGCCGCTGCTGTGGCAGTTGGCGTGAGCATCATGGTGACCGTAGATCTGATGCTGATCAGCAACCTCAGTATCATGGAATATGCATCTGTCCTGGTGGAAGATATGAAACTGTCTGTAAATGAAGTGATAAAGACCTACGAAGCCATGGGTATGGATATGGAAGATAACCAGGCCATCGAAATGTTCCAGTCTCTTAACGTGAACATGATGCTTTCCTTCATTCCTACGATGCTTGCATTGTATGCTCTGACCGCTGCTACTTTCATCTATAAGATATCAGAAGTGGTCTTCCGAAAAATAGGAATCCAGGTAAAGCCCTTACCTAAACTGAGTGAGATCAAAGCAAATGCATTTGTGATTCTTGGAACACTGCTGGTCGCCATGCTGGGGATTGCGCTTGTGTATTTCAGTGTTCCCATGGGAGAAGGAATCATGCTGATGGGAAATAATCTGTTTACCATAGCCGGAACCGTTGGAGGGATTTCTCTGATCAGTTACTATATGGAAACGAAACTGAAATATCCTAAAGTATTCAGGATCGTCATACTGTTTTTCATCCTCTTCTCCAGTCTTGTATCAGTCATATCCATTATCGGTGTGATAGACAGTGCATTTGACTTCAGAAGACTGACAGAGAATGGTCTTTATTCCATAATCAAGAGCAAGAGCAACAATACGAAATAATATTCAATTGAAACGAGGGGCAGGCATGAAAAAATATTATGAGTTCAGAAAGAGTGATTATTTATACAGCCTGATCATTTCTGTGGCAATCCTGGTCCTCTTTGTACTGGGACAATGGATTATCGCTACGGGACTTCTTGTTGTGTTTGCATTGATGATCATCTACCTGAATGCACTGGATACCTACAAGAAAAAGAGATGGGAAAAGTTCGTTATTGATCTCATAGCAAAGATGAGAGAATCCGTAGTGCATACCATCGAGAAAACCAGTGTACCAATCGTAGTGATCAGGGATGATGGTGAAATCATTTGGTATAACCAGGAATCTTTGAATCTCTTTGAGAAAAAGAATCATAATTTCAGATTGGAAGAGATCACATCCAAGAGCAAGGAAGAAATTCTTACGCTTAATGACAATGGGTATGTAGAAGCAAAAATCAATAACAAGGAATATCATATCATGGTCATTCCGGTGGATCATGCAGTAGATGAATTTGAAGAGCACCTGCGTATTCTCGTATTCAATGATATATCTCTGATCAAGGAAGCGGAAACAAAACTTTCCTGTGTCCTGTCTGTGGAAGTTGATAACTACAGTGATCTGATGGCAAGTATAGACACGGAAAAGAAACCGTTTCTTTTAGCTGAAATCGAGAATTTCATCTATGCATATGGGCATGAGATGAAAGCCATGGTAAGGAAATACGAAGCCAGCAAATTCATGATGGTGGTACCGGAGTACTTCGTGAATGAACAGATCAGAAAGAAGTTCCAGGTTCTGGACAGCATTAAAAGTATTGATCATGGAAATTCACTGGAGCCTACCCTCAGTATTGGAATCGGGAAAGGCGGAGCTTCTCCTGAAGAAAATCAGAGTCTGTCTAAAGCAGCCAAAGAACTGGCCCTTGGCAGAGGTGGAGACCAGGTTGTCATCAAGACACCGGAGAATTTGTCTTTTTATGGGGGTTCATCAAAAGAGATCGAGAAGAAATCCAGGGTTCGATCAAGAGTCGTGTCCAATGTTCTGAAAGACATCATACAGGACAGCCATAAAATATACATCATGGGTCATAAGAATCCGGATATGGACTGTTTTGGTGCTGCAGTAGGCATAAAAGTCATAGCCAGAGGTCTTGGAAAGAAAGCCATGATCATAAACGAAGAACCCTATGTCAACATTCTGCCTGTATACAATAAGTTCATGGAGGTCGAGGAGTACAAGGAAGATATCATATCCGTACAGAGAGCCCTGGCTAAAATAAAGCCTCAGGATACACTGATCATTGTGGATGTCCATGCGAACAACTATGTGCTCGACCAGAATGTCATCGATAAGTTTGAAAAAATCGTCATCATCGATCATCACAGAAGAACTCCGGATCAGATCACAGGTGCAATGCTTTCCTATATTGAAACCTATGCATCGTCCACTTCAGAGCTTGTGACAGAACTGATACAGTATGTTTTTGAAAAACCGGAGATGTCCATTCTCGAAGCAGAAGCTCTATTTGCAGGAATTCGGGTAGATACCAAGAGCTTCAACTTCAAAACAGGGGTGAGAACCTTTGAAGCTGCATCCTTTCTGAAAAGACAAGGCGCCAGAACGGTTGAAGTCCGTGAAATGTTCGCTTCTGACCTTGAAAGCTTCAACATGAAATCTGAGATCATACGTAATGCGGAAATCATAGACAAAATTGCCATTGCAAAGGTTTATGAGACAACGGATATCCTGATTTCAGCACAGGCTGCGGATGAGCTTTCAAATTTCAAAGACATTAATGGAGCTTTTGTCCTAACTGCACAAGATAATGATATAATAATTAATGGAAGATCAATCAAGGAGCTGAATGTGCAACTGATTCTGGAAGAATTAGGTGGTGGAGGTCATATGACCATGGCAGGAGCAAGACTTGCTGACATATCCATGGAAGAAGCATATGAGGAGCTCTATGAAGCAATCAATAAACATAGGAAAGAGGAGAGTAATTTATGAAGATCATACTACTGAAAGACGTAAAGAACATGGGTAAAAAGGGAGATGTGGTGGAAGCTTCAGATGGATATGCAAGAAATTATCTGTTTCCAAGAAAACTTGCACAGGAGGCTACACCGGATAATCTGCACATCGTAAATCTCAAAAAAGAGAACGAGAGAAGAATCAAGCTGGAAGAAACGGAAGCTGCGCAGAAGATTGCAGATCAGATGAGAAACAAGGAACTTGTAATCAAAACAAAAGTCGGAGATAACGGAAGACTTTTCGGAGCGATAACAAATAAAGATGTGACTGAACTATTAAACAAGACTTTTGGAACTGACATTGATAAGAAGAAAGTCCTGATGAACACCATCAAGCTTGTAGGAAGCTATGATGTTGAAGTCAAGATTTATCCTGAAATCAGTACAAAGCTTAAAGTAACTGTTCAGGAAGACTAAAGGAGCAATGATTTGAATAATTCAACAAATAGACCCTTCTATGAGGACAATGATATTCTGGCAGAAATCAATGTTCAGCTGGACATTCTTGAAAATGTCCTGGACAAGGGTGCTGTAAAAGCAAGAATCAGCAAATACAAACTGCAGAAACATTTGACGGGTGATACGCTTCACAGGGCTTATGCTGTCAATAAGATCGCTTCAGACGGGATGTCAGCCTTGGCTATGCCTGAAGAGGATAACCTTGTTCAGATGGTGGAAGACACCAATAAGTGGATTTCTGAAATCATAGCAAGAAACTATGTTCAGCGCAAAGTGGAAGAAGAAGTGGAAAAAGAACTCATGGACAAACAGGATAAGTACATCGATGAGATGAGACTGAATGTCCTGAGAAAGAAGAAAGGTCCAGAGAATGCGAAAACAAGCAAGAAGTTCGAAGAGCTTCTTGAGCTGGATCAGAAGCATCTTTCGAAGAATCTTCAGGCATTACTGAGACCGGAACAGTTCGATGAGATCATAGGTCAGGAACGGGCAGTGAAATCACTGCTGTCTAAAATTTCCTCGCCATATCCTCAGCACATCATTCTTTACGGACCTCCAGGAGTAGGAAAAACCACAGCAGCGCGAATCGCTCTGAACGAAGCAAAGAAACTCAGTTTCACACCCTATGAAGAAGATGCCAAGTTTGTTGAAGTGAATGGAACAACACTCCGATGGGATCCAAGAGAAATCACGAATCCATTACTGGGTTCGGTCCATGACCCCATCTATCAGGGCAGCAAGAGAGATCTGGCTGAAGGTGGAATTCCGGAACCGAAACTGGGACTTGTAACAGAAGCTCATGGAGGTGTACTGTTCATAGATGAAATCGGAGAACTGGATGAGATTCTGCAGAATAAACTGCTGAAAGTTTTAGAAGATAAACGTGTGGAATTCTCTTCCGCTTATTATGATCCTGATGATGACAACACACCCCAGTATGTGAAGTATCTGTTTGATCGAGGGGCACCTGCGGATTTTGTCCTGATCGGTGCAACGACAAGAGAACCAGGTGATATCAGCCCAGCACTACGTTCAAGATGCACGGAAGTGTTCTTTGAACCACTGACCTCAAAAGATATCGTGAGAATTGTAGAGGATGCGGCTGAGAAGCTTCAGATCGACCTTGAGAAGGGTGCAGCTGAGCTTATATCCAATTACACCATTGAAGGACGTAAAGCCATCAATCTGCTTGCAGATGCGTATGGTGCGATTCTTTATGAAGGCAGAATCGAAGAGAACAAGAGAATCACGGTGACGGTAAAAGACGTGGAAGAGATCATCAAGATTGCCCGTGTCGCTCCCTATGAGATTATCTCAAATGATAATGAATGGGAAGTAGGACACATTTACGGACTCGCTGTATCTGGATTCGTGGGATCCACACTGGAGATTGAAACCATGGTCTATGAATCCAAGCAGAAGGGTAAAGGTGTGGTAAGGTTCAATGATACTGCCGGAAGTATGGCGAAAGATTCCGTATTCAATGCGGCATCGGTCATCAGAAAAATCACCGGTAAAGACATGAGTGACTATGACATCCATGTGAATGTCATTGGAGGAGCTAAGATTGATGGTCCCTCCGCAGGAGCAGCCATCACAGTGTGTATCATCTCTGCACTTCTGAACAGACCGATCAGGCAGGATACAGCAGTAACCGGAGAAATATCCATACGAGGCAAAGTGAAGCCCGTGGGCGGAATTTTTGAAAAAGTATATGGTGCAAGAAGAAAAGGCATCAAGCATGTGATTGTACCTCACGATAACAGAAACGATGTTCCCACTGGCATGGAAGATATTAAAGTGACTTCAGTGAAAGATATTGAAGAACTGCTTGAAATTGTATTGGAATAAGGAGAAGAAAATTCATGGAGAACAGACCCCTACGAATAATGCCCAATAACCAAGAAGCAGAGCAGTCTGTGATTGGGTCCATGATCCTGGATAAAAATGCCATCGCGACAGTACTGGAAAAGCTCCATGCGGATGATTTTCACAGAGATGGACATAGAATCATCTTTCAGGGGATTCTTGATCTCTTCACAAGAGATGTGCCCATAGATCTGGTCACCCTGGCAGACCATCTTAAATCCATCGATAAAATTGATTATGTGGGCGGAATCAGCTATCTTACTGAGCTGGCTTCATCTGTACCGACAACGCTGAACCTGTCCTCCTATATCAAGATTGTTTCAGACAAAGCGATGCTGAGAAGACTGATCAGAGCATCCACTGAAATCATGGATGACAGTTACTCCAAACAGGATGAAGTGGACGTTGTAGTGGAAGATGCCGAAAAGAGAATCTTCAACATTGCGGAGAAGAGAAATACGGGTGGTTTTGAACCTATCAGTACAATTCTCGAGAGAGGGTTTGTTGAAATTGAAAGAGTATTCAACAACAAGGGAACCACTACAGGAGTTTCCACCCCTTTCCCTGAGCTTGACCGAATGACATCCGGTTTTCAGAAAGGGGACATGGTTCTGATTGCGGCAAGACCCTCCATGGGTAAGACAACATTTGCGCTGAATCTGGCTGAATATGCGGCTCTTCGTGAGGGAAAATCAGTTGCGATTTTTTCTCTTGAAATGTCCATGGATCAGCTGGCATATAAATTTCTCTGTTCAGAGGCCAATGTGGAACTGACGAAGCTTCGAAACGGAGATCTGGATGACAAAGACTGGGAAAACATAGCAAGAGCTTCCGGACCTCTCTCGCAGGCGAAGATCTATATTGATGACACTGCAGGAATATCCGTCACCGAGATGAGATCCAAATGCAGAAGACTGAAGCTGGAAAGCGGTATAGATCTGATCATGATCGACTATCTCCAGCTGATGAGCGGAAAAGGCGAAAGCAGACAGCAGGAAGTATCGGAAATCTCCCGTTCCATCAAAGCACTGGCAAAAGAGATGTCCTGTCCCGTCATTGCCCTTTCTCAGCTCTCCAGAGCTCCAGAGCAGCGTGCGGACCACAGACCGATGCTGTCGGACCTAAGAGAGTCTGGCTCCATAGAGCAGGATGCAGACCTTGTCATGTTCCTTTACAGAGATGAGTATTATAACCAGGATACGGAAGACAAGAATATTGCAGAATGTATTATCGCAAAGCAGAGAAACGGACCGGTGGGCACTGTGAAAATGGCATGGCTTGGCCAATACTCCAAATTTGCAAGGCTTGACATGGTTCACCAGGATTACTGATCCATCAATAGAAATTTATGCAGCAGGTCTGATGATATCAGGCCTGCTACTTTTCTGAATATGGAGTATAATAAAAGTAGAATATATAATATCCAGTCAGTTTATGTGTAAAACGATGGAGGTAAGTGTGGTTAGAAATTTAGGTAAAACCAAGGAAAAATCCTATGGAGCTGTCATCATCAATGAAAAGGGCGAATTTCTGCTGATCAAGCATCAGAATGGAGCGCATTGGGATTTTCCGAAAGGACATAAGGAGAATGATGAGACGGATCGTGAGACTGCAATCCGTGAAGTTCTGGAAGAAACAGGATTGAAGGTGAGACTCATTGATGGTTTCAAAGAGAAATCAAGATATTCGCCTGTACCTGGCGTGGAGAAGACTGTGACATTCTATCTGGGATTCTCCATGGGCAAAGTATCCATACAGGAAGATGAAGTGATGGAGTATGAGTATCTTCCTTATGAAGAGGCAAGAGAAAGAATCACATTCAAAGAAAGCAGAGAAATCATCAAAACTGCAAAACAGTTTATTGATACCTATCTGCAGGCGAATGAAGACTGATAACCAGATAAGCTGAAAAGCAAGTGCCATCCAAGGCACTTGCTTTTTGATTTCACGTATAAATGATTTTCATCGATTCTTTTTCTTGTCTAGAGTAGTCTTGACATAGCTTAAGCCTGCCATGAATCCGAGTGCTGCTGACATGAATAAAAATATGGTTCCCAGAGATTTATTGAACAGCAGGGTGAATATACCGATATAGAAGGAGAAGGTTACAAACTTTCCTAGTTTATTTGCAGGGTTTATGATTCCCCATTTGTAAACGACGATGCCACCTAAGATCATGAAGGTCTCCCTGATTCCTACCAGTATCAGAATGATATAGGGAATCACGCCAGTGACTGCATAGGAAACGATGGCTGTAAGGAGCATCAGCTTATCTGCTAAAGGATCCATGACTGTTCCAAATGGTGTTACCAGATTGCTTTTTCGTGCCAGATAGCCGTCCAGAAAATCGGAAAATCCTGCAATGAAGAAAATCACCACTGAATAAAGCAGGTTATCTTCGGGATTTCTGAAATAGACATAGAGGAATATCGGAATCAGAAAGATCCTGAATAAAGTTATTAAATTAGGAAGATTCAGGTTGCTTGAATTTTTTTCTAGTTTCATCTTCGCCACTCCTTCAGGAGACAAGGTGATATCTGACTTATCGCTTTAATTATTTGATATTTCTGTTAAGTATATTATACCTGAAAGAAGGGCCTTTTGTCCTGATTACACCATAAAAATGAGAACAATACAGAGAAGAAACCTGTACATTCGGTCAAAATACAGATGATAATATTCGTGTAATAGTAAGCGTTCTGTATGTACCATATGATAAAAATAAAATTGATGTTAACGTACGTTTCTGTTAAGATAAGACTGTTAATTTGTATCGGAGGTAAACTTATGTCAACTTTAGTTATTTTAGGAGCTCAGTGGGGAGACGAAGGGAAAGGGAAAATCACCGACTATCTGGCGGAAACCGCAGAAGTGGTCGTGAGATTTCAAGGCGGAAACAATGCTGGTCATACAGTAGAAGTAGGAGAAAAACAGTATAAGCTCCATCTGATTCCTTCAGGAATCATACATGGTAAAAAACTGAACATCATCGGTAATGGAGTTGTGCTGGACCCGACTGCTTTCTTCAAGGAAGTGGAATATCTTGAGGAAACAGGTCTTACAATCAGTGCGGACAATCTCATCGTCAGTGACAGAGCCAATGTGATCATGCCATATCATAAGGTGCTGGATCAGCTGAAAGAAAAGGCGAGAGGAAAAAATGACATAGGAACCACAGGAAAGGGGATCGGACCAGCATACACAGACAAGGTGGAAAGATCCGGAATCAGGGTATGTGACTTGATGCACCCTGAAGTCCTGAAAGAAAAAATCGAACTGAATCTGGAAGAGAAGAACAGGTATATCACACAGATTCTGGGTGGAGAGCCCCTGAACGCTGAAGAAGTCTATCACTCCTACAAAGCGCTTGGAGAAAGACTGAAACCATTTGTGAGAGATACTTCAGTCGTTCTTTATGAAGAGATGAAAAAGAAGAAGAAGATTCTTTTCGAAGGAGCTCAGGGAATGCTTCTTGACATTGACTATGGAACCTATCCCTATGTCACATCATCCAATACAACAGCCGGAGGGGTGGCAGCAGGTTCAGGTATCGGACCCAACACCATCGAAAAGGCTGTAGGCGTCACAAAGGCCTATACCACGAGAGTGGGTAAAGGACCGTTTCCGACGGAACTGGAAGATGAAACAGGTGAATGGATCAGAGAAAAAGGGCATGAATACGGAACCACAACAGGAAGAAGCAGAAGATGCGGATGGCTGGATCTAGTCATCGTTAAAACCTCAATCAGGGTATCCGGACTCACATCACTGGTCCTGACAAAAATCGATACGCTGGCAGGCCTTGAGAAGATCAGAATATGTGTAGGGTACCGCCTTGGTGATCAGGTCATAGATTATGTTCCTGCAAGCCTTGCTGACCTTGCCTTATGCGAACCGGTGTATGAAGATTTTGATGGCTGGGATGACTCTGTTTCAAAGGCAAAGAGCTATGAAGAGATGCCGGATAATGCGAAAAAATACATCGAGAGAATTGAAGAACTGCTTGAAATCAAGTGTTCCATAATTTCTGTGGGACCTAGAAGAGACCAGACCTTCCAGAAAGACGATTTATAGAATGAAACTGTACCGATGCAAAACCAGAAGTGGTTGCTGCATCGGTATTTTCATGTCCTGACTTCTCCAGTGCCTGATATAATGAAGGAAACTGCAGAGAGGAGAAGTATCACATGAAACGAGAAAATATTGAAATCAGAATGCATGATGCGCGTTTGCGCAAGATCAGAATTGCATTGCCCGAGGATAATCAGCCCGGCGAGAAATATCCCGTGCTGTATCTTTTTGATGGACAGAACATATTCGACAAGAAAGATTCATTTGCAGGGGTCACATGGGACGTGGAAAACGCGGTGGAGAAGCTAGTGCGGGAGAAAATCATAAAACCGCTGATCATTGTAGCCATAGACAATGCAGGTGAAAACAGACTGGATGAGTACGGTCCCTGGCCTTTTAAAGACGAGATCTACAGCTCTGAAGGAAAGGGGAATGAATTTGCAGCCTTTCTTGTGGAAGAACTCATTCCTCAAGTCGAAGAGAAATATCCCATCTCAAGGAATAGAGAGGACAGATTTCTCGCAGGCAGCTCCATGGGGGGACTGATCACCGCTTACATAGGTGCAAAATACCCTGAAATTTTCTCTTCACTTGGTGTATTCTCGCTTGCTTCGTGGGTATCGGAGAAGCCTTTTCTGAAGATGCTCAATGAGGAAGGCGATTTCAAAGATATGAGATTTTTCATACAGGTGGGCACCGAGGAGAGTCGTGACGAAAAGACAGGAAAAGTGGATATCGAGAACTCGCAGATCTATGTGGACAATACCCTGAACTATCTGAGAGCGCTTCTTGAAAGAGGAGCAGATTACAGCAGAATCAGCCTTACTATCGCTGTAGGAAAAACACATCATGAAGAGGTATGGGCAAGCTTTATGCCTCAGTTCCTGAAATGGCTGCACGATAAATGATGCAAAAAAACAGTGGAGACTGAGATGCTGCTCTTTGTCTCCACTGTTCTGATGAAGATTCTACCGGTCATCCATTTGGCCCGTCAGCGCCTTCATGACAGTTCCGGCAGTGGACCAGGCCCATTGGAGGTTGAATCCTCCGCAGGCGCCCAGAACGTCTAATACCTCACCTGTAAGGTACAGATCCTGCACTTTTTTTGATTCAAGGGTGCTTCGGACTTCTTTTGTATCAACTCCACCGTACGTTCCCTGCGCCATATTGAATCCCTGCGTTCCTGTTACAGGGAAGGTCCATTCCTTTAGAAGCTGTGCCAGTCTGATCAGATGAATCGGTTCCACTTCGCCGATGACAGTGGAAGGCCTCTCCAGACCGGATTCTCGAAGGAGAACAGGGATGAGCTTGCTGGGAAGAAGGCTCTTGAATACGTCCATGGACGAACGGTAGCTGAATAATGCGGCATGATTGAGGATGATCTCTTTTACTTCCTCAGCGCTTTTCTCCGGAAAGAAATCCAGGCTCAGGAGGAGTCCTTTTCCTTCCTGAAGATGAGGGTGAAGGAACCTGGACAGCTGGAGAATGGGTGGTCCTGATATTCCGTAATCTGTAAAGAGCAGCTCTCCCTCTTCTGTTCGAAGTACAGCTTCATTCATCAAAAGCGCAGCTGTTCCATTGATTTTCACTCCGCTCAGTGCTTTAAGAGAAGGGTGGGAAAGCTTCATCTGCACCAGAGAGGGCATAGGTGTAATGATATGGTGTCCTAAGCCCCGCAGGATCTTGTACATGGATCCGTCAGAGCCTGTTCCAGGTGCAGCCATACCACCAGAACTTATGACAAGCTTGTCGCACGCATACTGAGATACGGTTGTTGTAACAAGGAAGGTTTTTCCCTTCTTTTTGACATCAGTTACTTTTTCATTCAGATTCAGGTGCACTTCCTTTTCCTCAAGAGACAGTCTTAAGAGATCCACCACGGATGAAGACTGAAGAGAGTGGGGATACATCTTATGATCCTCCAGAGTAGTCAGATTAAGGCCTAGACTTGAAAAATAGTTCAATGTGTCTTCAAGATCGTATTCTCGAAGGGGTGAAAAATCATATGCGCTGTTTTCGCTTGTATACATATCACTGATCTTATCCATAACAGTTTCATTGGTGATGTTGCAGCGTCCATTGCCGGTTGTCAGAAGTTTCTTCAGGATTCTATCCTTGGATTCCAGGAGCAGGACATCTTTTCCATAGTCAGCCAGAAGAAGAGAAAGGTAGACACCGGAAGCGCCGCCACCTACAATTATGATTTCATGTTTTTCCATATCGATACCTCATTTGGATTATTTATTCCTCATTATAATATAAGAAGTGGAAAATGTCTTTGGGGCACTTTGTTTGGTCTAAATTGCCTAAAGTGTGGAAATATGAAATCATTGAGGATATAATTAATTTACAGGTTTGTAATTGTTTTCTGACTTTCTGTTAGGAGGAATAAATTTTGGATGCAAGTAAATTAATGGAGTATAAGAATTGGGTAGTAGCTGGTGATGTACATAATCAGACGAAATATGCCGGAAGAATATACAATAAACTGATCAAAAGAGGATATAACGTAGTGGGGATGCATCCTCTGGATGAAAAGGAAGATGTGATCAATTCCTTCAGCGAGCTTAATGACAGAGAAGAAAAGTTTGAAGTGCTGAATCTAGTGATCAATCCAAGAAGAGGCTTTGAAATCGTGAAGGACGCACATGAGTACGGAATCAAAATGATTATGGCTCAGCCAGGAGCGAGAAGTCATGAGATCAGAGAGTTCTGTGAAAATAATGGAATGGAATATGTGGAAGGGTGCACATTGGTGGAACTGAGTTATTAGGAAGCTCTAAAAGTTTTTTGCAAAAAAATGTTGACAGTCTGTTAAATGTTAGGTATTATAGTCTTTGTCAGGTTAACACCCAAGCTAATTCTGACCTAAATGAATAAAGAAATTAATGGCGATATGGCCCCTTGGTCAAGCGGTTAAGACACCACCCTTTCACGGTGGTATCAGGGGTTCGAGTCCCCTAGGGGTCACCATTTTCTTTAAGGTATGGGAGCATAGCTCAGCTGGGAGAGCATCTGCCTTACAAGCAGAGGGTCACAGGTTCGATCCCTGTTGTTCCCACCATTACATGGCCCAGTGGCTCAGTTGGTTAGAGTGCCGGCCTGTCACGCCGGAGGTCGAGGGTTCGAGTCCCTTCTGGGTCGCCATTTCAATTTAACTTAAGGCCCCTTGGTCAAGCGGTTAAGACACCACCCTTTCACGGTGGTATCAGGGGTTCGAGTCCCCTAGGGGTCACCATTTTCTTTAAGGTATGGGAGCATAGCTCAGCTGGGAGAGCATCTGCCTTACAAGCAGAGGGTCACAGGTTCGATCCCTGTTGTTCCCACCATACATGGCCCAGTGGCTCAGTTGGTTAGAGTGCCGGCCTGTCACGCCGGAGGTCGAGGGTTCGAGTCCCTTCTGGGTCGCCACTTGCTGGTGTGGCTCAATGGTAGAGCAGCTGATTTGTAATCAGCAGGTTGATGGTTCGATTCCGTTCACCAGCTCCAGTGGAAACTCACTTTTATAGTGAGTTTTTTTTATTGCCCGAAAACGGATCTGGTCTTGATTTCAACAAGAAAATGTTATCAATCTGTGGAAAACCTGGGGGTTATACCCGAGTTATCCACAAACAGGTGTTTAAACGGACCGGAAATGAGCAAGAGTGTGTGGATAACTTTTCATGATCAGACTGCAATAATAGACCAGAATCTGCAATTGAGTCGCAGTGGTCAGGTCAATAAAGAAGAAAGCCCGGGTTAACCCCAGGCTTTCTTTGTTCTTTCATGATTCTTTTTAATTCTCAGATCCTGACCCAGGAACTTATACAGGTTGAAGTCTCCCACCAGGCGGGAATAGATACGTTCATCGTATTTGTTCTTCAGGTTCTCCAGTGTCAGATTTGTGGATATGATCATCTTCTTTTTTCTCAGAAGCTTTGAATTCAGGAAATTGAAAAGCTCCACTTTGGAAAATTCGGTGCTGAGTTCTGTCCCCAGATCGTCGATGATGAGCAGATCGCAGTTCAGAAGGAGTTCCAGAAGCTCCACATTGTCATTGAACTTGACCTCTTTCAGATTCTGAATTAGACCATCTGCTGTTCGATAGACCACGAGAAATCCTGCATCCAGCAGTTCTTTGGCTATGCAGCTGGAAAGGAAGGTTTTTCCGGTTCCGGGGCTACCATAGAACAGAAGATTACTGCTTGTGGTTCTGAAGCTGCGGATATAGCTTAAGGAAGCTTCCAGTATGTTGGACATGTTTTCCTTCGGTGACAGGGGATAAGAACCCTCTTCTCTCTCATAAAGATCAAGCTTGAAGTTGTCGAAGGTGTATTCTCTGATGAGATCATTGAAATCCGATGTGCGGTGGTAGACATCGATGAGGTTCTTCTTGTAACAGGAACACTTATCCTGCCTGATGTACCCGGTATCCTGACATTTACTGCAGGTGTAGTGATGTTCGAGATAGTCCAGTGGATAGCCAAGACTGCTTAGAATCTCTAGCCTGTTTGCTCTCAGCTCCGTGATTTCGTTTTTCAGCTTCGGAAATTCTTCCTGATAGTCCACATTCTTCTTGAAATTCATCATGGCCAGTTCCATACTGAGCCTGGCAATCCTGTTTTCTATCTGAGCAAGTTCAGGAGCCTTTCTTTCCACTTCTTCTTTTCTTTTCAGTAATGCGAGTTTTTCTTTTTCTCTCAGTTCCTCATATTTCTTCATGATGAGGCCATGGTAGCCTTTGATCATTTATCCCACCCCAATAGCTTTCTTTCAAGATCGTCATAATCGTATTCACGCTCCGTGAAATCTTTGTTCTGGTTCTGTGCTTTTCTTGTCTTGGATTTTCTGGGCTTCTTCTCATTCTTCTCGATATCCTGGAGCGTTTTGATGTCGTCGTTCATCCAGGATCTCAATATCCCGTTGATATAGCCCATTTCCACTTTTCCTAAAGTGTTGAAGCTGATATCGCATGCCTTCAGGATCATATCTGTGGTGAAACCGTAGGTATAGAACCACTTCTCAAGCAGATCTTCCTGAGGCTTCGGTACATCCCGGTCATTGATGCCAAGATACGTCAGGACCTTTCTGTAATTCGTCCATTTCTCTTCATGTTTTTTGATGTTCTGCTGTGCAAGTTCTGCTGTCTTGATGCCCTGACTGTCCCAGTTGATGGCGACGGTCTCGATGTATTTCATGCTGGTCTTTCCTTTCAGCACACAGTGCTGAACCATCAGAATGATCACTTCTTCGGAGAGTCCATATTTATCCTTGAAGTAGAGAAATTTCTCCGCTTCCGAGGAAGACAGAGGTCGACCCATGAGCATGGATATTTCCTGAAGCATGGGATGCATCGGTTCAGAGGGCTTTTCAGCCTCTTTGGCAGAGGGCGCTTTCGCTTCTGTTTTCTTTGCTGTTTCCGATTTGGAAATCAGCGGATTCACCAGACTCTGGCTTTCCTTGATTTCCACAGACATGCTGCCATGGGCATCAATGGTATGGAGGGAGAGGAGTCCCACCTGATCCCAGTACTCCAGTGCTTTCAGCACATCGGTTTCCAGAAGTCCTAAAATATCCGCAAGAAAACTGGTGGAAACACCGTCTTCTCCGATCTGAGTATAGCGAAGAAGAGTGATGTACACCTTGACGTATTCGCCTCTTGCTTTGGGCATATAATAATCCACGAAATTCGCGGATAAAGTGACAACATTCGATTTATATGGTCTAAGCATAATGGTGCTCATTTATTATCTCCTCGTTCCTGTGATAAGAAAATTATAACAAATAACAGCATGAAAATTCATCTCCAGACAAATTTTCTGAAACTGCGGCTAAAAATGTGGGGCCTTTTTAGGCCCCACAGCAATTATTTAGATATGACATTGGGATCTTTCAGTGGGATGGTGGCAACTACTGAATCTTTTCTGAAGTTGAAGTTCTTCCAGAGCTGAAATCTGTCGACTTTGAATTTGCTGCCTGCATTTTTTCTCAGCACATTCTGGAAACTTGCAAGGTCCTTTGTGATTCCACCGTTAAACAGCACAAGCTGCACAGAATCTTTGGATTCAATTTCCTCTTCTTCTCTGACTTTAAAGCCATGGAGTCCAAGCATTGTGTTAAAATTACGGGAGAGGCTCTTCACATACCCGAAGTTATTCACTTGAAGGCCGATGGTCCTGGTGCTTTCATCGAAGGACAGATTGCCTTGTACATCGATTTTGAAATATCGGATGGGTCTTGAGATATCACTGATGATTTCTTCAAGCTTTGACAGATCCGGATCTTCGATGGTTTCAAGAACAACACCGTAAAATGAGGTTTTCTTTTTCGGTTTAATTTTTTTTATGAGATTTCTGGTGGAACTTTCTATGACTTTACCTGATTCCTTGTCCAGAAGTGCTACGAGATAATATTTCATCTACTGCTGCCTCCGCATGTGTTTTTTTTC
>NZ_JBINJW010000026.1:0-38111 GCF_043951855.1 Proteiniclasticum sp. C24MP
GAAAGAGTAAACTGAAAACAGTCTCTCTTTCCATTTCATGTAAAATATAATGCCCTTCGGATTAATCTTCTCCGACAATCAGAACTTCCGTGCAGAGCTCCACATCGAATTTATCCATTACTGTGGACTGGATATAGCTGATGAGATTCAGCACATCCCTAGCTTCGGCATGGTCCTTGTTGATGACAAATCCGCTGTGCTTCTCGGAAACCTGTGCACCACCGATCTGATAGCCTTTAAGGCCCGCATCCTGGATCAGCTTTCCCGCATAATGTCCAGTAGGTCTCTTGAAGGTGCTTCCAGCGGAAGGAAATTCCAGTGGCTGCCTGTCTTCTCTTCTATGGGTGAGATCATCCACTTTGGCTTTGATTTCATCCTTGTTTCCATCTTCCAGTACGATTTTCGCATCCAGAACCACATATCCGTTGGTTTTCACAGCCGATGTTCTGTACCCCAGTTCAAGCTCATCCCTCTTTAATGTGAGCACCTTAAGGTCCGGCGTCATGACACGAACACTATCCAGGACAAAAGACATTTCCCCATCATAGGCCCCTGCATTCATGAATACAGCTCCGCCTAAGGTACCTGGAATACCGCATGCGAACTCAAATCCGCTGAGTCCATTCTCATAGGCAGTCTCTGAAATATCTTCAAGAAGTGCACCGCACTCTGCAGTGATGATTTCTCCCTCTACCGAGATCTTTTTGATCATTTCCGTCTTTATGACAATTCCCCTGATTCCACCGTCTTTTACAAGCAGGTTGGACCCATTCCCGATGAGAAAAGCGGGGATGTTGTTTTTTCTGACATAATGGATCACCTTGATCAGTTTTTCCACTGATTCGGGAATCACCAGAATATCTGCAGTACCGCCGATTTCAAACCAGGTGTGGTTCTTCATAGGTTCGTCCAGCAGAATTTCCTCCTTCTTGAGGAATGATGCCAATTCTTCATAGGCATTCAAATATCTATTCATTCTCAATGCTCCTTAAACTTAATTCCATCTATGCATTATACACAATAGGACGAAATAAATAAATAGGCATTATGTGAAAGTCTTGCTGAAGATTATCCTTAGCCCCACAATATCTGCAAATTTATCCTTATATTTATTATAATACATGATTTTATCAGAATGGTTAAGGAAAGATTACTGATTTCCTAACAGAATCCTTCAGAATCGGGGTTTACTCACCTGAATACAGCCCCGTTTCCCATGAACATCAGTTGCTGGTTTCAGAATAAATGAATCGGCTTCCGTTTTCTATGATCTCGCCAAACCCTTCCAGATACACCAGCACATCTCCATCTATGAGAAACGTGTAGCTCTCCTCCGGCCCGGCTCGAAGAATCAGCCTGTCCCCTTCCACTTCATAAGATCCCATAGGCCGATAGGACAGTGCCAGGCCTCGACTGAACTGAAAGCCACCTTCTTCAAGAAACACATAGGTGAAAAGCTCAGGGTTTCCATCAAGATGATAGGTTCCCATCTTCACTTCAGACTTCCCCATGCATCCAGTTATAGAAACAGCCAGCATCATAACAAGTACGATCAATATCAATTTCTTCATGATTCAATCTTCCTTTCTATGTATCAGTGGTAACCATGCAGCCGCAGCCTACAGATTCTCATCCTGGTGGCGGTCTTCCTGCCTGGACTTCTTGTCCTCCTCACCATTCCCATGGAAATAGGCATGAATGCTTTCCGCCGTCTGTCTGTCGATGGACGGCGTTTCCTGAAGCATTTCCACAGTAGCTTCACGGATGGCATCGATGGAGCCGAACTTCAGCATCAGATTCTTTCTTCTGGTGGCACCGACTCTTGGAATGTCCTCCAGTATGGAATGCAGCGTCCTCTTGTCTCTTAAGGTTCTATGATAGGTGATGGCAAAGCGATGCACCTCGTCCTGAATCTTCGTCAGGAGATTTCTCGCTTCCTTCATATCCCTTAGTCCATACTCTCTGTTGATGTAGATGATGCCTCGCGTGCGGTGATAGTCATCCTTCACAAGCCCCATGACCGGAATCTCGATATCCAGTTCCCTGAGTACTTCAAGGGCGATGTTCACCTGTCCTTTTCCCCCATCCATGATGATGAGGTCCGGGAAGATTGAGAATTTTCCACCGGTGTAATCCAGCTTTCTTTCCTGGATTTCTCTGACTTCACTTAGCCCTCTCTGGAATCGTCTGGTGAGAATCTCTCGCATGGAGTCATAATCATTGGCACCTTTGACGGTTCTGATCTTGAATCTTCTGTAGTCGCTTCGCTTGAACTTGTTCTTTTCATAGACTACCATGGTCCCAACAGAATCCACGCCCTGAATATTGGAAATATCAAAGGCTTCGATTCTTTCCGGCAGATCCTCCAGTTCGAGCGTCGATGCCAGCTGACTTAAAGCAAGACTGCTGGTTTCATACTCGCTGAGAATCTTCTGCTTGAACTGATCGATGGTGGCTTTGGCATTGCTCTCCGCCAGGCCCAGCATATTGAGCTTATCTCCTCTTTTGGGCGTATGTAGACCTACATTCTTTCCTCTTCGCATGGTGAGCCAGTCCACAAGGACCTGGTCATTCACTTCCGCTCTGCTGTAGATGGTCTTGGGCACAAAGGCTGTACCGCTGTAATAGCTCTTGATGAAGTCCGTCAGAATCTTCTCCTCTTCTTCCTTCGCAAAGCCTTTGAGAATGTAATGCTCTCTTCCTGTTAGTTTTCCGTCTCTCACGTTGAAGACCTGAACGGATACATCCTCCTCATCCTTATGGATGCCGATGTAGTCCTCATCATCCAGTCTTCTGGTGAATACCTTCTGCTTCTGAAGCGTCTTGTCGATGGCGAAGAGCTTATCTCTCAGATGCGCCGCCCGTTCAAAGTCCAGGGCTTCCGATGCTTCGAGCATCTCTTCCTTCAGAGATTTTCTGATCTTCACATCCCTTCCTTCCAGAAGGTTTATGATGTCCTCGATCATGAGCCCGTAATCCGCTTTGGAGATATATCCCGCACAGGGTGCCTTGCAGAGTCCCAGATGATAATTGAGACAGGGTTTTGTGGGCTCACCAAGCTCCAGAATCACTCTTCTGCAGGTTCGGATGGGATAGATCTTCTTGATGGTGTCCAGGGTCTCATGGACCGCATTCACGTCAGTGTAGGGACCGAAATATCTGTTTCCGTCCCTGGCATAGGTTCTCGTCATATAGACTCTCGGGAAGTCCTCGTTGGTGGTGATCTTGATGAACGGAAAATGCTTGTCATCTTTCAGCAGCACATTGTATCTGGGGCTGTGCTTCTTGATGAGATTCATCTCGAGAATCAGCGCTTCCATTTCACTGTCCGTGATGATGTACTCGAATTCCGCCACCTTGCTGACCATGACCCTGGTCTTCTCCGAGTGGTTTTTCGTATTCTGGAAGTAGGACTTCACTCTTTTTTTCAGATTCTTGGCTTTACCTACATAGATAATTTCACCCAAGCTGTTTTTCATCAGATATACACCCGGATTATCCGGAAGTATACTGAGCTGATATTCTAAATCAAACACTCTATCACCTGTTCTCCGTGTACCATTTCATCAGTTCTCCTGCAATGGATGCCGCTTTTCCGCTGCCAGATCCGCCATCCAGAACGATGACCGCTATGGCGATTTCCGGATCCTCAAAAGGAGCATACCCTGTAAACCAGGAATTCTCCACATCGATGTATTCACCGCTGGTCATCTGGAATCTGCCCTGGGCAGTTCCCGTCTTTCCGCCTCCGCGAATGGAGGAGATGACTCTCATATTATCAGATTTCGAAGCATCCACATTGTTCTTCATATACGCTTTCACTGTCTGCGCTGTATCCACATCTGCCACTGTATTATAGAGGACAGGCTCAAATCTTTCCTTGGTGGTTCCGTCATATTTCAGAACGGAATTCACAAGTCTTGGCTTCATGAGCATGCCGTCATTGGCGATGGCTGCAGTGACCATGGCCATCTGCAGCGGATTCGCCTGGACATCTCCCTGGCCTATTCCCGTCAGGGCAAGCAGTCCGTCATCATTTTTCCCGTAGGCTGTATAGGAGCCGCTGACGAAATTGACCCCTGTCACATCCAGGCTCTCATTGAACCCGAATCTTTCAGCCACCTCTTTCATCTTATCTCCGCCCAGTTCAATGGCAAGTCCGCCGAAAACCACATTGGAGGATACTTCAAAAGCCTTCTGGAGGCTGATGTCTCCATATCTGTTGTCATTTACATTGGGGATCCCATTTCCCGCATTCACTTCCAGAAAACCATCGTCCTCGAAAATCCGGTCTTCCACGCCTTCAAGATCCTCCAGAGCTGCAAGCAGCGTGATGATCTTGAAGGTGGAACCGGGTGCATAGGTTCCTCTGGAGGCACGGTTCACGAATACGCCCTCATCATAGCCTTTTTCGTTGAGCTCTGCATAGAGTTCTTCCAGTCTGTTGGGATCATAGCTGGGCCGGTTGACCATGGCCAGAATCTCTCCTGTCTTCGGATTCAGCGCCACCACAGAACCTGAGGATCCCAGTTCATCTCCAAGAAGTTCATAGGCTTTTCTCTGAAGCTGGGCATCCAGCGTCGTCACCACATTGTTTCCCAGCTTCGTTCTGTTGATGATGGAGCCGGGGTCTCTGAACACTTCAAAAAAATTGTCTCTGGTTATGTTGATTTCATATTCATCCGTCACCAGGGTTCTGTCCATATAACTCTCAAGACTTGTCACTGTGGATTTGGTCACATAACCCAAAGTCTGCGCAAAGGCGGCACCCCCCTGATAGATTCTTTTCTGACTGCCATTGTCCTGTCTTTCGCTGTAGGACAGAACCGTTCCGTTTCTGTCATAGAGGGTGCCTCTCAGCACTCTGTTTCTTTCCACAGCACTTCTCACATTACCAGGCTTCGCTGCGATTTCCTCCGCCATAGTGGCCTGGAAATAGAGCATGTACCCCATGATGCCCATGAACAGGAGCAGAATCACTCCGGAGATGATTTTAATGTTTTTGTTCAATGTTTTTTTTCTTACTTCATCACGCATAATCTAAGCCTCCTCCGAAATCTTCTGTATGATACCCAGACTGAAGAAAACCGTCAGCATGGAAGTACCACCATAACTGATCAGTGGAAGTGTGATTCCTGTCAGAGGAATCATGTTGAGCACACCTCCGATGATGACAATGACCTGCATGGCAATCATCACGGAAAAACCTACCGCCAGGAGGGATGTGAAGGTCGATCTGGCCTTCAGGGCACTTCTGATGTTTCTGTAGAACAGAAGGAAGTAGATGATGAGAATGCCGAAGGAAAAGATCATCCCCAGTTCCTCCACGATGACCGCAAAGATATAATCTGACTCTCTCACCGGGATGTATTCCGGTGAACCGTTGCCAAGGCCCTGACCGAATAGACCTCCTGACGCCATGGCATAGAGTCCCTGAACAATCTGGTAACTTTCGTTGGCCGCATATTCCCAGGGTTTCAGCCAGATCATCACTCTTCTTCTGATGTGCGGAAAGAGCGCATAGCTCATGAGTGCACCCACAGCGCCCACCCCGAAGGATGCCAGCAGATATTTCAGTTTCGATGTCGCCGCAAAAATCATGGCGATGGCAATGAAGGCGAAAATCATGGCGGAACCGAGATCTCTCTGAAGCACCATGAATCCGATGGAAACCATCACGATGATGCCAGGCTCAATAAGAGACTTCAGTGTGGAAAAGTTCTTCAGGCTGCTTGCCAGATAGAAAACAAAGAAGATCTTTCCGAACTCTGAAGGCTGGAAGGAGATGAATCCGAGATCCACCCAGTTCTTC
Organism: Proteiniclasticum sp. C24MP; assembly: GCF_043951855.1. Taxonomy (NCBI): domain Bacteria; kingdom Bacillati; phylum Bacillota; class Clostridia; order Eubacteriales; family Clostridiaceae; genus Proteiniclasticum; species Proteiniclasticum sp. C24MP. Next base: position 5,813 of record NZ_JBINJW010000026.1, read on the forward strand.
GCTCCGAATCTGGTCTCACCGATGAAGGTCGCCATGGCCATGAAGACCACCGTACCCACCAGATAAAGATATTTCAGTTTCGCAAAACGCTTCAGATCCGGAAGGATGATTACCAGAGCGATATACACACTCATGCCGATGATGAACCACAGAACCTGCTTGATGGCGATATCCGGATTCAGTCTGTACAGCACAGCAATACCGATGACCGGCAGGACGGATATGAAGGTCACAAGGAATTTATCTCCGTTGGAAAAGAACTTGTTCACCACGAAATGGGCATAGGCAATAAGCACGCACATGACCGCAGCCATGATCAGTGCCCCCACATCGAATACAGGCTGAAACACCGCAATATTGAAAAACATGGCAAAGGTCAGTAGAAATATTGGGATGAGCATTCTGATTTTTGCATCTTTCATGATATTCTCCTATGACACTTTCACTTTGAGCTTCAGGTTTCCCACTCGGATCATGTCGTCTTTCTTCAAGTACGTTTTCATCTCCAGTTTGTCTCCGTTCAGAAGGGTTCCGTTGGTGGACTTATTGTCTTCTATGACATATCGCCCTTCATGAGGAAAGATTCTGAAGTGATACCCGGAAGCATAGGGGTCTGTCAGTACAACCGTATTGTCGTTTTTTCTGCCGAAAGTCGCTTCTTCAGAAATGGTCATGGTTGCCCCCTTTCTGAGATTCTTGTTTTCACCGATTTCAAGCACCGTCAGTTTCAGGATATTCTCCCTTTCTTCCGACGGTCCATTCATGTCTTTGGACATGAGAATCAGTGAACGGATGATGATGAAAAATAATATGATAACGAAAAAGCCTGTAAAAGCTAGACTGATGATACGCTGAATATCCATAAATTCCTCCCATACAATTAGATTGATACCATTCTACCCTGAAAAGATTAATATTATTTGAATTCCATCTTAATCTGTCGATGATGCCCTGTTTCTATGTACTGATTATAATCAGCCTATTTCTATAATTCTATACCAAAAAAACCATAACACCAAAAGAATGCCCTCCATCATGGCAAAGCTCCGCTCTGATCTACCTATGTCGCAGACCCCAGCGGAGCGTATTCCTTATTTGAGCATTTTCTTCAGATACTGTCCTGTGTAGGAAGCTTCGTTTCTTGCCACTTCTTCCGGTGTGCCTGTCACGAGGACACTGCCACCCTTGTCTCCACCTTCCGGACCCAGATCGATGATATGGTCTGCGGACTTTATTATATCCAGGTTATGTTCGATGACGATGACGGAATTGCCTTGAGAGACCAGTCTCTGAAGGATCTCGTTCAGTCTCTTCACATCATCCGTATGAAGTCCCGTGGTGGGTTCATCCAGAATGTAGAGCGTCTGGCCTGTACTCACCTTGGAAAGTTCGAAGGCAAGCTTGATACGCTGCGCTTCTCCACCGGAAAGCTGCGTGGATGGCTGTCCCATCTTCACATAGCCCATGCCCACATCCATGAGGGTCTTTATTTTTCTGTGGATTCGAGGAAGATTCTCGAAGAACTTGGATGCCTCTTCCACCGTCATGTTCAGCACATCTGAAATATTGTTTCCTTTGTACTTCACTTCCAGCGTTTCTCTGTTGTATCTCTTTCCCTTGCAGACTTCGCAGGGAACATAGACATCGGAGAGGAACTGCATCTCGATCTTGATGATGCCATCTCCGGAGCAGGCTTCACAGCGCCCCCCCTTCACATTGAAGGAGAACCTGCCAGGCTTGTAGCCTCTTGCCTTTGCTTCAGGGGTGTTCGCATAGAGTTCCCTGATGCGGTCGAAGACACCCGTATAGGTCGCAGGATTGGACCTTGGTGTCCTTCCGATGGGACTCTGATCGATGTCGATGATCTTGTCGATGTTTTCAATCCCTACCACGTCCTCATGTCTACCAGGAAGAATTCTTGCCTTGTTCACTTTTCTGTGGACTGCTTTATATAGAATCTCATTGACCAGAGTCGATTTACCAGAACCAGACACACCCGTCACAGCCACAAGCTCTCTCAGCGGGAAGTCAACGGTGATGTCCTTGAGATTGTTTTCTCTGGCCCCTTTTACGGTGATGAAGGTTCCATCCCCTTCTCTTCTCTTTTCCGGGACTTCGATCTTCATTTCTCCAGTGAGATACTTCGCCGTGATGCTCTTCCTGGATCTCATGATCTGTTTCACGGTACCCTTGGCCACAACTTCTCCGCCGTGCTCTCCGGCTCCTGGACCGATATCCACCACATAGTCGGCGCTTCTTATGGTGTCTTCGTCATGTTCCACCACAATCAGTGTATTTCCGTTGTCTCTTAGGGCCTTCAGCGTTTCAATGAGCTTGTCGTTGTCTCTCTGATGAAGTCCGATGGAAGGCTCATCCAGAATATACAGAACCCCCATGAGACTGGATCCGATCTGAGTGGCAAGCCGGATTCTCTGCGCTTCTCCACCGGATAAGGTTCCCGCATTACGTGCCAGATTGAGATAATCAAGGCCAACGTTCACGAGGAAGCTTAGTCTTGCACGCACTTCATTGATGATCTGTTCTCCGATGATCACATCCCGTTCACTTGGCTTGTAGCTTTCAATGAATTTCAGCGCCTCATCAATGCTCAAGGTGGTGAATTCGTAGATGTTCTTTCCAGCCAGGGTCACTGACAGCACTTCCGGTTTAAGCCTTGCCCCGTTGCAGGTGGGACAGGGATTGCTGCTCATGAACTGTTCGATCTCACCTTTGATGTAATCGGAACCGCTCTCCAGGTAACGCCTTTTCAGGTTGTTGATTTCTCCCTCATAGGCATAGTTGTACTCGCCTCTGGAGTAGTTCTTGGTATAGAACACCTTAAGCTTCACACCTCTGGTTCCGTAAAGAAGAATATCCACAATATTGTCCGGCAGATCCTTTATGGGTGTGTTCAGATCGAATTTATACTTCTTGGACAACGCCTGAAGAATCCCGTAGGTCCAGGAATCCTCCTTCAGTCTGCCGTTCCCCCAGGAAGCGATGGCACCGTCCATGATGCTCTTCTTTCTATCGGGTATGACAAGATCCTCATCGATTTCCAGAAGGGTACCCAGACCGTCACAATGCTCGCATTTCCCATAGGGCGCATTGAAGGAGAAGAGCCTTGGTTCCAGCTCCTCGATGCCGATGTTGTGATCCGGACAGGCAAACTTTTCCGAAAATCTAAGGTCCTCTCCATCGATGATGCTGACGATGACATTTCCTTCTCCCAGCTTCAATGCCTGTTCAATGGATTCGGACAGTCTTCCTTTGATGTCTTCCCGAATCACAAGACGGTCGATGACCGCTTCGATATCATGCTTCAGCGTCTTCTTGAGATTCACGTCCTCTTCGGAGATGTCGATGATGGTTCCATCGATCCTCGCTCTTACATAACCTGCCTTCTTGATGGTTTCAAGAACCTTCTCATGTTCTCCCTTTTTCCCCTTGATCATGGGCGCAAGAATCTGGACCCTGGTCCTTTCAGGAAGCTCCAGGATCTTATCCACCATCTGGTCCACACTCTGGGAGGAGATCTCCTTACCGCATACAGGACAGTGAGGAACACCCAGCCTTGCATAGAGCAGTCTCAGATAATCATAGATTTCCGTGACGGTACCCACTGTGGATCTGGGATTTTTGGATGTGGTCTTCTGATCGATGGCGATGGAAGGGCTGAGCCCTTCTATGGACTCCACATCCGGTTTATCCATCTGGCCCAGGAATTGTCTGGCATAGGAGGACAGAGACTCCACGTAGCGCCTCTGCCCTTCCGCATAAAGCGTGTCAAAAGCCAGGGATGACTTTCCTGAACCGGACAGTCCTGTAAACACCACCAGCTTATCTCTTGGTATTTCCAGACTTATATTCTTGAGATTGTTGACTTTTGCACCTTTTATTACTATATTTTTCATTTTCTCTCCATTTATACTGACTAACCCTGTCTGTTTCGGATCAGTTCTTTTTTCAGTTTAGCGATTTCATCACGAATGTAGGCAGCTTTCTCGAATTCCAGTTCCTTGGATGCCTTGTACATGTCCAGCTCCAGTTTTTTTATGGTCTTTTCGAGATTCTCCTTATTATACTTTACAGCTTCATCCAGAGACTCAAATTCCGTGATCTCATCCACCACCTGTGTAATCTCCAGTACGCTTCGAATGTCTTTCTTGATGGTGGTCGGTGTGATGTCGTGTTCTCTGTTGTACTCTTCCTGTATCTTTCTTCTTCGAGCCGTCTCAGACATGGCTCGATCCATGGAATTGGTGATCCGGTCCGCATATAGAATGACCTTGCTTTCACTGTTTCGGGCTGCACGACCGATGGTCTGAATCAGAGATGTCTCGGATCTCAGGAACCCTTCCTTATCCGCATCCAGGATGGCCACCAGAGCAACCTCCGGAATATCCAGTCCTTCTCGCAGGAGATTGATCCCCACCAGCACATCCACTTCACCTAATCTCAGGTCCCGGATGATTCTCATTCTTTCCATGGTATCGATGTCCGAGTGCATATAGGTCACCTTCACCCGAAGCTCCTTGAAGTACTTGGTGAGGTCTTCCGCCATACGTTTGGTCAGCGTCGTGATGAGGACCCGGAAACCTCTTTCCACCGTTTTAATGATTTCTCCATAAAGATCATCGATCTGCCCTTTCACAGGCTTTATGATCACTTCCGGATCCATGAGGCCAGTAGGTCTTATGACCTGTTCTGCCACCACGGCGGAATGCTCCTTCTCGTACTTGGAAGGGGTTGCTGAAACGAAGAGAACCTGTTTGATCTTCTCCTCGAACTCCTCGAACTTCAGGGGTCTGTTGTCAAAAGCGGATGGCAGTCTGAATCCGTACTCCACCAGATTCTCTTTTCTGGAACGGTCCCCTGCATACATGGCTCTGACCTGTGGCAGCGTCACATGGGACTCATCGATGAAAAGAAGAAAGTCATCGGGAAAATAGTCTATGAGGGTCTTGGGCGGTGTATGAGGTGGTCTTCCATCCAGTATTCTCGAGTAGTTCTCGATTCCGGAGCAGTATCCCATCTCCATCATCATCTCGATGTCGAAGTTGGTTCTCTGCCTGAGTCTCTGGGCTTCCAGAAGCTTGTCCTGACTGTTCAGCTCCTTAATTCTCACTTCCAGTTCCGCTTCAATCTCCTTGATGGCCCGCTGAAGATTATCATAGGAAGTGGCAAAGTGAGACGCCGGGAACAGAACGATATGGGAAAGCTCATGGATGATCTCGCCCGTCAGCACATCAAATTCTCTGATTCTCTCGATCTCATCTCCGAAAAACTCCACGCGAATTCCCTTCGCCGATTCATTGGCGGGAATCACGTCCAGAATATCTCCACGCACTCTGAAAGAACCTCTGGAAAAATCAATGTCGTTGCGTTCATACTGAATCTCGATGAGTTTGCGGATCACATCATCTCTGTCCTTGATCATGCCAGGTCTCAGAGAGATGGAAAGATCTCTGTATTCATCTGGATTACCCAGACCGTAGATACAGGAAACCGAAGCCACAATGATGACATCTCTTCTTTCAAATAAAGCGGATGTGGCGGAGTGCCTCAGTTTGTCGATTTCTTCATTGATGGAAGAATCTTTTTCTATATAGGTATCCGTCTGCGCCACATAGGCTTCAGGCTGATAGTAATCATAGTAGGAAACAAAGTATTCCACAGCACTCTCAGGAAAGAACTCTCTGAACTCCGAGGTCAGCTGCGCTGCCAGAGTCTTGTTATGGGCAAGGACCAGTGTCGGTCTCTGGGTTCTTTCGATGATGTTGGCCATGGTGAATGTCTTACCTGAACCGGTGACACCAAGGAGCGTCTGTCCCCGATTTCCGCTTTCTATGGATGCAACCAGTGTGTTGATGGCATCCGGCTGATCACCTGTAGGTTTGAATTTCGATGCGATCTTGAAGGTTCCCTCCATTTTCATCACCCCTTCCGTTATTCCTTATCTATTATACTCTTTCGCATTTAATAAGTACATATGTTCATTTATTATTAACAGTCCTGTAAAGTCTATGCGTTTTCTCGGTCAGGTAAAGTGAGCTGATCTGATGGAGGCACAATGATGATGCCCGTGCTGGTCTCCTTGTCGATGGTGAACTTCACTGCCTTCTCCTGCTCATGTTCGTCCCGGACCATAAGATTTACGTCCCGTTCATAGTGAAGGGTGCCCATGAAGGCGATGAGCGCCTTGTAGGAGGGGTCTTCTGCTTCATTCAGAGACAGAATTCTGTCTCCGGATCGAAGACCGGATCTGTATGCAGGTGTGTTTTCTCTCACTTCCAGGATCATGATTCTGTCCTCATCAGAAGTGAAAAAAGGCTTTCTTCTGCTTTCAATAAGCCTGAATGCCATTTTCTCGAGATAAATCAGAAGAGGCACCAGAATGATCAGGAGATATACCGATTCCATAGAATAGCTTACGATGATGGACCCCATAAGAATCAGCGATCCCGCAAGCATCTTCAGTCCGCTCAGAAGAAATACGGCCTGCTTCTTGCTGAAAGTCATCACAGTTTCCTGAACATGGAAAAGATGAAACAGCGTCAGATAGAATACGGATGACCCCAGTATGCTCCCTGAGGCGGTATAGAATCCGACCGCTGCAGGAAGCAGATAGGTCTTCTCCACTTTGAATCCTCCCCTGATGATTCCATTTCTTGAGAAAAGCACTGGCATGAATCCATGCTTCCTGCTGAGAAGCAGCATCAGTCCATGAACCATGTAAATCAGACCCATGAAAAGATAGAGATTCACAAGATCCAGCACAGGGATGACCTCCTGATTGAGAAGATACCCCGCAAGAAATACCGCCATGACGTTGATGCCTGAATTGACATATCCTGAAAATCTTGTAACCGAAAATACGGTCAGAAGAAATATGATCTGCACTTCCATATAGGAGTAGAAAGCAATATTAAAAACACCAGCAATGATACTGATGACAAAGCCTCCCGCAATTCCGGAAATCATCTGATATAAAGTTAAAACTAGGGGAGAGTCTTCACTATCCCCTAGTACTATTCTTCTTACATTCGCTTCTTTTGTATTCTTCATATAGAACACAATCAGCAGAATCAGCATGATCAGAATTTGCGGTGAAGCGAATATACTGAAATATCCATTAAGAATTTCCATGAACATCCTTCATCCTCTTTCTTTACTGCATCATCTCTCTCAAGACTTCAACAGCTTTCTGTAGTTGTGTGTCGTTTTCCATGGTAAGAGGCACTTCTGTGTCTTCAGGTATTTCCACTTCGATATCCGGAACAATTCCTTCTCCGTGGATGTTGATTCCATCTGGAGAATAATACGAAGATACCGTCACTTTCACAGCTTCGCCGTTCCCCACCTGATATACCATCTGGACTATACCTTTCCCGAAGGATTTCTGTCCCACCAGAGTGGCCGCTTCGTAATCTTTCAGCGCTCCGGAAACCACTTCGGAAGCAGATGCGCTGCCGCCATCGATGAGCACCACAAGGGGTACACCGATGAAATCCCCGCCATAGGATCTGTACTCTTTTTTCTGCTCATACTTATCCAGTGTATAGAGAATGGTCTGATCCTTCTCCACAAAGAGCGAGGCCACATCCACAGCTTCGTCCAGGAATCCGCCTGGATTTCCCCTAAGATCCAGAATGTACCCTTCGGCACCCTGTTCTCTCAGATCCTCCATGGCTTCTCTTACCTGTTCTGCGGTATTGTTGCTGAACTGAAGCATGGTCACATGGGCAATATCGCCCTGAAGCATTTCAGATTCCACATTCACGATGGTGATGCTTGCTCTTACGATGGTGATATCCTGCTCCTCGCCATTTCTCATGATTGTGAGAATTACAGGTTTCCCTTCTTCTCCTTTGATCACGGATACGGCCTTGTCCAGGTCTGTGCCTTGATACTCCACACCTTCCACTTTCGTGATGAAGTCGCCTGAACGAAGTCCGGCTTCGTAGGCAGGAGATCCTTCAAAAGGTGTGATGACGACGATCTTATCTTCCTTGATGCCCACGATGACGCCTATGCCGACATAATTGCCGTCGCCGTCATCATTGAAATCCTTATATTCTTCAGCATTGAAGAACACCGTATAGGGATCTCCGATGGAATTGACCATACCTTTGATGGCTCCTTCCACAAGAGCATCCTGATCGATGTCCTGATAATACTGACTGTTTATGACATCTCTTACTTCATATAGTTTGTCAAAGGACGAATCCCCGACCACGGGTGTTCCATTATCTATGATTTCCTTGCTGTTCAAGGAACCATATACGGTTCCGAAGAAGAACGCACCTGTTCCTATGATCAGAATCAGAAAAAAAGTTATTATCTTACTGGTACGTTTTTTATTGCTGTCCTCATACAATGTAATCACCCTCCAAATTCATTATACATCCAGGAATCTCTTCAGTGCAATAAAGCTTCCCAGTGCTCCGATTACAAGCCCTGTGATTCCGAACTGCCAGGAGAAGTTCTGCATGACATATTGTGGAGTGACAAGTTCCGCATAAAACATGCTCTGGGTAACATCTGCATAAACCACTCTATAAGCGGAGTAAACAACGCCAAATGCGATGATTCCTCCCACAAGTCCCATGATCATCCCTTCAATGATGAAAGGCCATCTGATGAACCAGTCTGTTGCACCAACAAACTTCATGATTCCGATTTCTCTTCTTCTTGAATATACCGTCAGCTTGATGGTGTTGGAAATCAGGAACAGTGAAACCAGAACCAGAATGATGAAGATGACTACACCCATACTTCTGATGAGTTTTGCAAGTCCGATGATCTTCTCGACGGTTTCTCTTTCATTTCCGACATCTTCCACGCCTCTTACGCCCGTTAGAGCATCTTCAACTCTCATGGCGGCTTCCGGTTCATCCAGACTGATCACAAATGAGTTAGGAAGCGGATTTCTTTCTTCTGAGAAACCTGTGAGAATGGAATTGTCTTCTCCCAGTCTTTCCTTGAAGTGTTCAAAGGCTTCTTCCTTTGTCTCATAATATACTTCTTTGACGCCTTCCACTGAGTTTATGATGCTTTCCACATTGCTCTGCTCCGTGGTTGTGATGCCGTCATTGAGGTAGGCTTTGATTTCCACTTTGGATTCCACGGATTCCACACCCATATTGATGGTCTGTGCCACAAGCAGGAACACACCGAATATGAAGAGTGTTGCGGAAACGGTAACGATACTTGCCAGTGTTATGGTCTTATTTCTCTTGAGGCTTTTCAGGGCATCAAGGGTGAACATCTTAATTTTCTGCATTGAATTCATACCTGCCCTTCTTTTCGTCTCTCACAATCTGTCCCTTCTCCAGGGCGATTACTCTTCGTTTGCTGGAATCCACGATATCTTTCGCATGGGTAGCCATGAGAATGGTTGTCCCTGCTCTGTTGATGTCCATGAGCAGTCTCATGATATCCTTCGCTGTTTCAGGGTCCAGATTTCCTGTGGGCTCGTCTGCAATAAGAAGAGTAGGATTGTTGGCGATGGCTCTGGCAAGAGAAACTCTCTGCTGCTCTCCACCGGACAATTCACTTGGAAAACTCCTTGAGCGGTCTGATAATCCCACCAGTGCAAGAACCATAGGAACTCTTCTTCGGATCTCCTTTGGTGTAGCATCGATGACACGCATGGCAAAAGCCACATTCTCATATACATTCAATGTAGGAATGAGTCTGTAATCCTGGAATACCATACCGATTTTTCTTCTGTAGTATGGGACATCCTTTTTTGTGACACCCATCAGGTTCTTGTTCCCGACAATCACTTCTCCGCTGGTGGGCTCCACTTCCTTGAGAAGCATCTTAACGAAGGTGGATTTACCCGCTCCGCTGGCACCTACCAGAAAGACGAACTCTCCGGAGTCGATTCTCACACTGATGTTGTCCAGTGCAAGGACTTTATTGTCATATTTTTTCGTGACATTCTTAAACTCTATCATATTACATCTCCCAATGTTCTTATTGCTGTTCCATCTGAAAAAAATCTGTTTTTTCAGTTCCGATATCTCGTTGAAGCTCTGTACTTTCGCATGGATTTTTCATTATCCTCACGAGTACTAATTATGTCATAATAATGTAAAGATTTTATGAAGAAAACTTGTCTTCACATATCACTCTGATGTCGGCTACAGCTTGATGTCCATAAACCCTTCTCCAAGCACCTCATGGACTTCATTGACGGAGATGAATGCCTTAGGATCGATTTCCTTGATGTAGCTTCTCAGCCTGATGTATTCACGTCTGCTGAGGATCACGTAGAGAATCTGAATATCTTCCGAGGTGTATCCTCCATATCCGTTCAGGACCGTGCAGGATTTGTCCAGCTCTTCGATGATGAACTTTATGATCTGTTCTTCTCTTTTGCTGATGATCATCAGTTCCTTGGATGTGTTGAAACCATCGATGAGTCTGTCGATGAGCGTTCCATTGGCCACGATGCATAGCAGCGCATAAAGACCTGCTGTGATGCCGAAGGTGGCAAGCCCTGTTATACCGATGATGAAATCCACCGCAAGGAGGGATTTCCCGATCTCCACATGAATATATTTATTCAGAATTTTAGCCAGGATATCCGTTCCTCCGGTAGAAGCCCCGTAATTGAATACCATGGCCATACCCGTTCCGATGATCAGTGCACCTACTGCTGCGTTGATGAAAAGATCTTCCGATAGAATTACAGGTGTGAAGAATGTTTCCATGATCCACATGATTCCAGACAGACCGAAGGAAGCATATAGGGTTTTCGCTCCGAATCCGCCCCCCAGTGTAAGGAAGGCCACCGCAAAGAGAATCAGGTTCAGAATCAGGATGATGATGCCCACAGGCAGTAGTGGAATGAAATTATTGATGATGATGGCAAGACCTGAGACACCACCAGCGGCGATGTTGTTGGGGATATGAAAATACTCCAGCCCGAAAGCCACAAGAAATATCCCTACTGTGATCATGACAAAATCCTTGACGCTAAACTTTTTAATCATTTCTTTCATGGCTTACCTCCAGTTTTCTTTCAGTTCTCACCGACTGTTTTCTTTGGCATGCTGAATCCCTGTCCCAGTACCTCTGTGGTACTGCTGACGGTGACGAAGGAATCCGGATGATGCTCTCTCAGATACATTTTCAGATGAACGAACTCCTTGGTCGAAAGAACCGTGTAGATCACATGATTCTCGGCACCGGAAAATCCGCCTTCCCCCGAAAAAATCGTCGCCCCTCTCTGGATGTCATTGACGATGAAGGATTTCACTTCCTCCTTGTCTCTGGTAATGATGAAGACCTGCTTCTTCTCATTGAATCCACCCACCACACGGTTGATGACGATACCATTGAGAAAGGTTGCAAGCCCCGCATACAGACCTCTTTCCAGACCAAAGAAAAATGCCACAAGAACCACCACGATGAGATCGATGATGGTCATGGACAAGCCCATGGAAAGGTGTGTGTATTTATTCAGAATCTTAGCCAGGATGTCTGTTCCGCCAGTGGACGCATCCTGATTGAATACAATGCCCAGACCTGTTCCCAGAAGAAGGATCCCCAGGATACTGGCCAGCATGAGATCGTCTGTAATATTCTCCGGTCTGATGATGTTCTCGATGATCCACATGATGATGGATAGGGAGAAACTTGCATAGATGGTCTTGAACCCGAAGCCTCCACCCAGAAGCCGAAATGCCAGGAGAAACAGAATGATATTAAGTATGATGACATAGGTGGATACGGAAACCAGTGGCGTTACTGAATTCAGCACCAGTCCGATCCCAGATACACCACCTGGCGCAATCTGATTGGGTACGAAAAACAGCTGAATGGCCAGCGCCACAAGGGCAGACCCGAAGGTAATGAGTACATATTCTTTGTATTTCTTCATCTTTGCTCCTACACGTATTCTCTTCTTTCGATTTCTTCATTATTTTTCATGTAGATTCTGGGCACTCTCTTGGAAACCGCACAGACCACTTCGTAAGGTATGGTTCCAAGGATCTTCGCCATATGGTCCGCCGTGAAGGAAACACCGTTTTCTTCCCCCATAAGCGTCACCACATCCAGCACCTTCACATCCGGAACTTCAGTCACATCCACCATAATATGGTCCATGCAGACGGAGCCCACCTGAGGGCATAGAACGCCATGGACGATGACCTTGGCTTTTCCCGAAAGTCCACGGAAGTATCCGTCGGCATATCCGATGGGAATCGTTGCAATCCTGGTCGCCTCTTTCTCCGTGATGAACTTGTGTCCGTAGCTGATGCCGGTCCCCTTGGGTACCGTCTTCAGCTGGATGATTCGGCCCTTGATGCTCATGACAGGTTTCAGAGACAGGTTCTCTTTCTTCACCTCATCGGAAGGATGATATCCATAGAGGATGATGCCCGGCCGCACGCTTTCCAGATAAGTCTCCTTAAGGTCTACAATTGCAGCACTGTTTGCCACATGTTCATGTTCAAAAACAACTCCCGCTTCTTTCAGCTTCGTGATGGCGGCTTTATATTTTTCAAGCTGAATATAGGTGGTTTTCTTATCTTCGTAGTCTGCTGAAGCGAAATGGGTGTAAATGCTGTTCATCTCGATATGCTTCAGCTTCTTCATCCGTATGATTTCAGCAATGCCTTCTTCATCCGGCTGGAATCCTACCCGGCCAATACCTGTATCCAGAGAGATGAGAATCTTCGCGGTTTTTCCCAGCTTTCCGGCCACCTGGTCCAGCCTCTCCACATCCTCATAGGAAAGGCAGTTCAGTATGATGTCATGATTGATGGCATCAGAATAATAAGCCGGAGGCGTATAGCTTAAAACCATGATCGTTTCTCTGACTCCGCTCTCTCTCATCTCAAGCGCTTCTGTGATCACTGCCACACCGAAGGCTTCCGCACCGGCTTCCACCATGGTCTGTGCTACACAGGACGCGCCATGACCATAGGCATCGGCCTTGACGATGGCTACCAGCCTGCTCTTTCCCACAAGCTTCTTGATGTTCCTGACATTATATGCCAGATGATCGAGATTGATTTCTGCCCATAAAGGTCTCATTTTTTCGTTCCTCATTGTATTTGAAGCGCTCCCTTTATCTTATTTCCCATAAACTCTGAATTTTTGTCCATCTATTATCTTATCATAACCTCATAGATGATTTCATTACTTTGCCTGATATTTCATATTCATCGTCACGCATCCGGGCTGATTCTCATTTACAGGTCTCTTTTTTTCTGAATTGGAGCTTTTTCATGTAATACGGGATATTCTCGATGATTTCCGAAGCTTTCACACTGTAGCGTTCCTTCGCCAGCTGATCCCCGATGCATCCATGTATATAGGTGCCAAGCACTGCAGCTTCGAAAGGAGAAATCCCCTGTCCCGATAAGGAGGCGATGATTCCCGTCAGGGCATCTCCCATGCCACCCTGAGCCATAGCTGAAGAACCTGTGGAATTGATGTTCACTCTTTCTCCATCTGTGATCACCGTATGGTATCCCTTAAGGACGACGATGACGCCATGCTCCTTCGCAAAGCTCTTTGCAGCGTCTATTCTGTTTTCTTCGATTTCCTTCTTCGTTTTCCCGGTGAGCCTTGCCATCTCTCCCGGATGCGGTGTAAGAACCACATGGAAGCAAAGAGGCTTTAGTATTTCACATTTCCCTTCCAGCACATTCAGTCCATCGGCATCTATGACCAGTGTAGATCCTGTCTTCTCTTCTTCCTGAAGGGTCTTGACCACCCTTAAAAGAAGCTTCAGGGTGTCCCGGGAAGGGCCCAGTCCTGGACCGAAGGCCACAATGTCGGCTCTCCGGACGCCCTCTTCCAGGTTGTTCTCATAGAGGCTCATGATTTCCGTGAGCCTGGGCACCAGAACGCCCATGGTTTCATTATAGGAACAGAGTGTCACAAGACCTGAGCCTGTTGCAAGGGCCGCTTCTGCGCTCAGCATGGCCGCTCCTGTGAATCCTCTTGATCCGGCCACCACAAGCACCCTCCCGTACTGGTTCTTATGTCCGGTGATCTCTCTGTCCGGAAGGATCTTCATGACATCCTCTTCATCGGTTAGATATACCGCATCGGAGACTTCCTCCTTGAGTCTTTCCGGAATTCCGATTCTCTCCATTACAAGAACACCGGTATAGGGAATGGCCGTATAGGAAAGAAGTCCCTGTTTCATGGCTTCAAAAGTGACCGTTTTAGATGCTTTCACCGCTAGAGGCATCGGCATGCCTGAATCCGCCGACAAACCTGAAGGAACATCCACCGATAGAGTCTTTTCGGAGAAATCATTCATGTATTCAATGACTTCTCTGAAAAGCGGAGAAATCTCTCTGCTTAGGCCTGTTCCCAGAAGGGCATCCACCACCAGATCCGCATCTCTCAGCGCTTCAATGAAGGACCACAGATTTTCGGAATCAGACATCACTTCCACAGAGACATCGGTTTTTCTTATGATGTCGTAATAGATTTTCGCATCCCCTTCAGGTTCTTTCCCATCGGATACGTAGAACACATCCACTTCCTTATTCAGTTTCTTCAGTTTCCAGGCAAGAGCAAATCCATCCCCGCCATTGTTGCCAGGGCCACATACCAGAACAAAATAGTGGAGAGACAGATCCAGATGATTCATCACAGCCATGGCGGCATTTTCCATGAGAAGGATTCCCGGGATTCCATATTCCGAAACGGCACGTCTGTCCATTTCTCTCATCGCTTTGACATCTGTAACATGCATTACTTCTCCTCCTCGATAATAACCATGGCAATAGCTCTTTCCCGATCATGGGAAATGGTCAGATGAACGTGAAACTTCTTCTCTCCGAATCTTTCTTTCAGGTGGTCCTTCAGCGGCTCCATGTTGAAATAGGGTTTTCCCTCCTGATCCTTCAGCACTTCGATTTCCTTGAAGGAGATTCCTTTGATTCCCGTACCCAGGGCTTTGGAGAACGCTTCTTTGGCCGCATAGAATCCGGCCAGCCTTGACTTGGACTGTCCGCTTTTTTCAATTTCACCTTCCGTGAAGATTCGATTCTTTCTTCTTTCCGTATGGAAGGCAGTATGGACTCTTTCAATTTCAATGATATCAATCCCAGTACCTAAAATCATGCATTCACCACCTGTCTTTTACCCTAAATTATACTATGAAGAATATAGTATGATAAGAGAAGATAAATGACTTAGACCATTGTTCTTAGAAAGTTTATATTAGCCGCATCATGATAAAAAGCGTCCTGCTTTTCTGAAGCAGAACGCCTGTAACTTTCTTCGAACCTGTCTTACTGGTCTTCCTTCTCTTCTTTCGCCTCCATGGTCTTTCGGAATCGTTCCTTCAGCGCTTCAAATTTCCGCTCAGGAATGGAAAGTGTTTCTTCCTCATTCTCCATTTTTTCTCCATCCATATTCCGGTACATGTCCTGATCATCAGATTTCTTTTTACGAAGGAAGGGATGCTTCACATCCTTGACCTCTATCAGATAAGCATTCAGCGATGCACCGACTATCATGATGATCGACGTCAGTGACAGCCATAGCAGAAGACCGATCACAGCTCCAAGGGTTCCATAGAATCTGGAATAATCGGCAAAGTTATTGACATAGAACTGGAACAGAAAGGTGACTGTAATCCAGAGCAGCGTCGAAAAAACTGCGCCAGGAAAAGCATACTTGAACCTGATGTTTCGGATCGGTATGAACATATATGCCAGAGAAAGAATACCGAAAAGAAGTGCCACCGGTACGATGATTCTTAACACTTCAATGAGTCCTGCTGCTGGAAAGTGCGGGAAGTAGGAGGTGATGAGTCCTAGAATCTGCTTTCCGAATACGATTCCCACCAGTGCAAGGAGTATAGTCGTCGCCAGCATGATCACCCATACGATGGAAATGAGGTACTTGTATAGAATCCCACGATTGTTCGTGTATCCCATGGACTTGTTCATCCCCTTCATGAACGCCCTGAACCCTCCTGATGATGTGTAGACTGCCGCAAATACAGATGCGGATAAAAGGCCGCCTCTCTGATTCTGAACAAGGTCTATCACAGGTCCGCTGACCAGTTTATAGATTTCCTCCGGAAAACTCGTCTTCATGAGATTCAGCACATAGCTGGTATCCAGTCCCAGATAGGCAATAAGTGTCATGAGAAAGATCAGAAAGGGGAAGATGGACAGAAGAAGCCCATAGGTAAGCTGGTATGCATAGGCTATGCTGTCATCCCTTTTGATTTTCTTCAGAAACCCATTCATGAATTCCAGTGCATTTTTCATATCGTACCCCCTTCGGTTATAGGGTTTTCATCGTATAACCACATACTGTTACTAAAATTATACAATAGATATGTCCTTATTCCCAAAGACATTACCGTGAACAAAGAGAAAACATCCGGTTAACCCTTGAAATGAAATCAGCCTGCGAAAAAAACGTGATGAAAAAGGTGGGCTCACCACCCTTTCGGATGATCAGCCCACCTTCATTTCATTTATGCGATGATTTCCTCTTCCCTGTTGATGGAAGCGGATCCTATGGATTCCAGTTCCTTTTCTCCTTCAAAGAAGAGATTCTTTGAAATGATGGCGCTCATAAGCTCCTCCACTTCCAGGTCCGTGATGTCGGTTCTCACCTTGGGAAGTCTCAGGTTGTAATTTTTACCTTCCTTGGTCTGGAAAGTCATTGTAAGAGTATTCATAATTTCCTACCTCCTATGCCGCTGTGATTTCGCTGACGTCCTGCATGCTGATACCTTCGCAGTTCTGCTCGGATAAAGCCGCAATCATGAGTGCCACTTCATGAAGATCTTCAGGAAGTGCCCCCACTTTGAAGTTTCTCACTCTTCTGGTTTCGCCCACGGATTTCCCCTGGTCGTTGAACCTCTCAAAAGTAAGAATCAGGTCCTTGGATAGATTTGTTACTGTTACTGCCATTATTACCAACCCCTTTCATAACTTAATTATGCGGTTCTCTCCCAATGAGCAGGGATTCCTCACAGAAATTCAACAATTTCAAAGTACTTTGATGATATACTTGAAGGAAAGAAGATAAACTCGGGAGGAATCGATATGATCGTCTTACAGAACACCTATCTCAGCATCGAACTCACTGAACTTGGCGCAGAACTTGTCAGCATCAAAGATATGGAAGGTCAGGAATATCTGCTCAGAGATGAGAAGTACTGGGGCTACAGTGCACCGCATCTGTTTCCTGTGGTCGGAGTCCTGAATCAGAACCAGCTTCTGCATCAGGGAATCTCCTATCCCGTCAGAAGACACGGCTTTGCAAGAAATATGCCTTTCAGTATTCTGGAACGGACCGAAAACAAGGTCAGCTTCCTGCTGGAAAGCAGTGAAGAAACGCTGAAACTGTACCCCTTCCACTTCAGGTTCATCGTGGAGTATATCCTGGAAGGAAAGAAAATCACCGTAGGATATAAGACTGAAAACACCGGTGAGACAGACCTCGCTTATTCCGTCGGCGCACATCCGGCATTTCTTGCCCCAAGAAATAGAGCAGAGAGCTTCACCGATTATTATCTGGAATTCCAGCATGCGGAAGATCTCCAGACCATCGGACTTGACAGTCAGACTGGGCTTCTGAAGCGAAACAAGAGTCCTTTCGGAAAGAACGTCACAAGAATCGATCTTGAAAAATCTCTCTTCAAGGAAGACGCACTGATCTTTCAGAACCTGAAATCAGAATACCTCTCCCTGAAAAGCAGAAAAAGCAACAAGGAAGTGCGCTTCCACATCCGTGAATTTCCTTTCCTTGGAATCTGGACCACTTCAGGCTCCTCACCATTCATCTGCATCGAGCCTTGGGCAGGACATGCCGACTATGAGGACTTCCATGGAGAATTCATGGAAAAGGAAGACAACATCCTTCTGAAACCCCATGAAATCAGAGTGCATTCCTATTCCATCGAAATACGCTATTAGCACATAACAATAAAAACTGCAGCCGGCATAGGCTGCAGTTTTTTATTCGAACATTTCCCGCGCTTCTTTCTGAAGCGCTGCCATTTTCTTCGCATACCAGATATATTTCCTATAATAAAGCTGATATTCCTCATGATTCTCGTTCGTGCATCTCATGGTTTCTCTATGCCCTTGCGCCTTCAGACCCTCTGGTTCATGATCCAGAAGCACGGCGCCCAGGCAGCTGCTGTCTGCGGCATCAGATATCTCAATATCCCGCCCGAAAACATCGGAAAGGATTCCGGTCCACACCGCACTTTCAAGAAATCCCCCTGAAGCGATGATTGTGGTGCTGTCTCCGGATAATGCAGTAAGCATTTCCCATACTTCCCTGAGATTGAAAACCATACCTTCCACTGCAGACCGGATCAGATGGTCCCTCCCATGAAAAGCGCTAAGACCAATGAAGGAGGCATTTAGTCTTCCATCCCAGTGCGGTGCCCTTTCTCCATGAAGATACGGGATGAAGAGCAGCCCCTCACTTCCTTTCGGAATATCCTTAACCCGGTTCTCAAGGTCCTTATAGATTGTCTCCTCTTCTTCATGAATCGTTCTTCCCAGCCAAGCCAGCACATTACCGCCGTTATTCACTGCTCCACCGATGACCCACTTGTCTTTCATGAGATAATAGCAGAAGGTCCTGCCCGCATCATCCAGAACAGGCGCATCCACAGTCATGCGCACCGCTCCGCTGGTGCCTATGGTCACCGTCGTTTCTCCCCTATGAAGCGCCTGACTTCCAAGGTTCGCAAGACAGCCGTCTGATGCGCCCAGCATGATTTCAAGTTCGGAGGAAAGTCCTGGTTTCTCAAGTATACTTCTGTTTTCCACAGAGACCTTTTCTGTCACATCCTTAAGCGCAGGCAGAAGCGCTTCGGTGATTCCGGCATGCCTCAGCGCTTCTTCATCCCAGGCCAGATTATGAATGTTCAGCATTCCTGTGGCCGAGGCCATGGAATAATCCATGACACACTCTCCCGTGAGATGCATCAGTATATATTCTTTTATGCCCATGATTTTTCCGGTTTTCTCAAGTAGTCCGGTGTTCTTTCCAATCCACAGCAGCTTGAAGAAAGGACTCATGGGATGGATGGGCGTTCCGGTATTTCTGTAGTGCTTCAGCCAGTCCTCATTTCTTTTGAACTCTTCCACTTCATTTACAGCCCTGTTGTCTGACCAGATGATGCTTCTCGTAAGAAGTTCATGGTCCTTTCCCATGAGGATCAGAGAATGCATGGCACTGGAAAAAGAAAGAAGCTCCACCTCTTTCTTCTGACCTGACATGGATAGAAGAATCTCATCCAGGACCCGGTAAAACGCATTCAGGACCTCCTCCGGATTCTGCTCTGCATAACCCATCTGGTCATGATAGGTCCTTAACCCTTCACTGGACATGGAGACTCTATTGAGATTCTCGTCATAGAGCACTGCCTTTATATTTGTGGTGCCAATATCGATCCCGATTTTATATTTCATGCTGCTTCCCTTCTTCTTACAAAACTCTACTTCTATTATGGATCATTTTTCCGGAATGTCCATTTGCAAAATGCAGCAAATGAGAAGAAACATGAAAATATCCCTGTGCAGCTTTCCTGCACAGGGATATGAAACTTCATCACTACTGATTCATCTACATACCAAAGTATGCTTTGATCTGAGCTGCCAGGGATTTCGCCATGGCTTTCTGGAATACCGGGTCAATGATTTTTGACAGGTCTTCCGCATTGGACATATATCCGATTTCAGTCAGGACCGATCTCATCTCAGTCTGTCTCAGCACTGCCAGTGTATGACCTGAAATGCTCTGGTCCGTTCCATCTCTTCTGTTTCTGAATCCCATGGAGATGAAGGACTGTTTCACATATCCTGCCGCATCGATGCTTTCTCTGATGGACGACTCGGATATGCTGGATACCTTGTAGGATGGATAGATGACAAATGCTCCCTGTGAACTGCTGTCAGGGCTGTAATCATGATGGATACTGAAGAACAGATCTGCATGAGCCTCGTTTGCGATTCTTGCACGGTCGGCCAGTTCGATGAAGGTATCATTTCCTCTGGTCAGAATGGTCTTGAATCCTGCATTCTTAAGTTCAGCATCCAAAGCCAGGGCATACTGAAGAACATAGACTTTCTCATATACATACGTTCCATTCAGATTTCCTCTTGCTCCGCTGTCTTTACCGCCATGACCCGCGTCCACAACAATGGTAGGGATCTTTTCAACATTGATCTCCTTGCTGTAAGTCAGCTTTTCTCCATTGTTTCCGTTCACTTCCACCTTGATGGTGTTCTTTCCGGGGAAGAGATTGTTCCTCTTGATCAGATATTCATATCCTGTATTGAGATTCTCATCATCCGCACGGGAAATTCCATACTGCGCTGTCCCCTGAGCTCTTCCGTTCAGATATACGCGCACATTCTTAACGCCTGCATCTAATTTGCCGTAGCCGGAAACAAGAATATCCTCATTCTTGTAGTTTACCACATCCATGTGATCCAGCTTGCCTTCGGCTTCAATGACCGGTCTATTGTAAGTGAAGCTTACAGAAGTCTTCACCGTGCTTCCATCGGCCATTTTCGCGCTGGTGGTCACCTGATTTGCACCATTGTTGAATCTGTCTTTCCCGACGATGAGCCTGAACCCGCTGGTTCCTGCATTGGCAAATTCCGGATTGGAAGCAAGGATGTCATCCCTCTTCATATTGATTTCTGCAACTCCTATGGTGACACCGTTGATGATGATATCAACCTGCTTCACGGAGTCATTTGTCAGCACATACCCCTTCACAGTGACATCCGCATACTCCAGTGTTCCTGAAGGTCCTTCAATCTTAATGATGGAATCGGATTCGGAAGGTTCTTCCGTCACCGGTGGTGTATCCGGGCCAGATACCTTTGTGAGGTAGTCGATGGAAACATATCCGGTCCTGCCGCTGTAGGTGACCTGAGCCCAGCTTCCTTCGATCTTTTCGATGGTCAGCTTCGTTCCCTGAGGAATGGTCAGGATGATGCCGTAGTTTGTTCCAGGACCGCTTCTGAGATTAAGATTATATGTGTTTTCACGAATATCCTCATCTGCAGGTACTTCCACTTCCGGTTCATCATAAGGACTCATATAGTTCTGTGAAGCATATCCCACATAACCGTTATAGGTAAGTTTTCCCCATTTGCCGGTAAAAGACTCCACTGTTACGATGGTTCCCTTAGGAAGCACCGTCAGTACCGTTGAAGTTCCATCCGGCTCTGCTCTCAAGTTGAGATTCCCTGTGATGATCATCTTGCTGTTCACAACAACAGGTTCCTCAGGAGTTGGCTCCGGGGTGGGTTCTGGAGTCGGTTCAGGTGTTGGGGTCGGCGTTGGCTCCGGTGTTGGAGTAGGCTCCGGTGTCGGCGTCGGCTCCGGTGTTGGCGTCGGCTCCGGTGTTGGAGTAGGTTCTGGAGTCGGTGCAGGTTCCACCGTCAGCTTCTTGAGATATGCTGCCGAGGAATAACCGGTTCTGCCGTTATAGATCAGTTTCGCCCAGCCTCCACTTTCACTTAATACTGTCACCTTGCTTCCTTTCGGAATGGTGAGGAGAATTGTCGCTGAAATACTTCCTGAACTTCTCATATTGAGGTTTTCAGTGGTTTCTCTATAATCGTTGGAAGGTTCAGGTGTTGGGGTTGGTGCCGGGGTCGGTGC
The DNA here is from genome assembly GCF_043951855.1 of Proteiniclasticum sp. C24MP. Taxonomy (NCBI): domain Bacteria; kingdom Bacillati; phylum Bacillota; class Clostridia; order Eubacteriales; family Clostridiaceae; genus Proteiniclasticum; species Proteiniclasticum sp. C24MP. Next base: position 27,467 of record NZ_JBINJW010000026.1, read on the forward strand.
CGATGTGGATACTTTGGACAGATAGTTCGTCGAAACATATCCGGTCTTTCCACCATAGCTGACCTTTGCCCAGGTCCCTGAAACACTCTGTACGGTGAGTTTTGTACCTTTCGGAATAACGCCCAGCACACTGCTTGTGATGGAGCTTGCGCTTCTGAAATTGAGATTCGCCGTGGTCTGCCTCACGTCATTTTCAACACTTGCAGGTGGTTCTGGTGTTGGTGCCGGTGCTGGAGTAGTTGTTGAAACGGTAGTCAGATAGCTGGTGGAAACATATCCGGTCTTTCCGCCATAGGTGACCTTCGCCCAGCCTCCACTCTGACTTAATACTGTGACTGTGGTATTCCTTGGAATTGTCAATATAATACTGTTATTAGTCCCTGCCCCGGATCTCATATTGAGATTCGCCGTGGTCTTTCTGATATCTGTACCAGACTCAGGCGCTGTATTTTCAGGCTGCGTCGGCGTTGATGTAGTCACTGTTTTAAGATAGTTTGTGGAAACATATCCGGTCTTTCCACTGTAACTGACCTTTGCCCAGGAACCTGAAACAGACTGTACGGTCACAGTGGTTCCCTTAGGTATGGTGAGCAGAATGGAGTTTGAAAGGCTTGCACCGCTTCTCATATTGAGATTCGCTGTGGTTTCTCTCTTATCCGTGGTCGTGCTCGGTGCAGTCGGTGCAGCAGCTGCTGTTGCAGAAAATGACACATAGGACGGATTTGCGCTGATGTACAGTCCATTGGACAGTTTATACATCTCTTTTCCATCTACGGAATGCTTTTCTGTGACCTGGAGTGTTGTGCCCTTGCTATATGTTCTTGCCTTTGCATTCCAGTCAGGACCGTTGTATGCCCATAAAGAATATGCAGTGACTGTAAGATTTCCTGTCTGAGTATTGATTACTGCCGCTTCTACAACTGTATCGATCATATTCATCGGTAAAGCCGTAGCGGAAAGACTCATCACTAAGGCAATACTAGTATGCAACAATACTTTTTTTGCTCGTTTGCTTAACATAATCTACTCCTTTCATACTAAAATTATTCAATGTCTACCTAATGTTATAATTAATTCATAAGTTCTGTCAATTGATTAAGCTTCATTAAAAATATTTCACATTTCACCTGTTAAAATCAGACATTAGTTCTGATTTTTCCAGTCCCATAACGGCTGCCATTCCTCCGGCAGAAGATGTTTATACTGTGCCCAGGAATAACGCAGATCCATCAGAAGAACAAGCCCCTGATCCGTTTCAGAACGGATCACTCTTCCAGCCGCCTGCAGGACTCGGTTGATCCCAGGATAAATATAGGCATACTCGAAGCCCAGATTATCTCTGGCGAAATAATCTCGGATCAGATCCCTTTCATAGGACACCTGAGGATAGCCTACGCCGACAACTGAAGTTCCAATGAGCGCATCACCCGCAAGATCGATTCCCTCAGAAAATATCCCGCCTAATACCATGAATGCCACAAAACTCTTCTCTCTTTCCACATAAAACAGTGACAGCACTTCTCCTCGTTCTTTTTCACCTAAACTTGGTTCCTGTATATAAGTTTCAAAGCACTCTCCGTACTTTTCCATGAATATTTCATGAACATCACGCATATATTTATAGGACGGGAAAAAGGCGATATAGTTTCCTTTTTTACTGCTCATCATTTTATAAATGTTTTCACTGATACCAGTAAAACTTTCTTCTCTTTTTCTGTATCTCGTATCGATGCTTCTGTCCAGATAGACCTTGAGATTCTCCTTTGGAAAAGGAGACCCCAGTGTTTTTCTGTAATCCTCCTCTTCTCCTCCAAGCACATCAAAATAGTAGCTCATAGGTGACAAAGTGGCGGAGAACAGAATGGAAGCCTTGGCTCTTTTGAACACATCGATGAGAATATCTCTTGGATAGACGCAGAAAAGCTTGATGATCACATTGGCTCCGCTGTTTTCCTCATAGGTCACATATCCGTCATTATAGATTTCAGCTATATTAAGGAAGCCGTTCACCGCAAAGAAGAGATCCAGTATCTTATCCCGTCCTTCAAAATCTTCTCTGACTTCCTTCTGGAAGATCTCAAAAGCCATGAGAAAATCCTTGAGGGTGAAGATCAGATCGTCGGAAACACCGAAGTAGTGCTGCTTTCCCTCTTTCTCCTCCAGCACTTTTCTCATCTCTATGAACTTCTTGTTGAGCTTTGTCAAGGAGCGCTTGAGATACGAGAATTTCTCCCCGGCCTTTTTCGCTTCCATGACCATGTCCTTCGTCAGCACAGCGGAGTACATGTCTCTTGATCTGTCCACAAGATTGTGGGCTTCATCCACAAGAAATATATAGTTTTCCCGTACATCCATAAAGAATCTTCTTAAGTAGACCCTGGGATCGAACACATAGTTGTAATCACAGATGATGAGATCACTGAAATAGGAAAGGTCTAAAGAAAGCTCAAAGGGACAGACTCTGTACTTCCTGGCATAGGAGATGATCATCTCTTTGGAGTAGCTTCTCTCATTCTTCAGAATATCCAGTATGCATTCATTGATCCGGTCATAATGTCCTTCTGCAAAAGTGCATTGATCGGGATTGCAGTTCACTTCATCATTAAGACAGACCTTTTCCTTACTGGTGATGGTGAGAAACTTCACGCTCCCGCCTTTGTTTTTTATGATTTCAACTGCTTCTTCCGCCACAGTCTTCAATGTCCCCTTGGCTGTGAGATAAAAGATCCGGTCCGCTTCCCCTTCTCCTATGGCTTTCACTGCCGGAAACAGGGTGGATATGGTTTTTCCGATACCTGTAGGCGCTTTTGCAAAAAGCTTTCCCCCTTGCCTGACCGTCCGATACACATCCACAGCCAGATCTCTCTGGCCTGTTCTGTAATTCAGGAAAGGAAACTGAAGCTTCTTTAAGGATTCATTTCTCTCCTTCTTCCACCTGGCATCTTCTCTCACATATTTCAGGTATTCTTCAATGGTTTCACTTACATAGGTTTTCAGCTCTTCATAGCTGCAGGTTCTTTCGAAGGTTTTGGATACCTCTGTATCCAGATTGAAATAGGTAAGCAGCAGCAGAATATTCTCCGTCTTATGCTCTTCCATGTACATGAACCCATAGAACATCACCTGAGCCCAGTAGAGCCTGTTGAAGTCTTCGTCCACATCTTCCAGTGGCGCATAGGTGGATTTGATTTCCTCAATATACCTGCCTCTGACCATGCCGTCCGCTCTTCCATCCACTGTGAACCTTATATCATCAAACAGAATCTCATATTTCAGATACTGTTCCTTTTCATAGGACGAGTCTTCTTTTTGTCTTTGCTTCTGAATCTTCACATGAGCGCGGGTTCCTTCTTCCATTCTCTGAGGACTTGCACCCATGGTGGAGGAAACGATGTCCCCATATCGATGCACGAATTCTATTATATTCCTAACGGATATCTTTATATCAATCATAATAACCCCAAGCTTGTTTCTATCGTTTACATTATAAGAATTATACCACTAAATAGCTATGAATACAGTCTGGAATTGAACAATGTCTACCTGCGTCTCATCTATGAATCACGATGAGCAGGAAGCAGAAAAGTCCCTTTCGGGACTCTTCTTCTGCATACTGCTATGCACTCTTTCATTTTTTCCGCTTTGCTACAGTGATTTTTCTAGTGCGCCGCTGAGCTTGTTAATGCTGATCGTCAGGTTCTCCATCTTGCCTTCGATCCTGGTCAGAAGATAGATGGCAATGACCATGGGAAACCCGATATTGGCACAGGCATCAATCAGTACTTCCATATTTCTCACCCCATAGCTAACTATGCATGCAATGGGTGAAGCAGCGAAATCTAGTTGATCAGTTCCTTGGCTGTATTCTTGATGAAGCTGGCTTTTGCCACCAGCGCCAGAACAGAAATGAAAACAAAAATTCTTTCCTTGTCCTCTTCCCTGATATTGAGCTCATCCACATATCCTCGTAGTTTCTTTTCATCGATAATGAGGTTGGACGTGGATTTAGCCTGATTCTTCTGGATTTCATAGAAAAGTTCATAGGCTGTTTCCCAGGAGATGATATCATCCTCACGATTGTTGATGTCATTGAAAGCGAGATTGAACACCTTCTTGATCTCTTCCGTACTGAGTACAGGTCGCATGTAGCTCACGAAAACCAGCTGGATCAGATGGATATTCGTATATCCTTTCTTTTTCCCCTGATGAGGTTTGGCGATGACATCGCTTTTGATATAATTCTGTATGATATTGATGGTGTAGGTCTCGTCATTGAACAAGTCTTCCAGAAACTCGATGACCTGAGACAAGAATAGATCGTATTTGGGGAAATCCTTCAAAGGCAGCGTACTGCTCTTGGCTTTCACCTTTACAGAATCCTCAATACTGATCGCTGTAGGATCATTCTGTTCACTCATACATTCACATCCTTATTTAACACTTACTTTAACTTTATTATATGTTAATAAATACCATATATCAAACATTTTCAGTGTTCTTCCTGTTTATCTGATGCTTTTATCACATTTGCATTTTCCGGCTCATGCACTTAAAGATCCAGGCTTTCCTTATAGACCTCTTTCTTGGGGATTCCCCTGAGCTCCGCCACCTTTTTCACTGCGTCTTTCTTCGTGAGACCTTCTTTCATCACTTCCAGAATATGTTCCTTTATGGATAAATGGATGAATCCTTCCTCACGCTCCATCTGAATCTCTTCCTGAGATTTTCCTGAAACAACCAGTACGAATTCTCCTTTGGGCTGCTTTTCTTCGAAGCTCTTCAGCACTTCACTGATGGTCCCTCTCAGATGCTCTTCATAAAGCTTCGTCAGTTCTCGTGAAAGAGAAACTCTGCGGTCTCCGAACACTTCCATAACAGCGCTAAGGGTATCCAGGATCCGATGAGGCGCTTCGTAGAAGATCAGCGTTTCTTCTCTTTCTTTGAGAAGCTGAAGCTCATCTCTCTTTTTCTTCTTTGCCTTGTCCAGGAATCCGATGAAGGTGAATCTTCCGGTATCAAGACCTGAAGAAACAAGCGCATTGATCAGGGCAGATGGTCCTGGCAGAACATTCACTTCAATGCCTCTTTCAATGGCCTTTTTCACGATGACCTCTCCCGGGTCCGAAATGCCAGGCATACCGGCATCTGTCACCAGCGCGATGTTTTCTCCCGCTTCCACCTTGTCCAGGATAAAAGCGGAAGCTTCCATCTCGTTATGTTCACGATAGCTTATGAGAGGCTTTCTGATTTCGTAGCGATTCAAGAGCTTCGCTGTGACCCTGGTATCCTCACATGCGATGCGATCCACTTCACTAAGGACTTCCAGTACACGCAATGAGATATCCTTCAGATTGCCGATGGGTGTCGGTACCATATATAGTCTCGTCATTTTCTATCATCTCCATAAATTCTTCTGATTTCATCGGAATAGGTTCCATCGTCATTGTAGACATATAAGGGCGCTTCCACCTTGAGAAATTCTCCTCCGTCTCTTAGCCCCTCCACAAGAACCATGGTCGGCGGCTTCTTCGTGTTGGGATAGACCATCCTTAATCTTTTTGGTTCAATTCTGTACTTTCTCATGAGGGTCAGAATGTCCGCAAGTCTTTCCGGTCTGTGAATCATATAGAACCTTCCCTGGTCCTTCAGCACAGTTCTTGCCCCACTGATCACATCTTCCAGATTCAGGCTGACTTCATGTCTTGCGATGGTCAGCGCATCCTTTTCGTTGATGATACCGCTGTTTTCTTTCTTGTAAGGAGGATTCACTGTAACCACATTGAACTTCGGAAGACTTTTCAGGAGCTTCTCATCTTTGATGTCTCCTTTCAGGATCTTCACTTTGTCTTCAATCTGATTCAGGTCCACACTTCTTTTCGCCATTTCCGCAAATTCATCCTGAAGCTCGATGCCCATGATCTGCCTGGCATGGCTTTTCCCATATAGCAGAATAGGCAGTATGCCCGTGCCGGTGCAGAAATCCATCACCAGATCATTCTTTCTCACCCTGGCAAAATCTGACAGAAGAACCGCATCCACACCGAACCGGAATCCCTTCTCTTTCTGTATGATTTTAAGGCCCTCTCTCTCCAGATCTTCCAGCGTTTCTCCTGGCAGTAAATAGTTCATAGTCAACCCACTTTCCTTCTTCTCTCATATTCTCTTACATTTTATAGGCAAATCAGCGTTAACACAAGAAAGCACTTTTTCCTGATTGGTTACCTGCTCATTCCTATGGGTGAAACTGGACCGAAAATAGGGTATAATATCTTACATATCTAAAGGCGAGTGAGGAAAAATATGATAGAGAAAATCAGAATCTGGGATGAACGTGCTGTTATCTACATCAACCAGAAAATCAAAAGAAAACCATTGGACTACTTTTTTGTTGCTGCAACGTATATGGGATCGGATGTTTTCGCCATAGGATTCATCCTTGCCTTCCTCTTTCTTCCTGTAAGCAAAATAAACGACTTTGCTCTCTATGCTGCTGCAGCACTGATTCTCTCTTCCATCACCGTGGGCATTCTGAAGAATGCCATAAAAAGAAAAAGACCCTTTGAGACCATCATCGAACTGAAGAGTCTCAAGATCGGCGTAGATCAGTTTTCCTTTCCATCCGGGCATACCACTGCAGCATTTAGCCTGGCAGTCACTGCCGCATTGGTGACAAATGGTCATGTGGCATCCACTGCCTATCTTCTGCTGGCACTTCTCGTGGCACTTTCAAGGGTATATCTGGGCGTACATTATCCATCAGATGTCATCGCCGGTGGCATCATCGGAAGTTTCTTTGCACTGGCAGTGCATGTTTTTTAGGAGGTACATAACATATGTTTGATAATATCAAAGGGGTCATTTTTGACATGGACGGAACACTCATTGATTCCATGTGGGTATGGAGAAAGATTGATGAAGATTTCATCCTGAAGCAGGGCATTGAAATGCTGCCGGAGGATCTCATGGGAAACATTTCTCATCTGAGTTTCCATGAAACCGCGGAGTACTTCAAAAGAGAGTTCAGCCTTCCTGAATCCGTGGAGGATATCAAAAACCACTGGAACACCCAGGCGAAGCATGAATATACCCACAATGTCCTACTGAAGGACAACGCTCTTCCTCTTCTTACCGCACTGAAGGCAAAAGGCATCAAGATGGCCATCGCCACCAGCTCCTCCAAGGAGCTCCTGGAAGATACCGTATCTTCCAAAGGCATCGCCCATTTCTTTGATGTCATCGTCACAACGGATATGGCTGGAAAAACCAAGGTGGAGCCTGATGTCTATCTTCTGGCAGCAAAGCTCATGGACATCGCTCCTGAAAGCATCGCGGTCTTTGAGGACATTCCCGCAGCCATGACCGGCGCGAGAAAGGCAGGCATGAAGGTATTCGGCGTCCATGATAAGTTCTCTGAAGACAGAAAAGAGGAGATCCTAGGCATCTGCCACACCTATATCGAGAATTTCGGAGAACTGCTTCCACATCTTCTCTAAGATGACCCTCATACTTTCATTGTGTAATGGAACGAAAAAATCTCTTTCGAATCGATTGAAAAGATTCGAAAGAGATTTTCATTTGCATCTTACTATTTCTTGTATTCTACAGGAAACTTTTCCTGAAGCTCTGTCATAAGCTTTGTGTAGTATTCCATCTGCTTATCCTGAAGCATCTTGTTCATGACTTCTTCCTTGACGTCATCAAACTTCTGTGGCTCAGCACCCTTCTTTTCAGTGGTCTTGATGATGTGGTATCCGAACTGTGTGGATACCGGGCTCTTTGTCATTTCCCCTTCGTTCATGGCAAAGGCTGCATCTTCAAATTCCTTGACCATCATGCCTCTTCCGAATTCTCCAAGGTCTCCACCCTGTTCCTTGGATGGACAGCTTGAATGTTCTCTTGCTGCATCTTCAAAGGATATTTCCTCATTACTGATCTTGGTGATGAGGTCTTTGGCAAGATTCTCATCATCTACCAGAATGTGGCTTGCTTTGATGCTTTCCTGACCCTGATATCTTTCAGGATGGGATTCGTACACTTCCTTCGCTTCATCCTCTTCGATGGTTATGGTTCCTAGAATCTTGTTCATGGTGAAGCTGTACTTGATGTCCTTCAGCGCCTGCTCAACCTGAGCCATGTACTGAGGATCGCTTTCAAGGCCAAGCTCTGAACCGAAAGCGTTGATCAGTTCCACACTGACCAGCTGATCCAGCAGCTGCTTTCTGCCATATTCAGATTCAAAATAACTTCTTCTTTCTGGGGCTAATGAGGCAATTGTGCTGTCCAGGATCGCATCTGTGATTTCGATTCCGTTTACAGTTGCCAGTACTTTGTTTTCCATTATAATTTACTCCTTTTACAGTGAATTCTTTTCTATCTTAACATATTTCATAGGGATTACAAAACCATACCAATCATACTAAAGAAAGCTTATCTGCTTCTTAATTTTCAGTTCATACCTTCCCGCTATAATATAGAGATAATAATATTTATAGGAGTGATCGATTTTGGTGAAACTACATGAAAAAGCCCCTGATTTTACACTTATGGGCTCCGATAACAAGAAGCATTCTCTCAGTGACTACAAAGGCAGAAAAGTCATTCTCTATTTCTATCCCAGAGACAATACCCCTGGATGCACCTTGGAAGCAGAGAGCTTCCGAGATCATAACGAGGCAATTCGGGATGAAAACGCAGTCATCATCGGTGTTTCAAGAGACAGTCTTGCTTCCCATGACAAGTTCATCACGAAGCTGGACCTTCCTTTTGTTCTGCTTTCAGATGAGGACTCAGAAGCATCTGCTCTTTATGATGTACTGACGGAAAAAAACATGTATGGAAAGAAATCCATCGGCATTCAGCGAAGCACCTTCATCATCGATGAAGAAGGCATTGTCATTTATGAGAACCGCAAGGTGAAAGCAGAAGGTCATGCGGAGGAGATCATCGAATTTCTGAAAAACAGAGAAGCGTAGGAGAATCTATATGGAGAAGCAATCACCTGATTTTGAAACAGTCATGAAAGAACTGGCGTCTCTTGGAAAAGAGCGCACAAAGAAAAGCTATATGAGCAGAGGTGCAAAAGAGCCTCTCTTCGGTGTAGCCACAGGCGCCATGAAACCTCTTTCAAAGAAGATCGGTATCAATCAGCCTCTGGCAGAAGCGCTCTATGCCACCGGAAACTATGATGCCATGTACTTTGCAGGGATCATCGCTGACCCCAATGGTATGAGCGAAGCGGACTATGACAGATGGATGGATGATGCCTATTTCTTTATGATTTCCGACTACATCGTTGCCGTGACGCTGTCCGAGTCCGACAGCGCCCAGAAAGTGGCGGATCGTTGGATCAGAAGCAGAGAAGACCTCAGAATGTCCGCAGGCTACAGCTGCTACTGCTGGCTTTTGGGCAACAGAAAGGACAGCGAGTTTAACAAAGAGAAGCTCCTCTCCATGATGAGGCAAGTGCAAGAAACCATTCATGAAGCACCCGTGAATGCAAAGAAAGCCATGGGTGAATTTCTCTATACCATAGCCCTATCCTACCTTCCCCTTCATGAGGAAGCAATGAAGATTGCAGAGGAACTGGGCGAAATTGACCTCATAAAAGAAGAGAAGAAGACGAAAACCATCCACCCCATCGCCACCATCCAAAAGGAACTGGACCGGGGAAGACTGGGATTCAAAAGAAAATATGTCAGGTGCTGATGACACACTGGCTCAAAAAAGTGCCGTCGTAAAACTACGTGATATAGTTTTGCAGCGGCACTTTTTTTGTCGTGATTGGATCAGAAACACTTCCGATATTTGGAAACTGTAGCAAAAAGCACTAAAAGAGAAAAATGTAGAAATCAGTTTCATTGCTGATTTATATATAAATTCTAAGAAATAGCAGCTCCATTTTATACTTCTTATTCACTTATCGTAATAGATGCGGTAGCCACAAACATTCTCTTATCGGAAAGTTCCTTCAGATTGATCACTTCCATTTTCCCGTTGTTTGAGACAAGAACATTGAAGTGATCCGCATATCCCGTTACGGTTACCCAATGATTATAAAGTCCATCTCTATAGCCTTTAAAAAGCTTCAGTCCTACGATAAGAGGTACAGGATTGTCTTCATCTATATGCTTCTTGATATCCACCATCATGGCTCTCAGGCCAAGAAGACTGCCCACATAACTATGTATGATCTTCACCTTGGCTCTTTTTCCTCTTCTGGCATAATACCACAGAGCAGCCAGTTTGAATCGTAGTGCAGTGGTTGGTCCCAGAAGATACTTTCTGAACATATGGTTCTGATCCTTCACCAGTTCTTCTCGAACATAGGATTTCCCTTCCGTATAAGCCGCATGGTTATTAAGGGTCACAGACCCGCAGCCGAACATAGCCAGGGGCTTTGTGGAAAGATGCTGATTCCCACCATAGAGGCCATCAAAGATCCTTCTGAAATCCTTGTTAATAGTTGTAAATTCTATACCGTTCACTATACGTTTCACATTATCGCTCCAGTCTGTTTTCTTTCATTATATCGCCTGACACTTTAAGTTGGCTTAATTCATGAAATTTTAATCCAAAACTTCTTCTTACTGTCAGATCGGGTAGGAGGTAACTGATTATTTCAGTTACCGACCTCCCACACCACCGT
>NZ_JBINJW010000027.1:0-34629 GCF_043951855.1 Proteiniclasticum sp. C24MP
TGTGCTTATTCTCTTTTTAGAGAACATTCTTATTATATTACCGAGGTAATATGTTGTCAATTGCCTGAAGCCTTGAAACAAGACTTGTTAAGCAACGTTCATAATCATAACATTTTATTTTTGGCCCAAATCCACTTCTTGGTTAATCCAGGTCAAATAGACCGCTTAAACTCTTTTTATCTCTATAATTCTCTATTTTCCTTATCGTGATACACACGGTTAAGTTTTTGTTATCTTTTATGGACTTTACACTATTTATCTCCATAATATGAGCTGCAATCAGGAAAAAAGAATAATTTTTAGCCCACCTGTTTCCTGCTCGATCTAAGAAATCACCACTTCATTACAGTTCTCTTCCGATCACTTTGATGCAATACTGCTATAAAAATACAGAAATCCCACTGGAGTTCCATCTCCAATGGGATTTCTGTATTGACTCTAAGTATCAGATCAGACCCGTTTTTCTGTACTTCCTGATGACAATGAAGTAGAAGAAACCGAACAGTGTAAGTCCCTTAAATATGCTTGACAGCGCTATTGCCCACCATACTCCGTTTAAACCCATACCCAGATCCTGTGAGAAGAAGTACGCCATCGGTATACGCATAAGATTGAACGTCACGCCTACAAATGATGGATATACTGTCTTTCCTAAACCATTAAAGGCACCCTGATTTGAAATCTCCAAAGTCTGGAACCACTGCGAAACAGCAATGATCATAAGATAGGAGACCCCCATCCTAAGGGTTACAGGATCTGTGATGAACACTTTGAAGATCGGTTCTGCCAGGAAATAAAGAAGCACCGTAGCAGCGACACCGATGATGGACATGAGCCTGACACCGGAAGCATAGCCTTTCATGATTCTCTCATACTTCTTCGCTCCATAGTTCTGCCCCACAAATGCGCTGATGGCAGTAGAGTATCCGCTGGCGGTCATCCAGGAGATGGACTCAATCTGCGAGCCCAGCTTCTGCGCTGCAATGGCCTCCGGACCATATATGGAAATGATTCTGGCGATGACCATACCAATCAGCGCCATGAGACCATTCTGCAGCCCCACCGGGAAACCCAGTTTGAAGATATTCATGATTCTGTGAAAGTCCACTGCTTTGAATATATTGATTCTGAAGAATGTATCCTTGCTTGTTATCATCATGATGATGAACAGGATCGTCACCAAGAGCTGCGCTATGATTGTAGCCAGCGCGGCACCATACACACCGAGCTCCGGAAAAATCCCCCACCCTCTGATCAGCATAGGATCGAGGATCATGTTGATGACGAGCCCTGTCAGATTGATGAGAAATGGCGTCTTACTATCTCCGGCTCCGTTGAATATGGAAGTAAGCACCGGATTTAGAAACATAAACAATATACCTGAAGCTATGATGGACAGATATCCCACAGCCATTTCGGTGACAACCGCATCACCTAGATTGAAGAACGCGATGAGCTGCCTTCTGAAAACAAGAAGCATCAGTCCGTAGAAGACGGCAAGCATCATATTGAAATGAATGGCACTTCTGGCGTAGTTATCTGCTCCCTCTTCATCGTTTCTGCCCAGATGCTGTGCCACAAAGACTTCTGCTCCAACTTTTGTCAGCAGAATCAGCGAAAAGGCGAACCACGAGAAGAAACCTGCAGTACCCACCGCAGCCAGAGAACTGCTGCCGAGCTTTCCTACCCAGAACATGTCCGTCAGATTATATGTCATCTGCACAAAAGAGGTTCCCATAATGGGGAGAGCCAGTTTTGTCAGTGTCGTACTTATATTTCCATAGGTTAAATTCACTTTCTGACCCATTAAATAAGCTCCTCACCATCTAAAATTTGAATAAATCTCCAAACAATTATACCCCATGAAACTCTATTTAACTAGATTTCCATGGGGATAATTCATAAGATCTGTTCTGTTTTCTACTTAGCCTGTTCTACAGCCTTGTTGATTGCTTCGATTAAAGCTTCTGAGGATACTGTAGCACCTGATGCTGTGTCAGCACCGTCTGCAGTAGTCTTGCCTTTAACTGATTCAATTACTGCTGTTTCAGCATCTCCATAGATACCGTCTGTTTCTGCATGCTCATCCACTGTAACGTCTGAAATCACACCGTCAGCAACTGTTACTGTCAGCTTGATCACATCGTTATGCCCCTGTGCTTCTGCTGTGTAGGAACCATCCTTAAGACCAGCGTCTTCTGATGCTCCGCATGCAGCCAGAACACCAACTGAAAGTAGAACGGACATTGCTATTGCAACAATCTTCTTCATATATTTCCACTCCTTTGTACAATATGTATTTTATCCATGGACAATTAACAATAATTATCCTCGACATCTACATTTTAGCCCTATTCATTTTATTTTTCAATATCTCATCAAAGATTTAAGGAAATTGCTGTAATTCATACATAAGACTTAAGTATTCCGTAAGAATCCTTTGTCTTATAGATCAGCTGGAGCACTTTCCCTCTGTCTTTTACATCAGACTCAAAGGACAGTGTGTAGGAATCAATGGTATCGCCTCTATCTTCCATGTCTGTCTTTTCTTTCGTCAGCTGATACCCCGTGAGCATTTTGTCATCCAGCAGAAACTGAAGGGAGGATTCACTTGCATCAGGAGAAAGATGCCGATTCCCCGCAATCATTCTGGGGAGAGATGCAAGCTGAAATGAACACACATAGCGGTCTCTCTCTTTGGTGATCCCTCTTTTAAACTTAATGAATTCCACGTTACCAAGCCTGATATCAATGCGATGGGGAATATGGGTACTTACATTGTCAAAGGTGAATGCAAGATATTCTTCACCGTAGGAGAAGGTGCCCATCACCATTCCATTGGTCTTTTCATTGATCTGAAGATAATACTCCCCATCCTCGTTGCTGTACCCGCTGGCCAGCACATTAAATGCTCTGTCCACAAAAAGAACCTCCGCATTTTCGATGATCTTCCCTTCATGATCCTTTACGACTCCATTGATCTTCGCCATTCTCCCTCACCTCTTCTTTTTCCTATCATAATACTAACATAGGAATCCTGAAAGTCCACACCTACCCGAAAAAGCAGAAGAAACCTTAGAAGCATAGAGTTTCGCTTCAAAAGGTTTCTGTTCTTCTGATGTTACTGACAGACTTTTCCGGGATTGAGCAGATTCTTCGGATCAAAAGCCAGCTTGATGTTCTTCAAAAGGGACATGTAGGTCTCATCATACTGTTCGAACATATAGGGCCTCTTTGCAAATCCTATGCCATGTTCACCTGAAACCACCCCATCCAGCTCTCTTGCTCGTCTGTACATGCATTCAAACACCTCTCCGAGCTTCTTCTTCCACTCTTCTTCATTCATTTCATCCTTCAGCACATAGACATGAAGATTTCCGTCTCCTGCATGGCCGAAGCTTCGGATCCGAACATCAAATTCATGCTGAAGCTGATGGGTATAATTGATGAACTCAGCAACCTTGTCTCTTGGCACACATACATCACACTCGTCTATTTCTGTGGTGGATGCTTTCACTGCTTCCAGGAACGCCCCCCTCGCAGACCATATGCTCTGTTTTCTTTCATCCGTGTCCGATATGAACACATCCAGCGCTCCCTGATCCAGGCAAAGCTTAGCCACTGTATCATAGTTTCTTTCCACTTCCTCGATGGTGTTGCCATCAAAAGAAAGAAGAAGATATGCATCGGAAGAATTATCGGGAAACTTTTTATCAAGAAACTGCTCCGCAGCCAGAATCACTTCTCTTTGCATGAATTCAATGGCTGTAGGTGCGGCTTTTGACTTGATGATCTTCGGCACTGTGCTTATGGCCATGTCAAGATCCGGAAATGGAATCAGAAGACTGACCACTTTCTTAGGAAGGGGCAGAAGCTTCAGCGTCGCTTCCGTGATCACAGCCAATGTGCCTTCCGATCCGCAGACCATATCCTTGATGCTGTATCCTGAGCTGTTTTTAACAACCTTACCGCCCACTTTCATGATTTCACCGTTTGGCAGGACGATCTCGAGGCCACGCACATAGTCCCTTGTGACGCCATACTTCACAGCTCTCATCCCTCCGGCATTGGTATTGATGTTTCCCGCGATGGTAGCGGTTTTCTCTCCAGGATCCGGTGGATAGAAGAAATCTCTTTCCTCCACATACTTGGCAATATCCATGAGCATGACACCTGGTTCCACAGTCAGCGTCAGATTATCCGCATCCAGTTCCTTGATCCTTGCCATTTTGGTCATGTTGATCATGATGCCCCCGTGTATCGGGACAGAAGCTCCGACCAGGCCAGTTCCTGAGCCTCTGATGACCACAGGTATGTTGTTGTCATAGGCATATTTCATGACTTTCGACACTTCTTCGGTGGAGAGAACCTCCACCATGATTTCGGGCATGGCGCTGATTCCACCCAGTTCATCATGGCTGTAATCTTCGCTGATGTTTTTCCCTGTATATACTCTGTTATTGCCAAGCAAATCAATAAGATAAGTAATATCCTTCAGGTCTATCTTTTTATAGTTCATCCTTATGCCCCCCTTGTTAATCTGACGCGTTCAATGAGCTCCGGCAGAACTTCATAAAGATCACCCACGATGCCAAAGTGCGCCACATTGAAGATTTCAGCCTTTTCATCACTGTTCACCGCGAAGATGTATTCCGAACCGTTCATACCTGCAGCAAACTGTACAGACCCTGAAACACCAAGGGTGATCATAAGCTTCGGCTTTACGGTCCTGCCGCTGAGTCCTACCTGTCTCTTGGCATCGAGCCATCCTGATTCTATGAGCGGTCTTGTTCCGGCGATCTGTGCGCCCAGAAGTGCTGCCAGCTCTTTCACAAGCTCCATGTCTTTCTCATTCTTGACCCCTCTGCCCACTGCAATGATGGTTTCCGCATCGGAGATGCTGACTTCCTTTTCCTTGGGACGTACTTCCAGCACTTCGATCCGTGAAACAAGCTTGCCGTCCTCTATGGTGCACTGCACGATTTCGCCACAGGCGTCTTCCGCTCTTTCCATGGCATTCATCACTTTATAACGAACCGTTGCCAGCTGCGGCCGCGTATTCGGTGTCTTGATCTGGGCCATGATATTTCCACCAAAAGCAGGTCTGATCTGTACAAGGTCTGTGTTCTCCTTCATATCCAGGACGGTGCAGTCAGCCGTAAGACCGGTTCTAAACCTGGCTGCGATTCTTGGTGCAAGAGATCTTCCGACAGTGGTGGCACCTACAAGAATGGAGGAGGGTTTCACCTGATGGATGAAATCCTCAAAGGCCGCAGAATAGGGTTCGATTCTGAAATCCTTCAGCTCTTTGTGATCATAGACAAAGACCTTGTCTGCACCGTAATGAAGAAGTTCCTGCGCTTTTTCACTTATGTCCTGTCCAATGAAAAGAGCATAAACGGGAAAATCCACTTTGGCTGCCAGCTCTCTGGCTTTCCCCAGAAGCTCCATGGTCACCGGATGAATTTCTCCATCCACATGGTCCACATAGACCGCAATCCCTTTCCATAGACTCTTGTCAATTTCTTCTCTCTTCTCCCCTTCTACGATTTCCATGACCCCCTTGGGTCCTTTATTCACACAGATTCTGCACATTTTGCAGTTTTCATTGATTATAAGCTTCCCTTCCACATCTTCCAGCGCATGGAACGGACAGATCTGGACCAGCTCAGCAGTTTTCGCCGGTGTCACCAGATGTTCATTTACAATTAATTTCGCCATTTCATTCCCTCCTATACAAGCTTCAGTTCTACGAGTTTGTCTGATACATTATGGGCCACCTCAATAGAGGTTCCTCTGTACATTTCACGCTGATCGTTTCCTGATGGAGGAAAAATTCTCTCCACCTGGGTTGGTGAACCGTTCAGCCCGTACTTCATCTCGTCCTGATCCTCAAAGTCCTTGAAGGAGAGCACTCTGATTGGTCTTTCCTTTGTTTCCATCTTCTTCTTGTAGGATGGGAGTCTGGGCTGGAAAATATCCTTTTCCACTGTCAGGAGGCACGGATATTTCACAGCTACCACTTCCACTGTATCTGGCATATCCATCTCCACCACAACGGCATCCTCTCTGTATGCCACTATTTTCGTCACATTGGCCACATGCGGAATATCAAGATACTCCGCCATTTCAGGTCCTACCTGAGCTGTATCTCCATCCGTCGTCTGTTTTCCGCAGAGCAGGAGATCAAAATCCCCCAGCTTCTTCACCGACTGGGAAAGCGTGTAGGAAGTGGCCAGAACATCTGCTCCTGCAAACTTCCGGTCTGAAATGAGTGCTCCTTCATCCGCTCCCATCATGAAAGCCTCCTTGATCACTGCTTCCGCCTGCCTTGGCCCCATGGTCACCGCTGTGATGCTGCCTCCCTGGTCTTCTCTGATTCTCAGTGCCGTCTCCAGTGCAAAGAGATCATAAGGATTCATCTTGGAATCCACCCCGTCCCTTTTCAGTACACCTGTCTTTTCATCCACCTCTACCTTATTGGATCCAGGCACCTGTTTGATGCAAACTACAATATTCATAATTCCCTCCTAAATAATAATCTCTGTTCTACCCGAGTAATCCCATGAGAAGCGGTACCAGAATCACCGTTGCGATTCCTGCAATCCCGATGGACAATCCGCTCATGGCGCCCTGGGTTTCCCCCAGCTCCATGGCCTTTGAAGTCCCTACCGCGTGTGAGGCGGTTCCGATGGCGATGCCCTGCGCCACATCATCACTGATTCTGAAAAGCTTCAGAAGACCGGGGCCAATGACAGCACCTGTGATTCCTGTAAGTACGATGACCGCTACAGAAAGCGAGACGATACCACCGATTTCTTTTGAAATTTCCATCCCGATGGCCGTTGTGACGGATTTCGGAAGCATGGAAACTGCTACGCTGAGATCCACATGAAACAGCCTCGAAAGAAGAATGACACTGAGAATGGAAGTGGCACTTCCCACTGAAATACCGATGAGAATCGGTATAAGATCCTTCTTCAGAAGTTCAATCTGCTTATACAGCGGAACTGCCAGCACAACCGTTGCCGGCCCAAGGAAAAATAGAATGAAGCTTCCGCCCAGATCATACTGCTCCTTTGGTATACCTAGCCCCATAAGAAAGATGATGACCAGGATGATGGCTACCAGCAGCGGATTCAGCAGCGGATTCTTCGTCTTTCTGCTGATAAGGATTCCAATCTCAAAAGCGGCAACCGACAGCAGAATGCCAAAAACCGGTGTGTTAAGAAGTGCACTCATCTTGATCTCCTCCCCTTAAGAAGCTGGACTGTCCAGCCTGTGACACCTACCACTAGAATGGTCGAGATGAGCACGATCATCATGATGGGAAGCCACGCTCCCCCGATGACATCCAGGCTGCTGATGAGTCCCACCCCCGCAGGAACAAACAGAAAAGCCAGATGATCCAGCAGAAATTTCGAAATGAGCTCAATGTTCTCCACTCTGATGATCTTCGTAAGCAGCAGCAGAAAAAGAATCACCATGCCGATGACTGTACCCGGAATACTGATTCCGGTTGCAATCCTTATGCCTTCCCCTGCCAAAAGAATGACAAGAATGATGCCAAACTGTCTTAGTACTTTCACACGATCTCCCCCCAATATAATGTTTTAGGTCATATGGTCATTTGGTCTGACCAATTTATCCGTTGAGAAAATAGTAGCACAGGTATGGAAACGTTTAAAGTATAGTTTAGAAGTTAACAGAGTCTCCAGATACACTGTTTTCTCTCCACAGCTCATGAACACTGTATCTGGACCATGGACCTGATTCAGAAATAATTTTCCTTTTCGTGAAAACCTATTCATTTACATTATTTTTCGTTATATTATTAACACATTGGTTTTCAGGCATCAAAAAAAGCCTTCCCTCTCATAAGGGGAAGACTTCTGTATCTGCTGATTCTGTATTAGTAGAGGTCCATATGCCTGATGATGAGGTTCATATGTTCCTTCATCACTCTGGCAGCTGCTTTTTCATCGTGATTCTTCATGGCGATGTACATGTTCTCGTGATGTTCCAGAAGCACTGATTTGTTCTCATCCTTGTTGATGATGGCTTCTCTTGCTTCCTTGATGAAGCTGTCCATCAGTGAGGATACTGCGGTGAGAATACTCATGATGAGGTTGTTTCCGCTTGCCCTGGCTATGACATAATGAAGCTCCTTGTCCAGGATGATATTTTCCTTTTCATCGGGAAGATCCTTCATCCTGTCGATGATTTCTTTCAGGTGAACAAGCTCTTCCTCTGTGATGTTTTTTGCTGCAAGCCTTGCAGTCTCCACTTCCAGCACTCTTCGCAGTTCCAGAATCTCTGAATTTCTGCTGTTCTGCAGTACAAACATCATGGAAAGCGGTTCAATGAGATTGTCCTCGAAACTGTCTTTGATGTAGTTTCCGCCACCCTGTCTGCTTTCTATGAGCCCGATGATCTGCAGTGCTCTTAAAGCTTCTCGTACCGAGGTTCTTGATACCTGGAATTTCTCCACCAGCTCTCTTTCAGGAGGCAGTTTTTCTCCCTTTTTCAGCTCTCCGCTGGTAATCATATATTTAATCTGTTCTATGACCTGTTCATAAACCTTCGTACTTTTCACAGGAGTAAACATCATTACACAATCCTTTCTACGTGTCAGTATATATGGAATCCGGACCACTTATCATACCAATTATCTCTTATCCGGGAATAGTTTGCAACCTATCCCTTAAGATCCTGAAAAAGCTGTGAAGAAGAATCCTCACAGCTTTCAGGTTTAGAATATCTTTCTTGTCCAGTCTTCACAGTTCCAGATATGGGTTGCGATGTCCTCATAGAATTCTCTTTCATGAGAAACGAGAAGAATTGTTCCCTTGTATTCCTTCAGGGCTCTTTTCAGCTCATCTTTGGCATCCTGGTCCAGATGATTCGTCGGCTCATCCAGTAGAAGCACATTGGCTTCTCTGTTCATGACTTTGGCCAGTCTCACCTTGGCCTGTTCTCCACCGGAAAGCACAACCACCTTGGATTCGATGTGCTTTGTCGTGAGGCCGCATCTGGCCAGTGCACTTCGCACCTCATACTGATTGTACCCGGGGTATTCCGCCCAGAAATCCTCGATACAGGTATTGTAGTTGTCTCTTTCCCCTTCCTGCTGGAAATAACCGATTTCGATGTTTTCACCGGTCTCGATGTCTCCGCTGAATGGAGGGATCATCCCCATGAGGCTCTTTAAAAGAGTGGACTTACCCAGTCCATTGGCTCCCGTAAGGGCGACTTTCATCCCTTTTTCCAGATACACGTTCACTGGCTTTGTTAAGGGCTCATCATATCCGATGACCAGATTGTCTGTTCTGAAAATCATCTTTCCCGAAGTTTTTCCGATCTTGAAATCAAAGGTCGGTTTCGGCTTATCCTTCATCAGTTCGATCTTATCCATCTTGTCCAGTTTCTTCTGTCTGGATTTCGCCATGTTGGACGTGGCCACTCTCGCTTTATTGCGGGCGATGAAATCCTCCAGTTTGCCTATTTCCTGCTGCTGTCTTTCAAAAGCCGCTTCCACCTGCTTCTTCTTCGCTTCATATACCGCCTGGAAATCATCATAGTTCCCCACATATCTTGACAGCTCCCTGTTCTCCATATGATAGATGATGTTCACCACTTCATTGATGAAGGGAATGTCATGGGAAATCAGCATGAAGGCATTCTGATAGTTCTTGAGATAAACCTTCAGCCAGTCGATGTGTTCTTCATCCAGGTAGTTGGTGGGTTCATCCAGAAGCAGAATATCAGGAGACTCCAGAAGAAGCTTTCCGAGAAGCACCTTGCTTCTCTGTCCTCCTGAAAGTTCATCCACTTTCTTGTCCAGACCTACATCCTTAAGGCCCAGCCCCCTTGCCACTTCTTCCACCTTGGGATCGATGCTGTAGAATCCGCTGTTGTCCAGAATATCCTGCAGGGTGCCCATGTCATCCATGAGCTTTACAAGTTCCTCCTCTGTGCAGCTGCCCATCTTATCGCCTATGGCGAAGATTTCCTGTTCCATATCGAAAAGATACTTGAAGGCACTATCCAGTACATCCTTGATGGTCGCTCCTCTTTCCAGACTCGCATGCTGGTCAAGATAGCCTACACGAACTCGATTCGCCCACTCCACTGTACCTTCATCAGGCTGCAGCTTGCCGGTGACGATATTCATGAAGGTGGATTTTCCTTCCCCATTGGCACCGATGATCCCTACATGTTCCCCTTTAAGGAGTCTGAAGCTCACGTCCTCGAATATGGCTCTGTCTCCAAAGCCGTGACTTACATTTTTTACCGTTAATATACTCAAATCTAATCTCTACCTCTTATTTCTTATTCTAAAGACAAAGGTTTATCCCTTTGCCAGCTCGTTCAGTTTTCTTCTCAGGATATCCAGAGAAGCGATGGTTGCTCGCACCCTGATTTTCTCTCTGCCGCCTGTGAAATAGCGCTTGTGCACTTCCACCTGACCCCTAACACCAAGTCCGATATAGACTAAGCCCACAGGCTTCTCCTCTGTTCCTCCGGTAGGACCTGCAATCCCGGTGGTCACCAGACAGATTTCAGCTCCGGTCTTCTCATGAAGTCCCTCCGCCATCTCCCTGCAGGTTTCCTCACTGACAGCACCATGCTCTTTCAGTGTCTCTTCCTTCACGCCGAGATATTTCACCTTGGATTCATTGCTGTAGGTCACGAAGGTTTCTGCAAGCACTTTGGACATGCCGCCTTCATAGCCAAGAAGCCTGGATGCGATCATGCCGCCCGTTACGGATTCCGCTATGGCAATGGATCTGTCATGGGCCACCAGTTCTCTTCCGATGACATCCTGCAGCGTATCCTCATCAACGCCGTAGATATATTCTCCGATGCGGCTTCTGATTTCCTCTTCCATGGGCGCGATCATGGCCCTTGCTTCCTCTTCTGTGGGCGCTTTGGCCGTTATTCTGAGGATCGCTTCCCCGTCTTTCGCATAGGGGGCCACGGTAGGATTGTTGCTCTCATCCAATAGATCCTTCACCCTTGTGGCCATGTCCCATTCACCAAGACCGATGCATCTTAAGGTTTTAGAGATGATGGTGTGATCCATGAACTGCATGAGAAAAGGCTTCACCTTGTTCTCGAACATGGGGATCATCTCCTTTGGTGGTCCTGGCAGATTGATGATGAACCTGTTGTTCTCTCCGGGAATGATGCACCCAGGTGCGGTTCCATTGGGATTATCCAGCACAATGGACCCTTCCGGAAACATGGCCTGCTTCTGATTGCCATTGGCCATGGCTCTGTCATTGTGCTTGAAGTAGGACAGGATCACTTCATAGGAAGGTTCATGCAGAACAAGCTCTTTTCCAAGAACCATTCCGGACACTTCCTTTGTGATGTCATCCGGTGTGGGCCCCAGACCACCTGTGGTGATGATGATTTCCGATTCCTTCAGCGCCTCTAAAAGAGCCTTTTTCAGCCTCTCCTCATTGTCACCCACGGTGGTCTGTCTGTAGATGCCCATACCAAGCAGAGCCAGTTCCTTGGCCAGATACTGGGCATTGGTATTGACGATGTCTCCTAAAAGCAGTTCTGTACCAACTGCCATGATTTCAGCATTCATTATTTCATCTCCATCTCATCAAAATGTCTCGTATCTCCATACAGCAGAATTTCACCTTTTTCCTGGTCCTTTACTCTGACCATGGAAATGCTTGCCTGTTCCACCACAGGCTTAGTCCAGAATTCTATGAATCCTTCGGACGAGTAATGACTCATAACCGCTTTCAGCGTAACTCCATGGGTCACGATGAGCACATTCCCCTCCGGATTCTCCTGTACGATCTTATCTAACGCTCTCTTTGTACGTGCGAGCATTTCATCAAAATTCTCCCCCGTGTTCTTCACGAACAGATGGGGTCTCAGCCAGTAGTTCTCAAAATTCTCAGGTTCTTTTTCCTTGATCTGTTCGAGGGTTTTCCCTTCCCACTGTCCCATGTTCATTTCTTTGAGCTCATCCATGAGCTCAATTTCAACACCAAGCTTTCCTTTGGCTGAAATGGCTGTCTTCAGCGCTCTTTCGCTGGGACTGGAATAGATCTTCTGGATGTCGTACATCTTCACAGCCTGATTCAGTTTCTGGCCCTGAAGAATCCCTTTCTCTGTCAAAGGTGAATTCATCCAGCCCTGAAGTCTGCCTTCTGTATTCCATTTTGTTTCTCCATGTCTTGTAATGTAGAGATTTAACATAATCTTTCACCTGCCCGATTTTTCTAACCAGTCTATTCTATCATAATACAAACCATTCACAAAACAATTATTCCCTTGAAACTGTTTATGAATATCGCTTGAGTCCATCCTTCTTACTGAAAAGAGACTTCCAGTCACCATGGATGACTGGAAGTCTCTGAAACAGATCTTAGTGAAAGCCGGCTATTTCTCTTCACTCTCAATGAGCGCCAGTGCCAGAGCACCTACAACGCCCGCTTCCTGACCCAGCTCCGCTGGAAGGATTCTGGTGGCGTCAAACATGAAATCAAAGCTTCTCTTTCTAGCCTCTTCCTTGATCTTGTCAAAGAACAGGTCTCCGATTTTTGATACCCCTCCACCGATGACGATGACTTCAGGATCGAAATTGACGATGAGATTCGCAAGCCCGATGCCCATATACATGAACGCATTCTCCAGAATCTCAATAGCCACCTCATCTCCTTCAAGATAGGCTTGATGCACTTCATAACTTGTGATGGTATCCACATTCTTCAGAGAAGTCTCTCTGCCTTCCTGAACCGCTTCCTTGGCTCTTTTCGCAATAGCAGTACCGGAAGCCAGCGCTTCCAGATCCCCGAATTTTCCGCAGTTGCACTGATGCCTGCTGAATGGCTCGATGGTCATATGTCCTACTTCCAGAGCATTGGAAGTGTTTCCTCTGTAGGGTCTTCCATTAAGAACCGCTCCTCCGCCTACTCCTGTGGAGACAGTGACATAGAGCATGTGCTTTGTCCCCTTGCCAGCTCCGAAGGTATATTCTCCGATGGCTGCAGCATTGGCATCATTATCCAGATAAGTCTTGATACCGAACTTCCTTTCAATGGGCTTCACTACATTATAGTTCTTGAATGGGAGGTTGGGTGTAGTGATGATTGTTCCTTTTTCAGAATCCAGAGGACCTGGTGATCCGATTCCGATGGCTCTTACTTCATCCGCATTCAGCTGGGATGCTTCCAGCACCATGGAGATGGATTCGAAAATTCTTTCCATCACCACCTCTTCTCCTAAATGAGAACCTGTGGCAAGTGTTGTCTTCTCTATGATTTTTCCAGTGAGGTCACTGATGGCTGTGGTGATCTTGGTTCCTCCAAGATCCACACCGATAACATATTTTTTCATGATGATCCTCCGTTTAAACTTTATTTCATTTGTTATTATTATAGCATGACAGAAGGATAGGACCTACGAGAGGCTGTAATTTTATTCGCTGAAAGAGATGATATCGCCGCTCTCTGTTTATAAAGATATCTGAATCATGCCAGTACTATAAATGCCTTTGTGTTCTTTTGTTCCAATCCACCTGTTTATTTTGAATCTGATTGCTTAGAGGATTCTATCTTCCTCAAAAACAAGACATCCATGAATGAGATTCCAAAAGACACCCCGAAAGCGTTTGAAAAAACACGAAATGCATCTATATCAGCAGGTCTGATCACATAATCAAACCCTACGTTCAAAATGCTGAAAAGAATAAAGAAAACAGAAAATCTAAGAATCCTCTTTCTCATTTCAGTCCATTTCAGTTTTCTTGAATTCATAACCGTAACGATAGGTGTATACAGCAGAATGAAGAAAGCCAGAAACACGTAACCAAGGAGAAAATAATAAGCCATTCCGCCATCTGCATCGCTATAAACAATAACCATAGAGATTATTGTTCCAGCAGCAAACAGCACAAAAAGAATTCTAGTGAAGATGATTACTCTGTCTTTTTCCATAGATGCCTCCAAAAATTGAATCAATCTCATTTTTCATGTTTCAAATTATTCAACCGTATTCTGAACTATAGTAATGTCATATTTATTGTACACTGTATCAGTTCATTTTCAAAAAATATTTTCATCAGCTTCAGGTAGATGCGGTTCTCATCTGGATCCTTACTTCTGGTTATAACTCGGGTGTGCAATACTGACAACGGTAGACATCTATCTCCTGAAACATGATTGAACGTGAAAAAGTGGAGAAGCTCGTATTCATGAGCTCCTCCACCTGATAATCACTTACTTTTCTCTATTCTCTTTCTTCTCTGTACCTCTTGGTCTCTTCGATGATTTTCGGTACTTCAGTTGGAGGAACTTCCTCATATCTAGCAAATTCCATGGAGAAGTCGCCTCTGGCCTGGGTCATGGACCTTAAGTCTGTGGCATAGGTCTGCATTTCAGAAAGCGGAATTTCCGCTATAACCATCTGCTTTCCATCCACAGGTTCCATGCCCTGCACTCTACCTCTCTTCTTGTTGATATCGCCCATGATATCACCCATGTAATCATCCGGAATGATGATGCTTGCTTTCATGATCGGTTCAAGCAGTACAGGCGATGCCTCTTCCATACCTTTCTTGAAGGCCAGATTGGCCGCAACCTTGAAGGCCATTTCAGAGGAGTCCACCGCATGGTAGCTTCCATCATAAAGTGTAGCCTGAAGCTTGATTACAGGATAACCTGCAACAACACCTTCCACGATGGATTCTCTAAGACCTTTTTCCACCGCTGGTATGTAGTTTCTTGGTACAGCACCACCAACCACCTTGTCGATGAACAGAAGATCTTCTTCTCCGTCCTGACGTGGTTCGAAAATGATTTTCACATCTCCGTACTGACCATGTCCACCGGACTGCTTCTTGTGTTTACCCTGCACATCGGATCTCTTCTTGATGGTTTCTCTATAAGGAATTCTAGGCCTCTTCAGCTCCACATCTACGCCGAACTTGGATTTCAGCCTGGATGCCAGAATATCAAGATGGGTGTCTCCCTGTCCTGAAATCAGTATTTCAGCTGTTTCCTTGTCTCTTTCCATAGTGAAGGTGGGATCTTCTTCCACCAGTCTCTGAAGCCCTGATGAAATCTTGTCTTCGTCGCCCTTGGCCTTCGGCACCACAGCCATGGTCATGGTTGGGGTCGGGAAGTTGAACTTGTCGTAGATTACCTTGAAGGCTGGATCGCTGATGGTTTCACCTGTTTTCGTATGCTGAAGCTTTGTGACGGCTCCGATATCTCCTGCGATGACCTTGTCGGTGAGAATCTGATTCTTTCCTCTCAGGAAGATCAGTGTATTGATTTTTTCAGGTTTATCCTGATTGGTATTGAATACAGGCGTATCGGGTCTGATATGACCTGTAATGACTCTGAAGAGGGAAATCTTGCCCACAAAGGGGTCCGCTATGGTTTTGAACACAAAACCGGAGAACGGTTTGTCTTCAGAAAGGTTGATGAACTCGGTTTCTCCGGATTCAACCACCACCGCTTTCTGAGGAATCGCATATTCTGGTGTAGGGAAGCATTCGATCATATCTTCCAGAAGCGTGGTCATACCGATGACCTTGGTCGCACTTCCGCAGGTTACCGGTGCGATGTCTCCGGATGCGCATCCTTTGATCAGTGCATCGTAGATTTCCTGCTCCGTAAGCTCTTCTCCACCAAAATATTTCTCCAGCAGCACTTCATCGGTCTGTGCCACGGATTCCACAATCATTTCTCTCAGTTCAGCAACTTTATCAACTAACTCCTCTGGAACAGGAGCTTCTTTCATTTCAAGGGTCTTAGGGTCATGAATCCTAGCTCTGTTGGAGATGATGTTGATCACTCCACGGAAACTGTCTTCTTTTCCCACAGGATACTGTATAGGTACTACACTCATACCGTATTTATCTTTCAGCTGTGCAAAGACCTTATCAAAATCAGTGTGGTCTCTGTCCAGTTTATTGATGAAGAATGTTCTAGGAAGCTTGATCTTGTTACAGTACTCCCATGCCTTGTCTGTTCCAACTTCAATTCCAGAAGCTGCGGACACTACAATCGTCGCCACGTCAACGGCTCTCATACCCTGAATCTGTTCTCCCACAAAATCGAAGAATCCAGGAACGTCCACCAAGTTGAATTTGATGTCATTATAGGTGAAAGGAGCCACAGAAGCCTGGAGCGAAATCTGTCTCTTCTTTTCTTCAGAGTCAAAGTCTGTCGTCGTTGTTCCGTCTTCCACTCTGCCAAGTCTGTCTGATGACTTGGTATAATAAAGAAGTGCTTCAGCCAAAGATGTCTTTCCAGTGCCACTGTGGCCGATTATTCCGACATTGCGCAAATTTTTGATACGGTACTCTTTAATATACATATCATGTCCTCCTGCTGTATGATTTGTTTTCCTTATGAAAACCTTTAACTACTATTTCATCATATCAAATTTTCTGAGTATTTTCTATAATCAGGCTTCTCTTTTTCTAAATTTTGTAATATATTCGGTGAATTCATGCGAAGTTTTATTTTTCAACAGATGAATTAAGGCATATAATAGGAATAGGAGTGATTTGATATGATAATAAAGAATGAAAAAGATTTAGAGGCACTAAAAGAGATCGGCAGGATCTGCGCCCTGGCAAGAGATGCCATGGCAAAGGAGACAAAGCCGGGTATAACCACGCTGGAACTGGACCTTATCGCCAAAAGGATTTTTGAAGAACATGGCGCGGAATCCGCACCCATGGGAGAATATGATTTTCCCGGCTATACCTGCATCAGCGTCAATGATGTGGTAGCCCATGGTATTCCTTCCGAATATGTGCTCAAGGAAGGCGATAAAGTCAACATTGATGTATCTGCCTCCAAAAACGGATTATTCGCAGATACCGGTCTGACCATCAATATTCCACCCGTTTCCGAGAAAAACCGGAAACTACTGGAAACAGCGAAGAATGCCATGTATAAATCCATTGAGAAAGCCATGCCGGGCACCATGTCCAACAACCTGGGCAGAGCCGTATACAATGAAGCCCAGAACCATGGATTCAATGTGATCCGGAACCTCACCGGCCATGGCGTCGGGAAAACCCTTCATGACAATCCGGAAAACATCTTCAACTACAACGAAAGAAGAGGTGCTTCTCTCATCAGGGAAGGACATGTACTGGCCATCGAAACCTTCATCACGGAAAAGGATGATTATGTAGAGGAATATCCCGATGGTTGGACACTGAAAACTCCCAACGGGAATTATGTGTACCAGTTTGAACATACCGTCGTGGTGACAAAGAACGGTCCCATGATTCTCACCAATGGCGAAGAACAGGACTTTTACGATCCTTACAGGAAATAGAAAACCAGTGTATAGATGAATTGATTTTCATCTATACACTGGTTTTTCGTTCATGAGCTTTTCCTTAACATTAATCTCTTTCACCATCAAAGTAATAGATATTGTAATTATTATCCACATAAAACATTGGAATCAGATCAGTTTCCATGATCTGATAGAGATAATAGGAGTTCACCTCATAATAAGGGACCTCTTTAAAATGGAAATCTCTTTCCAATCTGCCATTCTTATCAAATCCATTTGTAAACTCATTCAGTGACGTCATGGCATCACGATCTATTGTTTTATCCAGTATGTCGTCTATTTCACCTGGCTCATCTTTTAATACACGTTCAAGCCTTGAAATTTCACTGGTCACATAATTACTTCTCTCATCATAAATGAAATTGAAATATAGGTAAGTAAATAACGCTGCTAACAGTATGACGCCTATCCCCAGAACCACTTTTTTCTTCATACATTCCACCCCCTACTGCAAATAGTCGCTGATCTCAGGCACTTTATTCTGAATCTGAAGTGTATAGTTATAGTCTAATATCTCAAACTGATTAGTTTGACTGATATATGGGAATATATCAAATTTCAGATTCAGGTCATTACCCACTCTGAATTCTCTTCGCAAGTCTCCTTTAAAATAAATATTTTCATTAGTGGAGCTTTTGAAAGTGAATGTAGTGGTATCCGACAGAGCATCATAATGAGCCGAAGCTATTCTATCCGATACATATATTTTATCTCCAACATCAAAATGCAAACTGTCGTGGATAAAGAGACCTGATTCCAGATCGATAAACTCATCAGCCAGTTCCTGAAAAGTCAGAGACTGATTCTTGTTAAATCCAGAATCAAAGGTATCCTCATTGCTCCTTCTTATTAGAACCTGGTTATTCACAATAAACACGCTCAATCTGTTCTGCCACCCTTCAGGAAGAAATGTAAGCTGAGAGGCTTCAGGTAATTTCACAGCACTTGCAAGTATTGGTGTAGTATTGAGAACTAAGAATGCTGACATGATCAGAAAAGAGAACAGTAAGGTGTCATACTTGTTATGCTTTCTTTTCTTAAGCAAGCTCTTGATTCTCATCTTCATATTTCCCTTCATGAACCCAGGTGTGAACGACAGATTGCTCCACCGAGAAGCTGTTCTGAGTAGCGTTGTAGCATATAATTTTCTATACTCTACATCCTTTTCTTTCAGCACACCTTCATCACAGGATGTTTCCATGTCATTTAAGAACAGATAATAAGCCATCCATACTAGCGGATTAAACCAATAAATCATAGTAATAAAATACGCTGCATAGGACAACCAGTGGTCATTTCTCCTGATATGATAATTTTCATGCGCAATGATATGATCCAGCTCTATATCGCTTAAGCCGGAGGGGACGTAGACTCTTGGTTGAGACAATCCCATGATGAAAGGAGTTGGAATTGTACTTCCTGCAAATATATTATCCCTTAGTCGCACAGTAGATTTCGCATTCATGTTTAAACGCAGTAATGTATAAACAGTGTAAATCAATAAAACTACGAGACCACTTAACCAGATTGCCACCAGTATTTCCATTAGATTAAATGAGGAAGCAGAGTCCAAAACGGAATTCATCTGTATAGGCAAATCATTGTTTACAATGCTCAATCCATTCTCTTCTGGATTAGAAAGCGCTTCATAAAATACTGTGTTTGAACTTACCATCACTTTGGGAATGATACTAATCGGGCTTTCAATGAAAAATGGATTAATGAGGCGGAAAAACAGTACGTACCAGAGCATGTACGAGAACTTTCTTGGTTTGTTCCTCATCAAGAAACGCATAAAGAGTATTAAGAGAAAAATGAAAACGGAGAGAATACTGATTCTGACCATTTGGATAAATAGGGCACTCATTTTGTTGCCTCCTCAATGATTTTCTTAATCTCGAGTGCATCTTTCTCTGTTATCTTTTTTCCATCGAGAAATGTTCTGATGAATGAAGGCAGTGAATTATCAAATGATTCTCTAATCACTTGTTCTGATTCATCTTTTTTCACCTGTTCCTCATTTACTAGAGCTGTTACTGTTGCTTCTTCGTTTTTCAGTAATCCTTTCTGCGATAGCTTTCGAATCATTGTATACGTGGTTGACTTTTTCCATCCTAGTTTATCCAGGCATTTCTTCGTTAATTCTGTAGAATTTATCGGTTCATTTTCCCATATAATCTTCATTAGATTATATTCTGCAGGATAAAGATCGTAACTTAACATAGTACATACCTTCCTTCACTTGATACAGAAGAGATGAAACAGCGATGGGACATAGAATAGATAATAATCTGTGGTCTTTTCTATTACACTTACTAAAATTCCACCTTCTAGGTTTATCTAAATAGACCTTTAGTGGAAGTTTATCACAATAAACCTTTGTTGTAAAGTATAGAGACTATTTGATTTTAATGAAGATTTGAAGGTTATCTAGCGAATTAGAGTTTTCATAAATTGGTTTCTAGACATAAGACAGATCCGATCTTGCAAAGAACGCAACATGTTGGCTATCGCAATCTTCAGCTTGGATATAGATAATTATTTACCTGGAAAGTGACCAGGTGTTTAAAAGAAAGCACCAGTGAAGAACAGGACTTTTACGATCCTTTTTCATAGCCCTTCCATTTTGTGAATATTCGGTTATTAATCCGTATAAATATTCCAATTATCCGTGAATTCTGCTATACTGAATATAAGAAAAACACGGATGCCAGACATCCAAATAACGAAAAGGATGTGAGTCCGATGGGAACATCAGACATGGAAAACGAGTCCTTAGATACGCATAGAGCAGAAGATCTGGCCATGAAGTAAAGAAACTAGAATTCTACTATGGTATAAATTGAAATGAAACGAATTGCTCATGAGAAGTATCAGAAGACGAATACGAAAAATTGAATAAGTATACATCGACAGGCTCCATAAAAGGAGCCTGTCTTATTTTAAAGGAATAAACGGCCGAAATTTAAGAGGATATCATGCTGATATCCTCTTAAACACTTGTTCAGATAAGTTCTCTCTCCATCATCTCATGAACTGCGAAGGTCGCCACGTCATCCGCATATTTACCCGGTCCGAACCCGGCATCATAACCCAGTTCTTTGGCCAGTTCATGGCTGATTCTTGGTCCTCCGCAGATGAGCACAACCTTGTCTCTTAAGCCTTCCGCTTCCAGAAGCTCCACCAGATAGACGAGATTGTCGATATGCACATTCTTCTGGGTGACGGTCTGGGAAACCAGAAGCACGTCCGCCTTCATCTCCACTGCTTTCTTCAGGAACTCTTCGTTGGTGACCTGGCTGCCCATGTTGAAAGCTTCAATCATCGCGTAGCGCTCCAGACCATAATGTCCTGCGAAACCCTTCATATTCATGATGGCGTCGATGCCCACCGTATGCGCATCTGTTCCAGTGGATGCGCCAAGAATCGTGATTTTCCTTCCGATGTTCTCTTTGATGAAATCATTGACCTCATCCATATCCATAACGTCTCCACCCACAGATTCCACATGGATTTCCTCGTAGTTGACACTGTGCATCAGGCTGCCGTAGACCACAAAATAGGTGAACTCCTTATCCAGCGCTTTATGATGCGCTACAAGCGGATCGAGAACCCCCATTTTTTTTGCCAGCTGCTTTGCCGCTTCCACGGCTCGGTCTCCATCTGGCAGTGGAAGTGTGAATGAAATCTGCACTTTTCCATCATTCAAGGTATCCCCATAAGGTTTCACCTGAGTGAGATCCAGTTTTTCATCCAGGTGGATTTTCTTCGTGTTGTATAATCCGCTGCTCATCAGTTCGCTCCCCCTTCCAGTAACAGTTCAAAGAAAGGATTATAGTATGTGCTGCTCTTTTTCACTACTCCATCCAGACCTTTTCCGCCATCCTGAGGTCTTTTGATGGCTGCGAACTTACCCTTTTCAATGGTTCTGAAGAGCCCTTCCTCTTTGATGTTCTCCAGAAGCTTCACCGTTTCAGAAAGAACTTCCTCCGCTCTTTTTTCAATGATGCCGCCCTGTCTGAACTCGATCTCGTTTCCGAAATCCTCCATGGTATTGAAAATATAGGATGCATTCTCGATGGCCACAGCGCGGTCAGATAAGAATGGTGTGTGAATGGCTTCTGTCATCATGCCCAGAAGATGGAGCTTCTGCCCTGTCATGATGGTCACCATGTTGAAAAGCGCATTCTGCACCTGCCCTTTGAAGATGTCGCCCGTCATGAACTTTGTCGGAGGCATGTATTTCAGTGGTGCCTTGGGGAAGATTTCCCTGGCCATCTGCGCCTGTGCAAGCTCATAAAGGAATCCGTTCTTCATTTCCGGATCCATCTCAAAGGCATGACC
Source organism: Proteiniclasticum sp. C24MP (assembly GCF_043951855.1). Lineage (NCBI taxonomy): Bacteria > Bacillati > Bacillota > Clostridia > Eubacteriales > Clostridiaceae > Proteiniclasticum > Proteiniclasticum sp. C24MP. The sequence continues at coordinate 21,703 of NZ_JBINJW010000027.1, forward strand.
CAGACCCATCTGCTCTTCCGGAAGTCCCGCCATGAGCGCAAACTGCTCATTGATGAACTGGGAAGCCAGGACCGTATGGGCTTCCTCGTAGGCATCAGCTGTGGTCAGGTAATTGTCTTCTCCCGTATTGATGATGACCCCTGCATAGCCGTTGATGGCTCTTGAGAAGTACTGGTCGATGAGCGTTCTTTTCATGTTGATGTCTCTGAAGAGAATGCCGTATAGGGCATCGTTCAGCATCACGTCCAGCCTTTCCACCGCACCCATGGCCGCTATTTCAGGCATGCAGAGGCCAGAGCAGTAGTTGCAGAGCCGGATGTATCTGCCAAGCTCATCCCCTGTTTCGTCCAGCGCTTCTCTCATGAGTCTGAAATTCTCCTGGGTGGCCATGGTGCCTCCGAATCCTTCGGTAGTCGCTCCGTAGGGCACATAGTCAAGAAGAGACTGACCCGTGGTTCTTATGACGGCAATGATATCTGCTCCCTGCTTTGCAGCGGCTTTAGCCTGAACAATATCCGCATAGATGTTACCGGTGGCCACAATGACATAAAGGTACGGTCCGCTCTTATCTCCGAACTCTTCAAGCTTGGCTTCTCTATCCTTTCGATTACCTTTGATCTTCTCCACCGTTTCTCTGGCCACATCTTCCACTTTCATTTCCACTTCAAAGCGGTCATGAACCGGAAGCTTCGTAAGATCCAGTCTCTCTTGCGCGATTTCCTCCGCTATTTCCTGAGGTGACAGCGAAAGCGCCACCATGGCATTGCCCATGTAAAAGGCGGCACCGTTTTCCAGTGCTCCCTTTTCCTTCAGGTGATCCACCACGATATTCGGCAGCGGTACGCCTTCCTCATTCACTCCATCAACGCCCAGAAGCCGAAGAACCGTTCTTTCCACCGCAACGGTGGTATGTAGATCCACAAATCTCTGTGTCTCTTCCGCAATGGCGCGGGCATGGTTTCTTGCCGTGTCCACCTTATTTATATCCAATCTGATTTTGCTCATTTGTTTTCCCCTTATTCCAGTAATTTCTTTATTTCAGCAGTGAGGTCTTCCTGGAACCCCAGAAATTCGCCTATTTTCACTGCATCTCCCACAATAGGCGTTCCATCCCATTTTTCCAGTGTATAGTCCATGAGGTCCGACAGATAGGCAACCTGTTTCTGGCGGTCTTCCTTTTCCTGACTGATATGATCATCCAGATTAACCTCTCTAAGACCTCGCACCTGATACCTGTGAATCCCCGTGAGGCTCTTGATGTCGTAATGGGTGGCGACGAGAAGAAAATGCTGCCGGTCTCTGAAAAAGTTAAGCAGTCCGCCTACTATGGCCATGCCTTCCACAGGATTGGTGCCCCTGGCCGGTTCATCCAGAACCAGTAATGAGGGCATCTCATTCATTCCTTCCATGACTTCTGTGATCTTCACCACTTCTCCCCCAAAGGAGGATAGTCCCTGGTCGGGATTCTCCCGATCCACGGAAAGAAGATGCATGCTGCCAAGAACCGGAGTCTCCATTTTACTTGCAAAGGGCAGAATACCCAGCTGGACCAGCACCACATTGAGAAACAGGGTCTTCAGACTGATGCTCTTGCCCCCCATATTGGCACCGGTGATCACCGTACTTCCTCTTCTCACTTCCAGTGAGACGGGGACAAACTCCCGGCCTCTTCCTTTGAGAAGTTCCGCGAAATAAGGATGATATCCTTCCACCATATGGATGGAAGGCAAGTCACCTACTACAGGCAGGGTGGTAACGAACTTTTCAGAAAGCACCGCTTTTGCCAGAAGAAAGTCCAGCTCCCCGATGATATCCATATTGCGCAGCAGTATCCGCGCATAGGGCTTCAGCTGATCCGAAAGCTCTCTTCTCACTTCATACTCTCTCACTTCTTCTTTTGCCACGATTTTTCTTCTCATGACAAGCAGCTCATTTTTCTCTTCCGGAGTTCTGAGGGAACGGATCATTTTCTCAATCTCTTTCTTATCCCGTCTGATGACCCTTAACTCCTCATCATACTCGTCATAGATGTAGAATGTGTTTAACCCTGTTCCAGCTGGATCAAGCAGATCTGCAATCACATCCAGCCTCTCCAGCTTCAGCTCCTGACTGAGGAGGAAAGATCGGATTTCTTCAATCCTGTGCATTCTTTTCAGAAAATACTTGATCTCAAAGAGATCCAGCTCGCTCAGTACCAGTCCTTCCTCTACCGCCAAAACGGTGTTTCGGATATCCCTAAGCTCATGCAGAAGGAGAAAGAGCTCCTCCGCCGATTCTCTGAGGGAAGGCAGTCTGTCTCTCAGATCTCTGGTTCTTTCAAGCTCTCTTTGAAGGGCTTCTTCCTTGTCCTTTCCATAAAAGGACAGTTTGCTCTTATGTTCTTTTCCGTAAGGGCTTCCGGTCCTGATCAGGTCCATGACGAATTTCAGGCCCATGTCCTGCTTCTCTTTCCTGCTGAAATGCATCATTTTCCCTCCTTCCATACACGAAGACTCTTCACCGGAATCTCCGTTTCCTTCTGAATCCTTCCTATGAGTTTTTCAATATCCACTTCAAAACCGCCCTGATCGTAGGGATTGACGATGATTTCTTCCACTCTGATCTCCTCCACCACCTGCAGAGAAATCTTTCTTCTAGAAAGCCTGCTCATCATTTCAGGACTGATCAGTAAGCTTGTTCCATCTGCAAGTATGAAATCCCGGTTTCTGAAATGCTCATCCGCCAGAAGCTCTGTGAACAGCTGATCTGTAGCTGCTCCTTTTATGTAGATGGCTTCCGTATCATTCGAAAGCACTTTACGTATCTCCTTCCCCAGAGAAAGCGCCAGCTCCCCCTGCACTCTCTCCCAGTTTCCGTTTTTCACAAAGGCTCTTCCAGCTTCCTTCGGAAGCGAATGCTTCGTTACAGGAAGGGTCAGAGATTTCAAAGCATTTCTCGTTTTCTCCAGAATCTTATCCTGACTCTGACTGACACTCACGCCAGTGCAGAGCACCGCTCCTTCGGTTCGCGTGGAAAAAGACATGCGGGACAATGCACCATCCACGATGAACAGACAGTGCTCTTCAATCCTTCTCATGCTCTTCTCTATTTCAAGAAGATCGCTGCTCCTTGAAGGCCCGGCTATTTCCACAAATCCGTCAGAGAGAGCACGAAAGATGATGATTCTTCCCAGTGCACTGAATATGCGGGTACTCTCCATGATTTCCTTTGTCACATCACACCTGGATAAGAGCTCCTCCGAAGTTGCTATAAGTGTTCCTTCGCTGATATAGATTTTCGGCTTGTCTCCTTTTGTGACCAGGTCTCTTTCTTCCCCATCCCGTCCGATGGAAGTCAGAGCCAGCACCTTCTCTTTGTGATGCACCCGGGCTTCTTCGATGATGAGATTCAGAAAAGATGTTTTCCCCGTATTCTTTCCCATCCCCATAATGGCCAGAGAAGATAAACGAAACAGCCCTTTCATTTACGATCTGGCCTTGCGGAGTACTTCGGAATTTCCGATGTTGATGGCATCGCCCTCAAGAAGGGAGGATATGCCTATATTCTCCACTTTTCTCTTTCCCTGGCATACTTCACACTGACAGGTTTCTTCATAGGAGTCCGGTTCCGTATAGGTAGTGATGACCCCTTCAAAATTTCTGAGAATGACCTTATGAGTGCCCTGACTGATCACATAGTTCGGCATGACAGGAATCTTTCCGCCACCGCCTGGTGCATCCACCACAAAGGTCGGTACACTGAATCCTGACGTATGTCCACGAAGCCCTTCAATGATTTCGATCCCCTTGGATACGGGAGTTCTGAAGTGTTCCAGCCCCATGGAAAGATCGCACTGATAGATGTAATAAGGTCTTACTCTGATTCTCACAAGGCCATGGACAAGCTCCTTCATCACATGGACACAGTCATTGATTCCCTTGAGAAGAACAGACTGGTTCCCAAGAGGAATTCCGGCATTGGCCATTCTTTCGCAGGCGGCTTTGGATTCTTCGGTGATTTCCGAAGGATGGTTGAAGTGGGTGTTCACCCAGATGGGATGATACTTCTTCAGCATATTCACAAGATCCTCGGTGATTCTCTGAGGCATGACCACAGGCACTCTACTGCCGATTCTTATGATCTCCACATGAGGAATGGCACGCAGCTTCCTGATGATGGCTTCCAGTCTTGCATCACTCATGAGCAGAGCATCTCCGCCCGAAAGAAGCACATCACGGATGCCTGGTGTATTTCTGATATAGTCGATGGCCTTATCGATTCTGTCGTTGCTCATGGGACTGTCTGTCTGTCCGGCAAAGCGTCTTCTCGTACAGTGTCTGCAGTACATGGAGCACTGATCTGTAATGAGAAGCAGCACACGATCCGGATATCTGTGAGTAAGACCAGGCACCGGAGAATCTTCATCTTCATGCAGGGGATCCATGAGATCCGCATTGGACGTCATGATCTCCATGGCGGAAGGAACTGCCTGAAGTCTTACCGGATCCCTGTGGTTCTCCTTATCCATAAGTGTCAGGTAGTATGGCGTAATCGCCATTCTAAGGGATTTCGTGGCTTTCCTTGCTCCTGCTTCTTCTTCTATTGTGAGAGGGAGATATTTCTTAAGATCCTCTACTGTTTCAATTCGATTCTGTACCTGCCACAGCCAGCTGTTCCATTTCTCATCTGGCACATCCGGAAACATTTCTTTCCTGTTATTCTCTGCAAATCTGTTCATCACATACTTCCTTTCTATACATAGAGTTCTTCAAAAATTTTTCTCAGGGCTTCTGACTCTCTCAGCTCCTCCAGAGTGATTTCAGCATGACCTTTGGTGTAGCCGTTTCCTACTATCATCGTCACATCTTTCCCTACCCCTTCTGCCCCTAACGCAGCCTTGGTGAAGCTGGTGGCCATGGAGAAGAAATAGACGATTCCTCCGTCTCTTACGGGCAGAATGGTGCTCATTTCCGTGTTCTGCACATTCACCACATTGATGGCAATGTCATATTCTCTTCCTCCATTCATCTCCAGTGCCCTGTTCATGACCTCCACTGGTTTTCTCGCATCTCCTGAGAAGGCCTTGTGACAGAATCGGTTCTTAAGAAGCAGCTCCAACGCTTCCTCTCGAAGGTCCGTTGCCACTACATTTCCTGTGGGTCCTACTCTCTTCATGGCCTCATAGGCACACATCATCCCTGATTTCCCAGTTGCTCCCAGAATCAGAACACTGTCTCCAGGCTTCACCATTTTCGCCACCTGGGCAGGTGCTCCTGCCACATCCAGTGCTGCAAGTGCCAGATTCTCATTCATGTCCTTCGGGAGCTTCGCATAGATTCCTGATTCAAAGAGAATGGCTTTCGCTTCCACTTCCACACGGTCGATGTCTTTTTTGATGTCCTTTATCTTCTCGATCTTAAGCGGTGTCAGGGACAGTGATACCAGTGTGGCAATCCTGTCTCCTGCCTTAAGATCGATCTTATCTTTCAGCGCATCCCCGATCTCTTCTACGACGCCGATGAGCATGCCACCGGAACCGGTGACGGGGTTCTGCATCTTCCCTCGATCCTCTACGATTTCCATGATCTTTCTGCCGATTTTCTCCGTATCATGTCCCGCTTCTTCTTCGATCTGCGTGAAACTTGCAGAATCGATATTCAGCGCAATGACATCCACCAGAATCTCATTGTCATAGATGTCCATATCATTATCAATTTTAAGTGCCGCCTGTGGCAGAACTCCTTCCGGGCTTATGACCCGATGGGTGCCATATCTGCATCCTGTTTTCTTCATCGTCACTTCCTCCAAATGGTAGTTATTTACTGATGCCCAGTATCTGTCTTGCTTCATGAGGTGTAGCCACTTCTCTTCCAAGAATGCCTGAAAGCTCCACCACTCTTTTCACAAAGTCTGCATTGGACTCCGCCAGCTGGCCTTTCTTTAGATAAATATTATCTTCAAATCCCACTCTCACATGGCCTCCCAGAAGAATCGCCATGGTGCTCAGCGGAAGCTGCACTCTGCCGATGCCCGAAACCGTGAAGGTGCTTCCCTCAGGGAGCGATTCGGAAAGATAGATGAGGTCTCTTGGTTCTCCTGAGATCCCGCCATTGACCCCCATGACCAGATTGAAATGCATGGGTGATTCGATGTGACCTTTTTTCATGAGTCTCACGGCCATATCGATCATGCTTTTATCAAAGACTTCACATTCCGGCTTGATGCTTCGATCTTTCATTCTTTTTGCGAATTCGATGATCATGTTTTCCGTATTGACGAAGATCTCATCCCCTCCGAAATTCAGGGTTCCACAGTCAAGGGTCGCCATCTCAGGCGAAAGCTCCAGCGGCTGAAGCCTCTCGTCTGCACTCATGCCTACAGCACCACCGGTACTGGGCTGAATGATCACATCCGGGCACACTTCTCTGATTTCCTTCATGCAGGCTGCATATCTCTCCTTGCTCTGTGTCGGCGTTCCATCATCTTCACGGACGTGAAGATGAATGACGGATGCACCTGCATCATAAGCCTTTTTCGCCTCGTTTCTGATTTCCTCAATAGTATAGGGTACATTGGGGTTATGTTCCTTCGTCACTTCCGCTCCGCAGATGGCTGCGGTGATAATGAGTTTCTCCATTATTCCGATTCTCCTCTCTGCTTTTCGAGCGGGACGACACAGGTTCCCACTGCCCTGCATACGACGATGGGTTCCTTCAGCACATCACAGGCGGACTCGCTAAGGTCTCCTCTTGGAACGATGACTTTTCTCGCTTCAAATTCCATTTTTCTGGAAGTCTTTCCTTCCTTGATGATTCTCCCCACTGCCTCTATATAGTCCCCGGCGTAGACAGGTGCCAGAAACTCCACTTCCTCATAAGCCCTGAAGAGCCCTTCATCCCCATCTCTCCTTATGAGAAGCTCCGTAGCCACGTCTCCGAAAAGCATCAGCATTCTGGCTCCATCCACAAGACCTCCCCCATAATGCGCATCATGGGCACTCATTCTTAACCTGATCATTGCTTCCATTATTCTTTCCCCCTTATCCTCCACTGCATCATCCTTCAAAAAAGCACAACAAAAAAGAGCACCTTTATGTTTTAAAAACATAAATAGCGCTCCATGTATACCTACATGACAGTGATAGGCTTTGTGCCTTTTCACCAGGATCTGCAGAAAAACCCTTTTGCTGCATTCCTTCGGCGGCCAGCTATTCATGGTAAAAGAAGGGTTTCATATCATTACCATTACCTTCTGGTCGCTCCTCTATTTAGAAACGATGATTATGTGCGTTATCGTATCTATTATACTCTGTAATCGTTTAATAAATCAACATCCAGATAATAAATTGTCATATTTTTTTACTATTGACATGTTCACTTTACTAAACCGTTACTATTTATGCAGAATATCTCCATATTATTAAGACTAAACGCATATTCATGCTTCTGTCCTTCCGAAGAGATGTACTCTGTTTCTTGACAGGTTTCATTGCTCTATGGGACTTCAGCTGATATACTGACAAAAAAGGGGGTGTTACGAAGTGTCAGGAAAGAGAAGAATTCTGCTGGATCTGGCTGTAACTCTTGATGGATTCATCGAGGGAACACATGGGGAAATCGACTGGTGCATCATGGAACCGGAGATGGATTTCAACAGTTTTCTGGATCAGGTCAATACAATTTTCTTCGGACGAAAGAGCTACGAATTATGGAAAGAATTACTGTCTGATGATGATATCACCATGGAAGACAGAGAAATGCTTGCACGCATCAGCAGCATGGAGAAGTACGTTTTTTCAAGAACCCTTGCGTCCACGCCCGATTTCACGGTGTTGTCGGAGCATCTGACGGATGAAGTAGAGAAGATTAAAGCGCAGCAGGGAAAGGACATCTGGCTCTATGGAGGCTCTGATCTCATCACCACCTTCATGGAGAACAATCTCGTCGATGAATACAGACTCTCCGTTCATCCTGTACTTCTGGGAGAGGGAAAACCGCTTTTCACCGTTACCAGCAGGAGGAATCTTCTTTTAAAGAAAGTGAATACTTATCCATCTGGTGTTGTGCAGCTGATCTACCATCCAGCTGATCGGCCTTGAGAATAAAATTTGATTTATAAGGAGATGCCTATGTTTCGTGAACCAAGACGCAAAAACAGAACCTTACCCGAAGAACACATTGAAGAGATTCTTAAAGAAGGTCTCTATGGAGTGCTGGCTACCACAGGAGTAGATGGCTATCCTTACGCAACACCCCTGAGCTACATTTACCATAACGGAAAAATCTACTTCCACTGTGCTCCTTCAGGAATGAAAATGGAAAACATATCCAATTGCGATAAAGTCTCCTTCACTGTAGTCACCGATGTGGAGACACTCCCGAACCAGTTTTCCACAAGATACAGAAGCGTTGTTCTATTTGGCAGAGCAAAGGTTATTGAAGGCAGTGAAAAAGATGCCGCACTGGAAGAGATCATAGAGAAGTACGCACCTGATTTCATAGATCAGGGGCAGCTGTACATCAAAGGCAAGAAAGAAATCACTTCCATTATAGGTATTGAAATTGAATATCAGACTGCCAAAGGCAGACTGGAATAAGCAGCAAAAAGAGAAAGCAAGGCCAGACTTTGCTTTCTCTTTTCAGGTTCTATAAAAAAATACTGTGCATACTGATAATTTAAAAGGGGTTCCAACGAACCTCTTTTGGTGTCTGATTATTTTATGCTATAGCTGATCTTACTATAGCCTGGGATTATGCGATGAAATAATGGATAAGTGGTGGCAGAATCAGTAAGAGGGCTAGAAAGAAAGCAGCAGCCTCGTAGTCTTCTGAGATAACACTGCCTTTTCTTCCCCTTTGTACCATCCTTTAAACTGCCATCTATTTCTGTAAATCACAAACAGGATAACCAGGACAGCCACAGCACCTAACCACTCAAATCGAGAAACACCCATGGACTTATAAACGATGCTCAGAACCATGGAGTAAAAACTTCCTGATATGAAAAAGATCAGGAGGATTCGCAGTACCTCTAAAAACAATCTCATTGCACACTACCTCTCATACTCTTGTTTATCTTTATGTTCTCTGAAACTTTGAAAGCAATCTATTTCCACCATAATATCCATGCAGAATCTCTTATGCAGATCCTACAATGCCTTTTTCAGAAGATCTGAAAGTTCTTCATAGGTCAGCACGATGGGATTCCCTTTCATGCTGCTGGCTCTCATGGACTTTTCAATGATTTCTCTGAAATCTTCTTCCGTCATGCCGAATTCTCTGAACTTGGGTATGGAAAGATGTTCACACAGGTCCATGACCCATTTCATCCCGTCTTCAATGGAAGCGTCTCTGTTTCCTGTCAGAATTTCAGCTGCCTCCTTGTATCGGGCAATGGCTGGATTCTCCTTTTCTCTTTCCATCAGCGCCTTCACGTTGGTCTCTATGGAATGAGGCAGCAGCCCTGCACAGACGATTCCATGAGGGATGCCATACATGCCGCCAATGACGCCGGCAAATCCATGGACTACCCCAAGTTTCGCATTGGCAAGAGCAATTCCACCGAAAAGACTTGCCAGAAGCATTTCTTCCCTGGCTTCCAGGTTCTCGCCCTGGTCGTAGGCTTTTCTGAGAGACCTTGAAGCGAGCCGCATCCCATCTCTGCAGAATGCATCCGTCATGGGATTGGCCAGATGGGAGACAAAAGGCTCGATGACCTGTGTCAGAGCGTCAAGACCTGTGCTTGCTGTAACGCCCTTCGGCATGGAGACCGTGAGAAGCGGATCAAGCAGCACCAGCTCAGGAACCATATAGGAGCTTCGAAGGCTTACCTTCACCTTGTGCTCTGAAGAGCTGATGACTGCATTCTTTGTGACTTCTGCGCCTGTTCCTGAGGTGGTTGGTATGGCGATGCAAGGTGCAGATGGATTGGAAAGGGCCTTTCCTTCTCCGATGACTTCCAGATAGGATAAGATGTCACCTTCATTCTCCAGCATGGCGGCGATGATTTTTCCGCTGTCGATGACGCTTCCGCCTCCACAGGCGATGACCATGTCGCACTTTTCATCTCTTGCCAGATCCAGTCCTACTTTTGTGGTATCAAGGCTTGGTTCATCTGTCACTTTGAAGTGAGCGGACTTCACACCCTCTTCCTCCAGATAGCCTCTGATCTTCTCTGCGACTTCTCCTCTGCTTCCTGTCACGATGAGGGCTTTCTTCCCGAAGGGTTTTGAAAGCGCACCGATCCGGGCCAGTCCGTCTCTTTCAAAAATAATCCGATCCGATGTCATAAACTCAAATTTATTCATTCTCTTCCCTATCCTTCCATAATCTTCACGAATACGTTTCTGTTTCGTGGTCCATCAAATTCACAGAAGTAAATGCCCTGGTAACCGCCAATGACAAGTTCTCCCTCGTCAATGATCATTTCCAGTGAAAAATTGAACAAACTGGATTTAATATGGGCTGCAGAATTTCCTTCTTCATGCTTATAGTCGTTCTCAAAGGGGATCAGGTTGTTCATGGTTGCAAGCATGTCCACCATGACATTGGGATCCTGATATTCCGTTATGGTTACAGCCCCTGTTGTATGAGGAACAAAGAGCAGGCATATACCTGACGCTACCCCACTTTCCTTCACCAGTCTTTTTACCTCGTCAGTGATTTCAATCATATCCGTTCTTTCTTTCGAATCCACTTTCAGTTTTATCATCTTGACTTTCCTCCTGTATTTATAGTTTATTTCCACTCTACTCTCATGATATCATTATCCACATGCAAATCAAATGCGAAGAAGTTTTATAAAAATGAACTTTTTATGGTGAAAGAGAAATCTTATAATCAATATCCAGTAAGAATTGTGCATTCTGTCAATAGATTTCAGATCGGTTATGAATTACCATGGAAACAAATGAAAGGAGCTGAAGTATTTTGGCAAGTGTAGAATTACAGAATGTATGGAAAAGATATTCAGGAAATGTAGACGCAGTAAAAGATTTCAATCTTAAGATAGAGGATAAGGAGTTCGTCATTTTTGTAGGGCCATCTGGATGCGGAAAATCCACAACTTTACGAATGATTGCTGGACTTGAGGAAATAAGTGAGGGTACAATAAAGATAGGTGATCGGATCATCAATGATGTGGACCCCAAAGACAGAGATATTGCCATGGTTTTCCAGAATTATGCGCTCTATCCCCATATGACGGTTTATGACAATATGGCTTTTGGTCTGAAGCTGAGAAAAATCTCAAAGTCTGAGATCGATGAAAAAGTGACTGAAGCGGCAAGAATTCTGGATATTGAACATCTGCTGAAAAGAAAGCCGAAAGCTTTATCTGGAGGGCAGAGACAAAGAGTTGCCTTAGGAAGAGCCATAGTAAGAGATCCCAATGTATTCCTTATGGATGAGCCGCTTTCGAATCTTGATGCGAAGTTAAGAGTACAGATGAGAACAGAAATATCAAAGCTGCATAGCCGTCTGGAAACAACCTTCATCTATGTCACCCATGACCAGACTGAAGCCATGACCATGGGAACAAGAATTGTCGTCATGAAAGACGGAATTATTCAGCAGGTGGATGCACCTCAGGAAATATATGATCATCCAGCCAATGTATTTGTAGCCGGATTCATCGGATCACCACAGATCAATTTCCTGGAAGCTCAGGTAGTTTCCCAGAACGGAAATATCTATCTGGAATATGATGAAACGCTCATTCCACTCTCCAGCGAAAAAGGAAAGATCCTTCTGGATAAAAACCTTGTGAATAAACAGGTCATATTCGGTGTGAGACCGGAGCATATCAGCTATGAAGAAGAATTCATTGAAAAATTCGGTACACCGACTTTCAGTGCTAAAGCAGAAGTGACAGAAATCATGGGCGCTGAATCTTATCTGTATTTCAGAAAGAATCAGGATGAAATTACTGTAAGAGTTAATGGTAATACAAAAATCAGACCTGGCGATACTGTAAATCTTGCTTTCAGAAGCGATAAAATTCATGTATTTGATAAGGAGACAGAACTCTCACTATTTTAAGGAGTCAGTTATGATGAATCCCGAAAATACGAATGAAAAAGATGCATTACATGCCATGAATATGGATACGATCAGAAATGCTTTATCAGGAGAATCAGAGAATAAGTATGATGCTTATTCTCCTATTCTCGTGGGAACTGCAGAAATGCAGGAAGCATTTCTTTTTCTGAAAGAATATTTCGGCAAAGAAACGGTAATCATTGAACTGCAGGAAAGCCTTCTTGTTCTCATAGATGCAGCCGAAACAGAAGCGGTGGCAGAAGCACTGAATACCGCTTTTCTGGAGAACTTCTTCAATTCATCCACTGTGCTCTATATGAGAAACGGGAGGAATCTGCGCCTGGAAGAGAAGACACGGATCCTTCTCTCAAATCATGATCTGATTCGTCGCAGCCGGAGAGATTATCGAATCGCAACATCAGAAGATCTGGCCCTGCTTTCTCTTGCTGACGGTCTCACAGATGACATCAGAAACAGATATATGAATGAGATCGTTCCATTTTATAAACAGCTTTCACCCGAACTCAGGCTGACTCTTATGAGATTCTACGAAGAGAATCTTTCTATGAGCAGAACTGCAAAGAAACTGTTCATTCACAGAAACACTTTAACTTACAGAATAGGAAAGATCCAGCAGATTACAGGGCTTGATATCCGAAAAATCAATGAAGCTCTGATGCTTGTCCTGTCATCCTATCTGATTGACGATTCTCCCAACGATATCCTATAAAAACCAAAAGCCTCTTAGGTTCTTCCTAAGAGGTTTTTGGTTTCCGCTCTATCATATTTATCATATTAAAAAGCTCTCAGCATAAGCTGAGAGCTATGGCTCCGCGAAAAGGACTTGAACCTTCAACCTATCGGTTAACAGCCGAGTGCTCCACCATTGAGCTATCGCGGAATAATGAAT
>NZ_JBINJW010000028.1:0-32809 GCF_043951855.1 Proteiniclasticum sp. C24MP
CTACCGAGTGCGTAGTGGACTTTCACCACCAAGTTATCGCCCATGCCGGGCGCACAAAGAAGAGCGAAGTGACTGATCTTATGATCCGGTCTCTTCGCTCTTTCCTTGTGCAGCCTCTGAATTCTGTGGAATTATTAGTTTTAGTTAACATATTTAATCATAAGTAATATATCAGCGGGTGTTCCAAAGAGAAATCCGGAGTATGCGCTAGTCATCTCCGGATTTCTTTTATTCTTTATTTCTTTTCCATGAAATATTACAGCATACCTGCCGCTTCTTTGTCCAGTACCACTGTCACATCCGGATGCAGCTTAAGAAGTGTAGCAGGAATCTTTGTAGTGATCACATCATCCACAAGACTCTTCACTGCCCATGCCTTGTTTTCTCCTGAAGCGATGAGGATGATCTTCTTCGCCTTCATGATCGGACCTACACCCATGGTTACCGCTCTGGTAGGAACATCCTTCTCCGACGCGAAGAATCTCGCATTGGCCTGGATGGTTTCTTCCGTCAGTTCTGCCACATGGGTATTCATTTTCAGCTCATCTGCAGGCTCATTGAATCCGATATGACCATTGGGCCCGATTCCCAGTACCTGAACATCAATTCCACCCATGGATTCGATGAGTTCATCATATTTCCTTGCACCCTCCATCAGATCATCTGTCGTGCCATCTGGAACAAAGGTATTCTTCTTGTCCATGTTGACATGATCGAAGAGATTGGTGTTCATGAAATAGCGATAGCTCTGGTCATGGCTTCCGTCAAGACCTACGTACTCATCCAGGTTGATGCTCTTCGCCTTGGAGAAATCGAGCTTTCCTTCTTCGTGGAGCTTTATCAGTTCCTTGTACATGCCCACAGGACTGGATCCTGTGGCGAGCCCTAGCACAGCATCTTCCTTCTCACTGATGACCTCTGCCAGAAGCTCTGCACTGTATGCGCTGACTTCTTCATAAGAATCAAATACTCTAAAATTCATCTGATTACCTCATTTCATGTTATTCTTTTGTCTTCACTTCCATTCTAACATGTTCCTGAGATAATGTTAACGCAATTTAATTCTGATGAATGTGATTGTACGCTTTAAGCACAAGATCTGTAAGTTCCGAGTCCAGAGGAAGTTCTGCGTATTTCAGAAGCGTATCCTTCAGACCGTGTTTGTCGATATACTGATTCAGTTCAACGCTTTCAGGATCGTTCTCATTCTTTGAGCTGGCCAGAGCTGCAATGGCTCTTGCTAGATTCTCCGGTTTTTTCCCGAGCTCGAGTACCCCGAGCGCCGGAGCAACAAAGCGATCCTTCCTGGACATCTTTCTGATTGGAGATCTTGCCACTCTGACTAGTTCATCTGATATATTCGGGTTCTTGAAGCGGCCTATGATCTTATCCACATAAGCCTGATGCTCCTTCTTGTCGAATCCGTAGGTTTCCGTGATATAGAAGGACGTTTCAGACAAGACGCCTCTGACCATCTTCTCCACATGTGCATCACTGATGGCCTGAAGTACTGTTTCATAGCCGTTTTTCAGGCCGAAATAGGCAGTTGCCGCATGACCGGTGTTCACTGTGAAGAGTTTTCTTTCAATATAAGGTGTAAGGTCCTCCACATAATGGACGCCTTCAATGTCAAGGAGATCTCCCTTGACGGCTCCCTTTTCAACGACCCATTCAAAGAAGGGTTCCACCTGGACATCCAGCATGTTCTCATTGGTCTGAAGTGGTACGATTCGATCCACCGCAGAATTGGGGAATCCGATGTACTTTTCCGCATTGGCTTTTTCCACCTCATCCAGCTCCTTAAGCAAGGCTTCCTTCAGAATGGCTGTAGCTCCCACGGCATTTTCGCAGGCGATGATGCTGAAAGGCTTCACTTCCGCTCTTGCCAGCCTTTCCTTGATTCCAGGCACAAGCGTCTTTGCGATGATGGGCACGATATTGGGTCCCACAGCTGTGGTGATGATGTCAGCGGTGATCACCGCATCCTTCAGCTTCGCATGTTCTGTTTTGGAGTTGATGCCATGAACCCCCTCCACATGAATCTTTTCTCTTTTTTCATCTGCGAGGATTACGGTGTATTCCCCTTTTTCCTTGATTTCATCTATGAGCGCATCCGCCACATCGGCAAAAGTCACTTCGAAACCGTTTTTCACAAGAACAAGTCCGATAAATCCCCTTCCAATGTTACCAGCACCGAAATGTAGTGCATTCATTTAAATACCTCCTAAAAGATCCATGATTTCTTCTTTCGTTTCAGCCTTCACCAGTTTTTCCACATTCTCCATGTCCGAGCAGAAAACAGCGATGTTCGCAAGAATTTCCAGATGCGTATTATCCTTACCGGCGATGCCGAAAACCACTCTGGCCTTATCTCCGTTGAAGTCAACACCCTCAGGCACCTGAATCACGCTGATTCCTGAATCCAGCACATCGTTCTTGGCTGATTCCGTTCCATGAGGGATGGCAATGTCATTGCCGATATAGGTGGTGGAAAGATCCTCTCTCTTCACCATCTCCTCGATGTAGTGTACATTGACGTACCCACCGGCTACAAGAAGCTCTCCCGCCATTTTGATCGCGTCGTATTTGCTGTCGAATTTTTCATTCAGTCTGATGTTATCCATTGTTAAAATTGTACTCATTTTACTACCTCCAGATTCGATTTGTTATTTCCAGATATGTGTATTTCAGGTGCTTCTGCAGTAAGGAGAGGATTTCACTTTCATTTCCTTCCTCATAGACGGATACGATGTTTTTCTCAAGCAGGCCGATACTGATGGTGGAAAGAAGCTCCAGCTCCATTTCCCCCAGAGATTCAGGTGCCACCAGTAGAAGTACGGTCTCCACATCCATGGGCTTTGAATCCATGCCGAGAATTTCAATGGGGTGGTCATTCCGATAGACTCCGAAGATGGTTCCCTTAAGGGCGCTGCTTCTTCCATGAACCAGCGCAATCTTTGTGCCTGGAAGAGCAGAACCCGTATGCTCCGCCTTCTCAAGCAGCATCGACTTCACCGATTCCACCGCATCTTCAGGTAGCGGTGTGGACCGAAATGCAGTCTCCAGAAGCTCTTTGAGGTCCGCTGCTGTCGTAGGAAGCATACTGAAACCTGACAGGAGATCACGAATCACCTTGTTTCCGCCTTCCATGGATTCAATGAGCGGCAGCAGATTCAGCTCTCCCTCTATTGCGGAAGAGGTCCCGCCTGTTTTCAGTCTTCTCTTGGAAGAGATCAGAAGCTTATTGTTCACCACTCTCTCCAGTTTTCTTTCATCTTCTTCTGACAGCATGGGGCTCACCTGAATGTACTCAAATTCCGCTCCGTTGATGCCTACAGTGGAAATGATCAGGTCGAACTCTTCCATATTCATCTTCTTGAGATCCCAGATGGATCCCTGCTCGATGATGGTCAGCTGAGGAAACTTGCTTAACAGCTTCTTTGTCAGCATTCTTGAAGTGGCGATGCCACTGGTGCACACAACCAGTGTGGACACCTTCGGCGCTTCCTTCAGTTCAGTTACGGCAGAGGCAAAATGCAGCGTCAGAAATCCGATCTCATCTTCGCTGATTTCCACTTCGCGGAATTTCTCCTTGAGAATTCTCTCCAGTGTCCCATAAAGCACTCCGTAATCCTCTTTGATTTCCTTTTTGATGGGGTTCAGCACAGTGATTCCGTCGTTTATACGGTTCAGTAGCGGTTCCAGATGGGAAACCAGCGCATCAAAAAACTTTTTGTCCTTATTGTAATAGTATCCTGTGGCCTCCGAAACGGAATCAATCAGCTCATTGGCCAGGGTGGAAAGCTCCACATTTTCATCAATCTCCTGACTCCGCACCCGTTTGGCGCTTCTGAGATTGGTTGCGAAGAAGTCGATTTCGCGTTCAGGAATTTCAATTTTCAGCTCTTCTGAAATCTTGGAATACAAGGAAAGAGCGACGGTTTTCTCGTCACTGTCTGATAGGACGCTCTTCCTTTCCACAAAGCATTCTCCCTTCATTCTCGTCACTGCCAGATGCAGATAGAGCAGAAGCTCAAATACGGCCAGATCCGTGAGCCTGAAAGGAAGCTTTCTGATCTCATCCAGAAGGATTTTTTCAATGGTCTCCAGCCTTGAGGCATCCAGGATGGTGAAAATCCGGTCATTTTTGTCAAGAGAGAGAAACTCTCCTTCCTTCAGGGAAAAGATGGGACTCTGCTCCAGCCTCTGAAGAACCAGATGCACAAAACACATCCTTTTGTCTTTCTCTTTCCCTTCCAGCGAAAGACCATAGCCGGGTTTTCTCGTCAGGGAAAGATGCGAATACCGGATTTCCTCTTCAAAGAAATCCAGGTCCTGCTGCAGGGTCTTGGAAGAGACCCCCAATATGGAACTCAGATAGCCGGACTTGACGGTATCCGTCTTCAGAAGCTCATGGAATATGACGAGGCTGCGCTCGTTTCTCTGAAGTTCGAAATCAGAATAGCTTTTCAGCGCTTCCTTCAGCTTCAGAATATGATCATCACTGCCTGCAATCCGGATCCCCTCATTGATTCTCTTCTCCAGAGTCAGATCCGATTCCGCCAGTGTATCTTCCAGAAATTTGATTTCTCTTTGTACAGTCCTTAGTGACACATCAAGTTCCGTTGATATGTCATTCAAGGAAACAAAGAGGTGCTGTGATTCCAGCAGAATACCCAGAATGAGTCTTTCCCTCGCTGTTATATACAAATCACTGCACCTCCTTATTAATTTACGGGCCATGGCCAAGGCCTCGGCCCGCCTTCTTGAATCAATTATACTACATTTTGCTCTTCTTGAGGTCTTCTACGATGTCGTCATACTTCGTTGTGCCCAGGAAGTTGTCCACGGATACGTGGATGGCGCCTGGAACCATCTTTTCTGCTCGATCGGTGAGGTCCTTATGGGTGACCACAAGATCCACATCAGAAGGAAGATTATTGATGGCGAGGTTTGTGACATCCACGTCACTGATTCCCGCTTCTTTCACTTTCTTCTTCAGAATGGATGCGCCCATGGCGCTGGATCCCATACCTGCATCGCAGGCGAAGATGATCTTATGCACGTCCTTGTAGTTCTTTGCAGATGAAGTCAGTGTGCTTCTTACGGAGCTTTCTTTGCCCTTCATTTCTTCCATCTTGCTCACTGCGCCTTCCATATCTCCTTCATCCTGTTTGGATGCTTTGAGAATGGCTGCTGCAATGACAAAGGATACAGCCGCTGCCACAATGATTCCAAGGAACATTCCGAAGAAGTCTCCCTTAGGTGTCATGGCAATGTAGGCGAAAATAGATCCTGGTGATGGAGCCGCATTGAGCCCGATGTTCAGCAGGGAGAAGGTCAGCGTACCCGCTGCACCACCAGCCATGGCTGCAACGATCAGGATAGGCTTCATCAGAATGTATGGGAAGTAGATTTCATGGATACCACCCAGGAAGTGAATCACTGCCGCACTGGAAGCGGATGCCTTGGAAAGTCCTTTTCCGAAGAACATGTAGGCAAGCAGAATACCAAGACCAGGTCCTGGATTGGATTCCAGCATGAAGATGATGGATTTACCAGCTTCTGCAGCCTGCTGTGCGCCAAGTGGTGTGAAGATTCCGTGATTGATGGCATTGTTCAGGAACAGCACCTTGGCGGGTTCCACAAACAGATGCACCAGTGGAAGTACCCCCAGATTGATGATGGCGTCTACGCCTGATGCCAGGAAATTGTTCAGGGCTTCTACTACAGGTCCGAACACATAAAATGCCAGAATCGCTAGCACTGTAGCAAGAATACCTGCTGTAAAGTTGTTCACAAGCATTTCGAAACCGGATTTCACTTTTCCTTCAAATAATCCGTCGATTTTCTTTATGAGGAATGCGCTTAAAGGTCCCATGATCATGGCACCCAGGAACATCGGAATGCTTGTTCCCACGATAACACCCATGGTAGCTGCTGCACCAACGACTCCACCTCTGTGATCATAAACGAGTTTACCACCGGAATAGGCGATGAGAAGTGGCAGAAGATACGTGATCATCGGTCCAACCATTTCTGCCAGTCTTTCGTTAGGCAGCCATCCGGTTGGGATGAATAATGCGGTGATAAGTCCCCATGCAATGAATGCACCGATATTCGGCATGACCATACCACTTAAGTATGCTCCAAACTTCTGAATACCAGCTTTTGTTCCAGATTTCTTTTCCATTTTAATCCTCCATTCTTAATAAGTTCTATAATTCCCGATAAAGATACAAACCTGATGATCAGTCAAGAAAGTAAATCAGTTCAGCCGCGTCGACACTTTTTCTCGCATCCGGATGCAAATGTCGTGAAAGATAACGTTATATTTGTTTATATTTACATATTATTACGTTTTCATTTATTAAACAATCAAAACATAAATCCCTTTTGTCACATCTCCTATGACAAAAGGGATTTTACATTCCTTACAATATACGAATACAGCTTACTGACTGACGAGAAATCAGACCGCGTCTTTCCCAAGAACTTTGGCCTGGACCACCTCTTCCTCTTTCTGAGGCAGCACAATGGCCAGGAATATGACAAGGGCACCGAAGATCATTCTGACGCTGACCGCTTCATGAAGAATCAGAATGGAGAACACCATGGCAAAAAGGGACTCTGTGGACATGATCACCGCCGCTCTCGCCGGCTTAGTATACTTCTGTGAAATGGTCATGACCAGGAAGCAGATGGTGGTGCTGAAAATACCCAGGTAAAGAACCGCCAGATATCCTCTGGGGTCCTGTCCCAGAAGAGAATCTCCTCTTACGGCTACTGCCGTCATGGACAGCACAAAAGCAGTGATCATCTGAACCATGGTCAGGGTCAGTGCATCCTCCTCTTCCATGAATTCTCCTGTATAGAAGATGTGGAGGGCAAAAGCGAAGGCGCAGAGAAAACTAAGAAAATCCCCGATGTTGATGCCACCGGACCACTGGAAGGAAATCAGCCCTACACCAGTCATGGCCACCGCCGCCCGGATGATGTCCATCCTCACCAGTGCTCTTTTATGAAAGAGATAGCCGATGAAAGGAACCACCGCTACACCTACTGCCGTGAGAAAGGCATTTTTCGATGCTGTCGTGAATTCAAGACCTAAGGTCTGAAGCACAAAGGCCGTGAAAAGAAATACCCCGAGAATCATCCCTCTCTTGAGCGTCTTCCTGCTGATGCTTCGGATCTTTCTGAAATTGAAGGCACCCAATAGAATACTAGCCACCAGAAATCTTCCTGCCAGTGTCTCGTAGGTGCTCATATAATCGAGGCCTATGGCTGTGGCGATGAAGCCGCTGCCCCATACTATGGAAACAAGGATCAGTCCCATTTCCCCTTTAAATCTGTTCATACACACTTTCCATCCTTATCAATACTTCTTTACGACTACACATCCATCTTATCATCTGAAATCCTTTTCCGGTCAATAGCAATCGGAATAATTGCAGGTGATTATTTTCCATCATATTCCTTTTTCAGATGAAGCAGTTCTTCCTTTCCTTTCAGGGTCTTCCCCTGGAAGGTAAGCCTGACGATGTAAGGCATGAAATCGATGATTCTCAGGAAATCATCCACCTGAAAGGCTGGGTCATAATGATGAAGAATACTGCTCATAGCTGTGCCATGGGTGCCGATGACAACGGATTGCCCCTCTCTTTCTTCCAGAATCTCTTCCAGGGCTTCCATGTTCCGATGCTGCACCATTTCGAGGGACTCTCCACCCTCTTCATGAAAGGTAAAATCCGCCCATCTTTTTCTGAACATCTCAGGACTGTTCCCGTTCCGCCCCTTTTCCCGTTCTCTGAGCCTGGTATCCGTCGCGATGGTCATATTCTTCTCCGCCGCACTGGGTCTTAGGGTGTCTACGCTTCTCACATAAGGACTGGAAAGGAAAAAGTCCACATGGATCTCCCTGAAAAAATCCGCAACGATTCTAGTATCTGTCTTTCCCTCGTCTGTCAACGGACGGGTTTCATCTTCTTCCCAGCTATGGTCCGGCTTCGCATGTCGTACCAGATAGATTTCAGTCATATTCTCCTCCAGATCCAATTATTCAAATTAAGAACATTCTACAACATTCGCTTCCGCGAGACCACCCTTTTGATGCAAATAATATCCTTCCCCTCTGAAATCCGCCAGCATAAGAATACTCTGATTTTTTCTCGTGCCTGTCTTGTAACCATCTTCCAATGAGAAAAGCCTGAGATTTCTCTCAGGCTAAGGCTTGAATCAGATATTTTCATTCTTCAGGGCGTCAATGGGATTGTCCTTTCTGATCTTATCCATGGCGTATATACTGGTGGCAAAGACCACAAGGAATACGCTGCCCACCGCCAGGAACACAGGGATCCAGGGAATGAAGAAGGCAAAATCGATGCCGTTGCTCATGGACATGTAGATGAGATACGTGACGCCGATGGCCACAGGAATGCCGTAGAGGATTCCTTTCAGTCCATAGAGAATGCTTTCATAGGTCATCATCTTATTGAAACCCTTAGTGGTCATCCCCACCGTCTTCAGCATGGCGAATTCTCTTCTTCTCAGATGAATATTCGTTGAAATGGTATTGAAGACATTGGCTGCCGCAATGAGGGAGATGAGGATGATGAATCCGTAGGAGAAGATATTGATGACGGTGATCATGGCTCTGTTCTGATCCATGTAGGAAGCCTGATCCACAAGGTTTGTGAAGGATATATCCGCATCCTTCAGAAGCTTCGTCATCTCAGTGTATACCTCCGCATGATCCTCCGCTTCAAAATAAAGATTAATGGCACCATTTTCAGGTTCTCCTATGACTCTTTTCATGGCACTGAACGGATAAATGACTTTCAGTTCCGAACCATTGGTGTTATAGCTCATCATGGGCATTTCGCTGATGATGACTCCAAGTTCCAGCTCTCTTTCGATGATCACATCCTCCCTTGCATAGAGGACTTCATCTTCTCCCTCTCCGTTACTGTAGACAAGCTTTCCGTCCCTTTCTTCTCCAGTGAAGTATCTGTCCTCATGGAGATTGGGGATCTCCACCTGCCTGGCGGAGAAGGATCCGTTTTTCACCACATCAAAGGTGTGATATCTGGAATCTCCGGAGTCATAGATTTTTCCTGAAGAGTAGAGAAGCGCTTTGGGCAGCTCGCCTTCCAGATACGCTTCCTCAGATAAACCATTCTCTGCAAGAAGCTTCCTGAAACTCTCGTCGTCCAGAAAAATCATATGCATATTCACAACGCTTTCTCCATCCTGCGGCTTCAAGGTCTCCTCGTAATAGCTCTGATCGATGAGCGCACTGTATTTTTCACTGACCACGTCAGATGGCACAAGAAGCGTCGAATACATATCACTGTACTCGTAGGACGTGTCATTGACACCATCCACCGCTGACAGAAGTGCCATGACCTCTTCGGGACTCTCTTCCTGGGCAGGAGTCAGGTAATAGGTTATGTCATGCTTCATTTCGTCGAATACCTGCTCTGTACCTTTTTTCAGGTAGGAGGTGAAGCTGGAAGCTGAGATGAAGAGCACCATACTCATGAAGAGTGAAACCACTGTGGCTCTGTATTTTCTCTTGTTGCGTTTGAAGTTCTTGGACGCCAGCATACCGTCGAATCCGAAAAGTCTATAGGTGAGCTTTGACGTCTTCACCTTCCCAGGTCTGATTCTGATGTCGTCCGTCAGCCTGATGGAATCAATGGCAGAGACCTTCGCCGCCTTTCTGGCAGGAATCCAGGCTGAAATAAGCACTGTCATAAGCCCCAGTCCAGCTGCGATCATAAGGGATCCAGGAGAAATCCTCAAGATCAGCTCTGATTTTGTGCCCCCTGCCCATAAGGAATTCAGCACATCCTTGGAAAAGGTGAAGGTCAGGCCGATGCCGGAGATACCCAGAAGGATTCCTAGAGGGATCCCGATGCCGCTGAGAACCAGAGCTTCAAACAGTACACTGCTCATGATCTGCTTCTTTGTGGCGCCTACGGATTTCAGAAGACCGAACTGCTTTGTCCGCTCACTGATGGAGATGGAAAAAGCATTGTAGATCAGTGAAATGGAGCCGAACATGATGATGGCGGAAAGTATGGCCACCATGCTGTACAGCACGGCATTCAGGGTGTTCTCATTGGAGTTTCCCGAAAATCTCAGAAGATCGCTGTTCACTCTGGTCTTATAGTCAGTAAATCCCTCCAGAAATTCATAGGTATCCTTCATGGGATCCACTCTGATGTATGCATCAAAGCTGTCCGGACCCGCTCCATCTGGAAGGGTAATCGCCGTGTATCCCGGTGCATCATATCCTTCAAAGGAGGGTCTTTCATAGATTCCGGTGACCGTATAGGTTCTGGTGCTTTCCTCTGTCAGTTCTTCCCCATCGCTTATGTAGCTCTCCGTCTGGCGAAGCTTCATACCCTCGTAAACACGGTCTCCTATATTCAGCGTAATCACATCACCGATGGCGTAGTCCACACCACCGTTGGTTGCAAGGTGATCCGGCAGAATGATTTCCCTGCTGCTCTTTGGCATCTTTCCTTCCAGAAGATTCACGGGCATCATGCCGGAAAACTCCTTGTCCATGGCACCGACGAACAGATAGGGTTTGTATTCATTGCTGATTCCCTCAATGATTCCATAGCCGATGTTCTGGATGGTCGTAACCATCTCTGCTCTTTCATCGCCAACGATCTCCTTCAGTTTCTCTCCATCCACGTCGAATATGCCGCCGTGAAAATCCCCCTCCTGCTCCTTGGTCACTTCTATGATATAGGTCTTAAGACTGTTCACAGAAGTAGTCACTGCAGTGAACAGGGATACGGATAGAATGATTCCGATGATGGTCACAAGGGTTCTGGTCCTGTTTTTCATCAGATTCTTCAGCGTGACTCTATTGAGAATATTCATCTGCGGATCACCTCATCCTTCGTGATCTTACCGTCTTCGATGGAGATGATCCGGTTGGCCTGAAGGGCGATGTTTTCATCATGGGTGATGATGATCAGCGTCTGGTTGTATTTTCTGTTGGACTCCTTCAGGAGCTCTATGATGTCCTGGGAGTTTTTTGAATCGAGATTCCCTGTAGGCTCATCCGCCAGCACCACCGCCGGCGCATTCATCAGCGCACGTCCGATGGAGACTCTCTGCTGCTGTCCACCGGAAAGCTGATTGGGCAGATGATTCTCCCGTCCATGAAGGCTCAGGGTGCCGAGAAGCTCACTGAGCCTTTCCTCATTGACAGCCCTTGCGTCCATGAGCACCGGAAGCGTCATGTTCTCCACCACATTCAGCACCGGAATCAGATTGTAGAACTGATAGATGAGTCCTACCTGTCTTCTTCTGAAGATGGCCAGCTTCTCGTCATCCTGACTGTAGACATCGCTGCCGTCCATGAACACCTTTCCAGATGTGGGCTTGTCCACGCCACCCAGAATATGAAGCAGTGTGGATTTTCCTGAGCCCGACGGTCCGATGATGGCCACAAAGTCCCCCCTTTCGATGCCAAATGACACATCATCCAAGGCTTTGACCTGATTTATACCATCACCATAGGTTTTGGTGAGATTTTCCACTTTTAGAATTTCCATGATTATTCCTCCTGATCCTATTACTTATACTCTCATCATAAAGAGGGAACCTTACAGGTTCATGACTCAAATATTACAGAATCGTCACATTGGAAAGAGCTGAGGGTAGAGCGCTACACGCTCTCCTTCAGCTCCTGTGTTTTCCCCTTATAGAAACGGATGGTGAATCCTGCACCACCTGAAGCATTGTTCTCCGCTTTCAGTGTCCCACCCTGCTGAGTGATGATCATTCTTGAAAGAGCAAGTCCTATGCCCACACTGGTCTGACTGGATGTTTTTCCTTTGTAGAAGCGCTCAAAAAGGTGCGGCAGATCCTCCTTATGGATTCCTGGCCCGTTGTCACGGATGACGATTTCCGTGAACAGGACATTCTCTGTCACCGAAATCCTAAGAACACCTCCCATGGGTGTATGTTCCATGCAGTTTTTCAGGATGTTAAGCAGCGCTTCGCCGCTCCAGTGAAGATCGCCCATATAGCTTTCCTCCCCTTCCTGCTCGATAAGGAGCTCCTGATCCTTCACATCCATGGCGATGGCCAGAGGCTCCACCGCTCTTTTGATGAGCTCTCTCACATAAACCTTCTCTCTTGACATCTTCGCTGTATTGGCATCGAGCTTCGCCATTTTCAGAAGGGCGCTGATGAGCCAGTCGATCTGATCCAGAAGCTTCATCTGCTCCTTCACGAGAGATTTTCTTCTTCCTGTATCCAGATGCTCTTCCAGAAGGAGATCCCCGATGAGATTCAGCGCCGTGAGCGGTGTACGGATCTGATGAGAAATATCCGCAAGTGATTCAGACAGATAGATCTTCTCATGAAGCAGTTCCCCTCGCTGCTCCTCCAGCTTCTTGTTCATCTTATGGATCTGGGTTCTCAGGATGGAAAGTTCCCCTTCCTCATAGGCGGAGATGGGAGAAAACTGCTCCTTGTGGAGCACATCATCCATTTCCTCCGTGAGTTTTGCAATGTTCCTATACCTTTTCATCGTATAGAGAAGATGAGAAAGAATGAACCCCCCTGAAACCAGAATCAGCAGAAGCCCTGTTTCTCTTGTGATGCTGAAACCGATGAAGATGACCAGAACGGCAAACAGACCCTCCAGGAGGAGCAGTCTTCTCACTTCCGGATTTCTTAGAAACTTCATTTCATTCACCGACCTTGTAGCCCAGACCCCTGACGGTCTTTATGATGGATGGATGCTGCGGATCTTCCTCGATCTTGTCTCTCAGGCGCTTGATGTACACCGTCAGGGTATTGTCGTTGACAAAATCCCCGGCGATGTCCCAGATCTCTTCCAGAAGCTTTGCCCTTGAGAGCACCATGCCGCGGTGATTGAGAAACACCAGAAGCAGTCTGTATTCCAGGGCGGAAAGAAAGATCTCCTCCCCGTTTTTCCGCACAGCCGCCTTTTCAGGGTCCACCAGAAGATTTCCGATTTCCATCGTCGTCTGCTGCCTGCCTGTTCTTCGGAGCACATTTCGGATTCTTGAAATCAGCTCTCTGGGCCGGAAGGGTTTCTTCACATAATCATCCGCCCCCATATCAAAGCCCGCTACAACGCTGTATTCGTCCCCTGAGGCCGTGAGAAAGATCACAGGGGTATCTTCCTTCTCCTTGATGGCGCGGCACACAGCGAAGCCGTTGCCCTCTTCTAAGGAGATGTCAAGAAGACACAGATCATATTTCTCTTTTTCCATGTGTTCCAGTGCGATCCGCTGCCCCGATGCGGTGTCCACAAGGAAACCTTCTCTTTTCAAAATATCCACAAGATTTGTCACAATGGCAGGATCGTCTTCCACCAGTAGAATTCTATGCATAGCCGCCTCCTAAATAATAATACACTGCCGGTTCTGTTTATATGTTTCACTTTACCACAACTTCTGAAGAAACAAACTGAAAAACTTCTTATAATCCTCAAAATTCTGAACAAAAAAAAGAAGCGGAATCTCTTCCACTTCACAATATCCTTTGTTCCATCTCAGATGGCCTTTTCTTCCTGCGCTTTCTCCTGACATTCTCTGCAGACGCCATGAAAATTGTAGACTTCACTGTCCACTCTGAATCCCGCCAGATCGTCTGAAAGTTCTTCCACGTTCACTTTGATGTTCACATCAAAGATCTTTCCGCAGACATCACATTTGAAATGTCCGTGTTCTTTGGGATTGAACACATCATATCTCGCTTCGTTCGTATCGATGGGAAGCACTTCTATGAGCTTATGTTCCAGAAACAGGTTCATCGTATTGTATACGGTGGCCTTGCTTAAGGTTGGAATCTCATTGATCAGTGCTTCATAGATATCATTCACGGATGGATGATTATGATTGTTCATCATATACTCGAAAATTCTCTTTCGCTGATAAGATGGTTTTACGCCTTTATCTCTGAGGTAAACATCAATATTATTCACTACCATATTTTTCACCTCTAATTATAATGATTTTAATTTAGTTTAATTATAAAGTAAAACCAGAATAATTTCAAGTGCAATCAATAATGGCGCTCAATTATCATCCGATTCTAGTCCTGCTCCTCTTTCATGTTTCTTTCGCTGACTTCACGCATTCTTTCGTCAATGACTTCAGCAGGTGATACCTTGGAGATTCTGGAGTAGCGGAAATTCGCCGCTGCCGCTTCGATGATGATGGAGATGTTTCTTCCGCTTCTCACCGGCACCACCAGCTTCTTCACTTTGACCCCGAGGATCTCCTCGAATTCATCCATACCCAGACGATCGTAATCACCATCATCTCTCCAGTGTTCCAGATGAATGATGAAGTCGATCCGCTTGTTCGGAATCATGGTGGACAGTCCGTAAAGCGCCGATACATCAATGATGCCAAGACCTCTCACTTCCATCATGCCGAAAGTGATTTCAGGACATCTCCCCCGAAGCACACCATCCACGGCTCGGATGTCCACTGCATCATCCGCCACCAGCCTGTGTCCTCTTTTTAAAAGTTCCAGTGTGGCTTCACTTTTACCGATGCCGCTGACCCCCGTGATAAACACACCCATGCCGTAAATATCCACCAGGGTTCCGTGGAGCCTTGTTTCCGGTGCAATCTCATTGGAGAGGTACATGGTCAGTCTGGAAATGAAGATGGTGGAGGAAAGGTCTGTACGAAGAATCCACTTCTTGTTTCTCCTTGCCGCATCCATCAGCTCCTCGTGAGGCTCAAGACCTCTTGTCATGATGACGCAGGGAATGTCGTAGGACATGAATTTCTCCACTCTCTTCTCCCTGAGTGCTGGAATCAGCTCGTCCAGAAAGCTCCATTCTCCCATACCGATGACCTGAACACGTTCTCTTGAAAAATAGTTGTAGAAACCTGCCAGCTGAAGTCCTGGCCTGTTGATATCGTTGATCATTATCTCACTGTTGATGGCACCCTCATTAAGAACTTCCAGTTCAAAGTCCTTGATGAGATTTCTCACTTTCACTGACATGCGTTTTCCTCCGATCTATTTTTTATTTCCCTTGTATTCCACGCCGGACAGGTTGCCCCGAACGCTTTGGCGTATTCTTCTTAAGTATTCTTCTCTGTAATTTGCACGCTCTTTCGCTTCTTCTTCCGTCAGATCCCTGTCTCTTGAGATCTTGGTGAATTCATTTATCTTCGCCACAAGTTCATCATGTGGTATCTTATCCATCATATTTCATTCCTCCGTATACATGAAAATTGCCCTGCTGGGAAGCAGAGCAATTATAATCATTTAAGTTTCCCGACATGCCGTTCACCTATGGATCCATACCTGCCTCAGCAGGTGGGTTCGCCTCAAGAAAATTCTTTATCTTCTAATGTCCCTAGGAAAAGGTAGCTACCTTTATAGCCTGATATCATTTTCTCTGTTAGCAATCCCGGATTAGTTATGTAGGTTGAATATATAGGCTACACGTACATTTCAGGATCTTATTTAAGTATATTATAACACAAATCTCGTATTTTTCAACACGGGCTCTTTTGAATTTTCCCAATATTCCGTGAACTTATCAGTGTTTTCTACATTTCCAGTTCATCTAGAATGTCTTCCAGATCGCTGTCCAGATCTCCCTTGGAGAACAGCATAGCCACCTGAATGCTATCCATTTCATCGGCTTCCAGCTCATAGGTCAGGTACTGTGCATCAATCCCTTCCTCTTCAATGAGCTCTTCCATGATTTCGCCAAGATTGTCCACTGCCAGGTCCACCAGATAGCCCGTCAGGTATTCATTATAGACAGCTTCCTCGTCTCCTTCTTCCACCTGATTCTTGGCATAAGCCTTTCCGGCTTCCATCTCGTCGTCATCAAAATCATAATAAGCGGTAGCGACCAGAAGCCCCTCTTCCTCTCTTAGGATATCAAGATCCGATAATCCATTATTCTCCAGATATTCCATGATACTGTCTTTATTCATCTTTTCCACCCTCACTGTATAACAGATTTTTATATTCCTTCTTCACGCGCATGAACTCCTCATCCTTCTCGATGGCATTGAGTTCTTCGTTTCCTTCTTTGTCCACATCTACACGGTAAACATACTCATCCCCGGCTTCTTCTTCCAGTGGTGCAAGTATGAGATACTTCTGTTTTTCAAGATATATTTCCGCAACAGCTTCCAGTTCTACAACATTTCCGTCTTCGTCCTTGAACTTCAGGATATTTTTATCTTCCAATTTAATCAACTCCTATCACACTTAGATGATATCATTAAGACAAGTCACTATTCAAGAAATATTTAGCGCGCCGACCAAACATTATGAAGGTGATACTGCGATTCTTTGAATTCAGAGTCCTTTCTTCAATTTCGGCAAAAAGAGATCAGAGCGGGATTCCGCTCTGATCTCTTCTTAAGTATCTCTTTCTTTAGGCTTTCTGAATCAGTTCTTTTACCTTCATGAGCCTTGTGATGGTACCTCTTTCATTTTCATCCAGTTTCATTCGGATGAATTTGATGGTTTCCTGAAGCTCAGGGATCGTTCTGTATTCCAGCGCGTTTACCCTTCTTCTGGTTTTTTCGATTTCATCAGCCATGAGCTGACAGGATTTTTCCACTTCCGCCAGGTCCAGAAGCTGCGGCATGATGGCGTAAAGCCTTGAAATGGCATCGTCCAGCTCCGAAGAGGTCTGTGCATATCCATAAGGATAGATGCTGCCAGGGTCCTCTGCCAGTTTTCTGACAAAGTTCATCACAGGGACATTTACACTCATGACATTCTTCTTTCTGATATCCACCGTGATCTCTTCCTTGGGAAGAGCCACAGCTTCTTCGAGAAATTCCGGACTCATGATTGCAGAGGATACAAGGAATTCCTTGAATACTTCGATCAGTTCCTTCTCCACGTTCTCACGCAGGGTCTTGTTTCTTCTGATCATCTCAATGAAACGCCTCATCAGTTCATCCTGCTTGTCTTTAAGGAGCTTATGCCCTCTAGTTGCAGTAGCCAGTCTTGCCTTCAGTTTGGTTAATTCCATACGAGTTGGATTAACATTTAGAACAGCCATGGTTACTCAACTCCTTCGGTTTCCTTAGGGATGTATTTGTCTATGTATTCATCTCTGATTCTCTTCAGCTCGTTTCTTGGCAGGATCTTCAGAAGTTCCCAGCCAAGGTCCAGCGTATCGGTGATTTCTCTGTTGGTCTCATATCCCTGATTGACATACTTCTTTTCAAAAGCTTCCGCGAAATCCGCAAAGGCCTTATCCGATTCGGACAGGGCGGATTCACCAAGGATGACTGCAAGCTCCTTCGCTTCCTTACCGGTGGCGTAGGCTGCAAACAACTGGTTCATAGTATCTGCGTGGTCTTCTCTTGTCTTGTCACGTCCGATACCCTTATCCTTCAGTCTGGACAGGGATGGCAGTACATCAATAGGTGGCTCGATTCCTCTCTTGTAAAGATCTCTGGAAAGGATGATCTGCCCTTCTGTGATGTACCCTGTAAGGTCAGGAATAGGATGGGTCTTGTCATCCTCAGGCATGGTCAGGATCGGAATCTGAGTGATGGAGCCGCCTCTTCCCTTGATTCTTCCCGCTCTTTCATACAGGGTGGAAAGGTCAGTGTACAGGTATCCCGGATATCCACGTCTACCTGGCACTTCCTTTCTTGCTGCTGAAGTTTCACGAAGCGCTTCCGCATAGTTTGTGATATCAGTAAGGATGACAAGTACATGCATACCCTTCTCGAAAGCCAGGTATTCTGCACAGGTCAGTGCCATTCTTGGGGTCGCGATTCTTTCAATGGCAGGGTCATTGGCCAGGTTCATAAAGAGAACCGCACGGTCGATGGCTCCTGTCTTCTTGAAGTCGTCTATGAAGAACTGCGCTTCTTCGAAGGTGATACCGATGGCTCCGAAGACCACCGCGAACTTATCTCCCTTGCCAAGCACTCTCGCCTGTCTTGCAATCTGCGCTGCAAGGTCGGCATGAGGAAGACCTGAACCTGAGAAGATCGGCAGCTTCTGTCCACGAACCAGTGTGTTCAGTCCGTCAATGGCTGAAACTCCAGTCTGAATGAATTCTGACGGATAGTCTCTTGCCACGGGATTGATGGGCACACCGTTGATGTCCAGTCTCTGATCCGGAATGATTTCAGGGCCGCCGTCTTTTGGTCTTCCTAGACCATCGAAGATACGACCGATCATGCTTTCCGCAACACCCAGTTCAAGAGGCTTGCCAAGGAATCTTACTTTCGTCCCTTTCAGGTTGATTCCTGTGGATCCTTCAAAGAGCTGGATCATGGCTTTGTCGCCATCGATTTCAAGTACTCTTCCTCTTCTTTTTTCTCCGGTCTGGATTTCGATCTCCACGAGTTCCTCGTACTTGACGCCTTCCACACCTTCGACAACCATAAGAGGTCCTACGACTTCTGTTACTGTCCTGTATTCTTTAAGCATTCAGGATCCCTCCTTCTGCAATCAGATCATCAATGATCTTTGTCAGTTCCACCTTGATGTCTGCAATCTTTTTAAGATCCGACTCGTCAAGATATTTTGCTCTGGCAATCCTGTCTCTGATATCAAGATTTATGAGATCACTGAGATAGATGCCGTTCTTAAGAGCTCTGAGTCCTTCATCATAGAAGTGCAGCACCAGGTCCAGCATCAGGTTCTGCTTGTCAAGAGATGCATAGGTGTCCACTTCGTGGAACGCATTCTGCTGCAGGAAGTCTTCTCTGATGGATTTGGATGCTTCCAGCTTCAGCTGGTCGGTCTCAGACAGAGAATCACGTCCTACAAGTCTTACGATTTCCTGCAGGGAGGACTCTTCCTGAAGAAGGGTCATGGCCTTGATTCTGTTCTCTGAGAAGTTCTCGTGCACATTGATGTCCATCCATCCGTCTACCTTTGACTGATAGAGGGAGTAGGAGTTCATCCAGTTGATGGCTGGGAAATGTCTTCTGTAAGCAAGGCTTGCATCCAGTCCCCAGAACACTTTGACGATTCGAAGCGTCGCCTGGGAAACCGGCTCGGAAATATCTCCTCCTGGAGGGGATACCGCACCGATGATGGTCAGCGCGCCGATACGATTGTCGCTGCCATAGCAGCTGACCTTACCCGCTCTTTCATAGAACTCAGCGGCTCTAGAACCCAGGTATGCAGGATATCCTTCATCACCAGGCATTTCTTCCAGTCTACCAGACATTTCTCTAAGCGCTTCCGCCCATCTGGATGTGGAGTCCGCCATGATGGCTACGCTGTAGCCCATGTCTCTGAAGTATTCCGCTATGGTGATGCCTGTATAGATGGAAGCCTCTCTGGCTGCCACAGGCATGTTGGATGTGTTGGCGATGAGAACGGTTCTCTTCATGAGAGATTCACCGGTCTTCGGGTCTTTGATTTCCGGGAATTCGAGAAGAACGTCCGTCATCTCGTTTCCACGTTCCCCGCAGCCTACATAGACCACGATTTCAGAATCCGCCCACTTGGCCAGCTGATGCTGAACAACGGTCTTACCGGATCCGAAAGGTCCTGGAACCGCAGCGGTTCCTCCCTTTGTGATGGGGAAGAAGGTATCGATGACTCTCTGTCCTGTAACAAGAGGCTCGTCGGGATTGATTTTATTCTCATATCCTCTCTGCTTTCTTACCGGCCATTTCTGCATCATCATGAGTTCTTCGCCGGATTCCAGTACGCATACTGTATCCACGACTGTAAACTCGCCTTCCTTGATTTCCTTCACTGTTCCGGAGATGCCGGCAGGCACCATGATTTTGTGAAGCACAACGGTGGTTTCCTGAACGGTTCCGATGACATCCCCCTGGGATACTTCATCTCCGACCTTCACCGTTGGTGTGAATTTCCATAACTTTTCTCTGTCAAGGGATGGTACAACCACTCCTTTTTCCAGAAAATCTCCCACCAGGTCCATAATTGCATTCAGAGGTCTCTGTATTCCGTCGAACATGGACTCGATGAGTCCAGGTCCCAGTTCCACGGAAAGAGGTTCTCCTGTTGTATATACAGGCTCGCCAGGTCCGATTCCAGTGGTTTCTTCATAAACCTGGATGGATGCCCTGTCGCCTCTCATTTCGATTATTTCACCAATGAGCTTTCTATCTGAAACTTGAACCACGTCATAGACGTTGGCTTCATCCATACCCTCTGCAACAACAAGGGGGCCGGACACTTTAATTATTTTTCCGACTTTCATTAGAGCGCTCCTTCTATAATATATTTGAACCTACAGCTTTTTCCACATTCTCATTGATTCTGTCCAGACCGATATGAAGGCTTCCCTGATTACTTGGAATCAGAATCACCGCAGGAACAAGTTCCTTGTTATATCTTTCAATGGACTCTGGAATGAGCACAGCTGACTGTTCAGTGATAAACACTACTCCATATTTCTTCATGGCCAGAGTATCCAGCGTTTTTCTGGTCTCCTCTGGTCCAACCACAGGGAACACATCGATGCCAAGTGCCTTGAAAGGCAGGATGGAATCCTTATCCCCGATTACTCCTATCTTATACATATAAATCACGCAACCTTTCCCTGATGACTTCCGGAGAAAGCTTATTGATCTTTGAAATCATGATGATTCTCAGTGCCTTGATTTCAGCTTCCTTGGCATGCAGGTAGGAAAACAGCGGTTCTGGTCCAAAGACAATATTTCTTGAAGGTTCGTTGATCTCCATGAGTCTATTGTCGATGATCTTTTCAAAATCACTCAGTCTACCGGTTCTTCGAAATGCCTCAAGTCCTTCGGTCAGCGGCTTTCCGATATCTTCCTTGCGGAATTTGTCCAGAATGCCATCCAATGAGTCGTTGATGGAATAAAGAATCTTGTCCCTGTCTATGGCCCCTCCATCCAGAAGAACCTCCTCCAGGAATTTCATCTCCTTATCCATTTTCTTGACTCGAATCAGTGTCTTCATGTTGGTGAAGTCCACCTGATTCTTGACAAACTCCTGGAACATCGGAATCTCCGTCTGATCAGCCAGTGCGCGGAGATGTCTGTAGTAATGCCGATCCAGAACAATATCGATCATCTGAGGGTCATTACTCTTTTCGTATTCCGCTACAGTTTCATAAAGCGCTTCTCCGATTCTCTTATCAAGATCCGAGAAGTCCTCCTGAGACATGGCCGCTTTGAGCTTCGTCAGGTCCTGTGTGCCATAAGGAACATAGAGACCAGTGAGGCTCTTACCTAGAACGCGCTCTTTCACAAGCACCTTCAGATTGTGGTAATCATACTTGAGGGATAGAAGCTGAGTTATGATCTTTTCTCCGGTAAGCTCATCCATGAGCTTGTACACTCGTCTGAGCTCCGCTGAAAGAATGTTCTCATAATCTTCAGGTCTTGCCACATTATTCAGATGCTGCTGGTATTCCGTTTCCGCAAGGATTCTGAACACTTCATCCATATCCTTGGCATCCACCATTCTTTCCAGTCTTGCACGAGATAGGAGCCTTTTTTCAAGAACTTTTATTCTGATGACAGCTTGGGAAAAATCCATTCTGTTCATGAAATCCCTCCTATTCCTTAAATAATGCGTCTGCTACATCTTTGACCAGCTCATCACGGTAGAAGTCAACCATGTCATTGAAATTGTAATTCAATGAGATCTTGTCGTCTTTCACCTGGAAGCCGGATTCCACGGACTCCTCAGAAATCTCGTAGGGAAGGCCCAGTGCCTTGATGTCATCTCTGTATTCTTTCTTCACCAGAAGGGTTTCTGTACCCTTCAGCTTCAGAGAAGATAAAGTCGTTTTGACATATTCTATGTAATCATTCTCTGGCAGTTCACCAAGTCTCTTCTTCGCTTCTTCAAAAACCTTGTCGATGATTTTCTGCTTGCTGCTTAAAACCTCATTACGGCTGTTGACTTCTGCATTGGAAATCATTCTTTCCTTCAGGAGATTCGCATCGAAAGCCGCTTTTTCAAGCATCTTCGCCTTCTTCTCCTCAGCTTCCCTGACCTTCCTTGAAACAGTATCCTTACTGAAAGCTTCTGCTTCTCCGATCTGTCTCTGTGCCTTGATCTTGGCTTCTTCCAGAATTTTATCTGTTAGATTTCCCAGATTGGACATTTACTCACTTCCTTTATCGTCGTTTTCTCAAAAAATTCTCTGACTTCTTAGAAACCACCTGAAGAAAGTAGAATCAGTGACATAACGAATGCAAGAAGCGCGTAGGTCTCAACCATTACAGAGTAGATGATACCCTTTGTGGACTGTTCTTCGTTCTTGGCAAGGATTGCAACACCTGCTGCAGCGACCTTCGCCTGGAACATTGCGGAGTAAAGTCCCACAAATGCTATGGGCAGACACGCGAACAGGATGTATAATCCCTGCTGCATGGACATTTCTACAGTAAGTGAACCCAGTGACATCAGCCCGATAACGAATCCGTACAGACCCTGTGTACCTGGCAGCAGCTGGAGAACAAGTGACTTACCGAACTTTTCAGGTTCTTCGATGATGAGTCCTGAAGCGGCCTCACCGACAATTCCAACACCCTTTGCAGATCCGATTCCTGAAAGCAGTACCGCCAGTGCGATACCTAATACCGCGAAAACTATTCCGCCATTTTCAACTAAAGCTTGTCCAAAATTCATTTAAATTTCCTCCTAAATTTTATTCCACGTTGATGTATTTTGATTTATTTCTAAATAATTTAAATGCCTTTCCTCCGCCTTCATAGAACTTACCGAAGAATTCAACATAGGTAAGTCTTGAAGTATGCACGTATGCGCTCAAGGCAGAAAGGAACAGATTGAATAACTGACCGAATACGAAGATGATGATACCTGGCAGGATTCCGATGGGACCCATGTCAAAGAGCATGTTCATGATCATATTCATGGCAACAGCGATGAATCCGCCTGAGAGCCCAAGGGCCATCAGTCTTGAGTAAGATACAAAGTCTCCGATGTATCCTGATATGCCGTACAGAGAGTAGAATCCGCCAGCAAGCTTTCCGCCTACGGACTTATTCTCTCTTCCTCCGGTCAGAACGATGCCCACCATACCGATGATCATGACCCACATGGAAATGGGCTTCACAATCTCAGGTACCGGTACAAATCCGGATGCCAGGAATCCGATGGCGCCCATGAGTGCCATATACCAGAATCCCACATCAAAGAGCGCATCCAGCGGCTTTCCTTCTCTGAAGGAGAGATATGCTTTGATGGCCAGTGCGTAGAACAGATGGATTCCACCAAAGATGATGGAGATCACAAGAAGCTCCGTATACTGTTCCATCGGTGCTATGAGTGACGGCAGTTTGATCAGGTCTCCGAAGAAGGATCCGTAGATCAGTCCCCATGCGATGACACTGAAGCTTAAATAGAACAGGAACTTCACGAAAAGCTTCGTTCCCTTGTCCAGATTGAAGAATTTCAGTGCAACCCCTGTGATGGCCAGCAGGATGATTCCATAAGCCAGATCCGCCACCATCATGCCGAAGAAGGCAAAATAGAATGGTGCCAGGTAAGGCGTAGGATCCACACTGTTATAGGTAGGCAGCGCATACATGGTGGTGAGACTCTCGAAGGTTTCACTGAAGCTTCCGTTCTTCAGCATGATGGGCACTTCCTTGCCTGTATCCACCGCATCTTCTATTTCAAGATAAAACGCGTTGTCCTGTGTGCCTTCCACCGCTTTTCGAAACTGCGCCGCTTTCTCCGTGGGTACATATCCTGAAATGACATTGACATTTTCCGTCTTCAGGAAATTGGATTCCGCTGCAAATCTGAGTTTCTTGTTCAGAAGATACTCATAGACTTCTTCAAACTGAGGCATGTAATTCGCCATGGATTTGATTTCCGCCTTCACTTCAGCCCTTTCAGTCTTGATCCTTGAAAGATCGGCCCTGATTTTTTCCATCTCCGCAGTCGGTGTCCCTTCTGAAGGAATGGAAAGGCTGGTGTAGCTGTTGTTTCTCAGTATTTCATTGAACTCTTCTCTTTCTGTGGAAGAGGTGATTCCTAAAATATATGCTTCATCTTTACCTTCGCTTAAAACTTCGAAATGAGTCTCCTTGAGATGTTCCAGTTCGTTTTTAAGCTTTTCCATGAGCTTTTTAGGAATGGTGCCTGTAAAGACTTCACTGAAGCTGAAATCTCTTAAGGACCTGACTTCGTAGTCCAGTTTTTTCCAAGGCCGCAGTTCTTCAGTTAGGGCCTTTAGCTTCATTTCTTCCTGACTTAGATGGTCAATCTTTCCAGTAAGGGCTCTGAATTCTGAAATGATGGGATCATAATCAAAATCAGCCACCTTATCTTCCAGTTCCTGGAAGGTAAAGCTGTCCTTACCCTTAATCATTGCCTTAATTCCTGATTCTCGATCGTCATACTGTTTCAGCAGATCCAGCGCATATTTCACGCTCTGAATCTGCTCATCGATGACAGCAAGATCTGCAGGAACTTCCAAGGTTTCAAGGCCTTCTTCCGATAAGGTTTCATCAGCCTTCAGATCAGTAAAGTGAACAGATCCGAACTTCTGCAGTTCATGTAGAAGTCTCTCCCGATCCGAGTCGAAGGTAAATAAGCTGAAGCTGCTCATCTTAACGATTGCCATTTGCCTTCACAATCCTCTCTACTATAATATTTACTGCGTCTCCAAGATCATTGACTTCCAGAGACTCCAGTTTTGCCGCCTGGTTTTTTCCTTCCAAAAGAATCGGCTTCGCAAGAGTTTCCCCTTCCTGTATTGCCTTATCTTTCAGTGCCTGAGACTCTTTCTGTCCCATGGTCATGATTTCCTTGAATTTCTTGTCGGCGAGCATTTCCGCATCACGCCTGATGTCTCTCGCCTTCTGACTTGCCTCTGCTGTAAGATCACGTGCTTTCTGCTCCGCTTCTCTTACTTTATCCAATGCTTCTTTTGCCATCCTATCACCCCCGTTCCTTCTTTGCTGTGCAATATGCAAAACGTTACCATACTTCCTAATTTTACCATGGTATCCTTAAAACTTCTATGAAAAAGGAATGTGTATTCTTTATCATTTAAAAGGTTAAATAATACCACATAGAATATAGTTTACGCTAATTTCACACTGATATCAACCGATTTTTGACAATTTGTCCATTTTTCTCGTCGTAAAGCACCGGAGTATCAGTGAGAACCACTTCTCCAGACTGCAGATACTTCAGTACATCCATACTAAATATTTCCACATGGACCTTCATCCCCAGCTCTTTTGACAGCTGCCTCTTCAGATCCCTGTTGTCCGGATAATTCCTGTGAAGAAATTCGGGAACAAACTGCTTTTTATTTCCCGAAAGCCAGTCATATTTCAGAAGCTCATTGAGGACCACCCTCTGTGGTGCTCGTCCGCTTTCTTCCAGATAACGGAGAGAGAACTCCAGCAACACCTGGTACTGCTCTTTCGCACCAAGGCTTCTCCCCTTGCAGCCCTCCTGAAGATATGCGCCAAGTTCCTTGTAGAATCTGTAAGGATCCTCTTCCTCGGCCAGTATGTAGGTCAGGGCTGCTTCAAATCTTCCTGAGTTGTAGTACTTCTCCAGCGCCTCCTCCGTATGATGAAGACTGCGCAGATCGGAAAAGCTCATCCAGCTTGTCTTGAGCACTTCATAAGGAGCAAAGGGGCTGTAGACGATGCCGTACTTTTCCGCGTCTCTTTCCATGGGCGTTCCCTTGATGACCTTCAAGAATCCCAGCTGAAGCATATCAGGCTTCAGGGCATAGACATCATTGAAGCTCTCGTGGAAGCTCTCCAGGGTATCGTAGGGCAGTCCTGCAATGAGATCCATATGATTGTGGATGTTTCGAAGCTTCACCAGTTCCCTGAGCTTGGAAAGAACCTGACGGAATCCGATGAACCGGTTTATGGCCACTAATACGTCCTGCCTTGTGCTCTGAATGCCCACCTCGAACTGGATCCTTCCCACAGGCGTGGTCTGCAGAAGCTTCACATGCTCCTCCGTGATGAGGTCCGGTGAAATCTCAAAATGAAAGGTCACATCGGTGTCCAGGCCAATAAGGTAGGACCAGATGGCTAGGGCATCAGGGTGGATGTTGAAGGTGCGGTCGATGAACTTCACCACCTTTGTGCCGGTTTCAAGGAGCTTGTCCACCCTCAGAACCACCTCGTCATAGGGAAGGAACCGTAGATCCCGTTCCGAAGAAGACAGGCAGTAGCTGCACTGATAGGGGCATCCCCGGGACGCTTCAATATAGGAGAGCTTTCCGGTGAGGTCCTCGCCTTCGTCGTAGGGATAGGGCACTTTTCTCATATCCATCTTCTCCCGGTCGGGATTCAGGAAAATCTCAGCGCCTTCTCTATAGGTCAGTCCTTTGACGCCGGAAAGATCCTCTCCATGCAAAAGAGAACCTAAAAGGTCCACATAGGTAAGTTCTCCTTCCCCACGGATGATAAAATCTCCCGCCATGATGGATAGGTGTTTCTTACTGTCGTATGTGACCTCAGGTCCTCCATAAAGTATACCGATATTTTCGTCTACGCGCTTAATAAGCACGGAAAGTTCCCTGACCAGATCAAAGTTCCAGATATACACCGAGAACGCCACCAGGTCAGGTTTCCTTTCAAGAATTTCTTCCAGGATCTTGTCCTTCATTTCGTTGATGGAAAACTCCAGTCTCTCTGTTTCCACGTTCAGATCCGCTGAGATCTTCTCCAGATACCTGAGACTGATGTTCGTGTGAATGTACTTGGAATTGATTGCTGCAAGTATTACTTTCATCTTCTGTTTCCTTATATGTCTTTATAATGTTTCTCATAGTAGTCCAGAAGAAGTCCTGCCGTTGTATTCTGGGCCACTTCCAGCATTTTTCTGGAAAGGGTCTCGTACATGACTTCCTTGTCTTCTATGCTTTTGTACTTTTCATAATAGAAATTCGCCACCACAGCATTTTCTCTGATGTAGTCATCCAGTGTTTCAAATCTCAGGATCCCTGAGTCCACCGAATAATCGATTTCCGCAAAGATTTTCTTCTTGATCCAGGTCTCATAGGATTTATGACTGTCCAGCAGCCTGTTGTTCACATGCTGTGGCACTGTCATGTCCTGAGCCAGATGACAGAATACGCCCAGGTAGAAGACTGAACGCTCTATGTTTCCTTTTTCCAGATACAGCAGAGATTTATGCATGTTCTTCTGCGCTTCAGTCAAACCATCCGAGAATCCGAAGAGTCCCTTCTGCTTCTCGTTATGGTAGAAGTGGTTGATGGACTTGAAGTCCTGGTCTGCCCACGTGGCTCCCTCGTTGAGGGATTTGATGTGGTCTTTGTAGAAGTCAGCGGCTTCCGTGTAGCCTTCGTTCTCCAGAATCACCACGGCCTGAATGTTGATGAACCGGTGCACCATGCAGGGGGTCTTGAATGCCATCTTTTTAAATGGATTGGCTGCGAGCATCATGCCCGTCAGCACTTTTCCATAGGTATTTTCAAATCTGTTCTTCTTTCTTTCTTCAAATGTTCCTTCCATAGCTACGACAACTCCTTTGATTTCAGATCGATTGTTTTCTCTGAAACCCATGTTTTCTAATTGATAATTGATTTCAATTGTCTTATTACCATTATAGGATATTTAACTTTGAAACACAAAAAACAATCCGTGAAAATTTCATTTGGAGTTATTTCATTCTTCTCTGAATCCCCTTGGGAATCATGCGATAGATTCTTGGAGAGATCTCATTGAGTTCATCACTTGTGATGCCTCCCGTAAGAAGCATGGACACGGCATAGACACCCATCCCGATGAAGATGTTGATCATGGTGAGAACGCTTGCTATGAGCCTGCCGGCTGAAACCATTCCGAAAAGTCTTCCAAGAAGAAATATCACAATGCCCATGAACACGGCAGATACCACCGGTCCGAAGGCATTTTTGCCAAGCTTCACTCTGTATCCCAAAACCGTAGTGATCAGATAATGATTGATGACAAAGGGAATGAAGAAGTTGGCCACATTGGACACCAGCGCGCCCATGATGTTGATTTCAGGCATGCCCACAAGGACATAGTTTATGACAAGTCTTGCAAGGATTCCGCCCAGCATGGTGAAGGTCCCCCAGTAGAACTTTCCGAGCCCCTGGAAAATCACCGTCTGAATCTGAATCATGCCCAGAAAAATGACGCTGATGGATCCGTAGCGCAGAAGCTCCACACCTGTCTCGTACCCG
Source organism: Proteiniclasticum sp. C24MP (assembly GCF_043951855.1). Lineage (NCBI taxonomy): Bacteria > Bacillati > Bacillota > Clostridia > Eubacteriales > Clostridiaceae > Proteiniclasticum > Proteiniclasticum sp. C24MP. Next base: position 28,172 of record NZ_JBINJW010000028.1, read on the forward strand.
AGAACATCATAGATGGGGCCTGCCAGAACGGTCATGCCCACAAAGGAGGGAACAGAGACCAGAAAGACCATCTTCACTGCATAATTGATCTTCTTTCGGATGGAGTCCTCATCGCCTACCGCCTTGGCAGCGGAAACCCCTGGAAGAAGCACCGAAGCCAGAGCCACCACGATGGTGTTGGGCACGAACTGCAGACTCTTGAACTTGGCCAGTTCACTGTAGGCTGTCTTTGCAGCCGTATAAATCAGCCCTGCATCCAGAAGACGGTTGTTGATGATCAGAGAGTCGATGAACCCGCCCAGATGGATGACCCCTGCGGATATGGTGATGGGGAAGGAATAAGAGAGCAGTTTTCTCACAAGCTCTTTGCTGGTGTGATGATAGGCATTCATATCCTGGTCGCTTCTTCTGATTTTATGAAGTCTTCCCTTATAGAATTCCCTCACCAGCAGAAGAACAGCGAATAGTGCGCCCACACTGGTTCCGAGGGTTCCGCCGGCTACGCCGTAGACCATGTCCACTTTCATGAGCAGATACGCTCCAATCAGCGAAACCACCACATTGATGAGCTGCTCCAGAATTTTGGATAAGGCATTGGCGGAAACATATCTTCGGCCCAGGAAATATCCTCTGTAGGAAGATAAAATGGCGGTGATCATCACCGTGGGTGCCAATGCTCTTATGGCAAGGGTCGCCTCCGGTGTCTCCGCAGCCTGGGTAATGAAGGGCGCCATGAAAAACAGAAGAAGCCCCGCAAAAAGTCCTCCTCCGATGAGGAGGGTTCTTGAAAGACGAAAAGCCCGAAGGGCATCTCTGGGGTTGTTCTGTGCGTAGAGCTCCGAAATGAGTTTCGAGATTCCTCTCTGGATGCCTTCATTGGTCAGCACATAAATCAGCGTAAATGCGTCATAGGCCACAACATAAATGCCGTGACCTACCCCGCCCAGTATTCTGATTAGAAGTGGCACATAGACCACAGACATGATTTTAACAAGGAGCTCCGCCATGGATAAATAGGCGAACCCCTTTCCTGTGGATTGCTGTTTCATAGACTCCTCCGCTTACAGATCGAACTTGAACAGATCACTCTTGATCTTCTTCAGAAGTGGAGGAAGCTTCTCCGCCACCACCTTGTTGCCCAGGTATTCCAGTTTCCCGTCGGGATTCCTGAAGGTCACCTTATATGCGTAGAGGAACTGGAAGGTCAGGTGATATTTATTGATGAGATAATTATTGATTTCCTTGTCTCCGTATTTCGGATCGCCGATGATGGGATTGCCTAAGGATGCCAGATGGGCTCTTAACTGATGACTTCTTCCTGTGAGAAGATCCAGCTCCACCAGGGAAAACTGTCCTGTGCTCTCTTCGGTTTTCACGGTCATGGCAATCTCTTTCTTTCCAGGACCTGCCTCATCACTGACACTGCTGATGTTGTCGTCGGTTCTCTTCTCGATGTAGGCTCTGTATTCTCCATCCTTGATTCTACCCTTGACGATGGCATAATAGTTCTTGACGATTCTGCCGTCTCGGATCATTTCATTCAGGGCTTTCAGCGCTTCATAGTTCTTCCCGTAGATGACGATGCCGGAGGTGTTTCGATCCAGTCTGTTCACCGGGGATGGGGAGAAGGTCTTCTCTTCATTGGGGTCGAATTCCCCTTTTCTGTACAGATACGTCAGCACCTGATCCGTCAGGGTAGGGTCGCTTCCCTCATTGTCCTTGTGTACAAGGATGCCGGGCCACTTCTCCACCATCAGAATGTTCTCGTCTTCAAAAGTCACCTTGAATTCAGGTTCCACATCATAGACCTTCTTCTTGGCCTTGGGCGCATCGGAATAGAGATACTTGATTTCAATCACATCTCCCTCTTCCAGGAAAGTCTTTTCCTTCCCTTTTGCTCCGTTGATCCGGACATCCCCTTTTCGTATGGTCTTGAAGATGGCAGACAGCGGGACGTCCTTCAGATATTTCCTCAGGAACTTGTCCAGTCTCTGACCAGCTTCGTTGGGTCCAATTTCTATTCTCATATTTATCTCCTAATTCATTGCAGAATGCGCAAAAGCATCATTAAATTTTATATCACCCTATATTATAGTACGAAACGGCTTCTTTTTCTCTCTTTTCCATGAATAAATCTTGGGCTATAGATATGAAGCTCTTCTTTCGCCCTGGTGATGGCCACGTAGAAGATTCTTCTTTCCTCTTCCAGATTCTCCAGGGATGCACCGTGAGGCATATAGCCCTCCACCGCATTGATGACGAATACCTTGTCAAACTCCAGTCCTTTTACGCCATGTACCGTGGACAAAGACACCTTCGCTTCTGTGACTTCCGCCTCTTTTGTGGAAGCCGTGAGCAGGTCCAGCGGATTGTCATAGTAGGCCGCCACTTCCTTCATTTCATCCAGCTCCTCGAAAAGCTCTTCTTCGTCTCTTCCCGTACGCTCCGCGTAGGTTCTAAGATACTCCTCATAGCCCAGCACCTTCTCGATGTATTCCACCACACGTTCAGTCGTCATTTTCCTGATCCCAGAAAGATCCCGAAGAAACTCTCTGTTCTTGATGATCGAGTAATTGTTCTTGGTAGGGTCCAGAAGGATCTTCTCGATATCCTCTCCCAGGCCGATCTTTCTCATATCCGCTTTGGACTGATATCGGTAGGGTTTGTTGACGATCCTTAAAAAGGCTTCTCTATCGTCTTGATAAGCCGCTCTCAGATAATCCAGGATGTCCTTGGCGATGAATCCCTTGAAGAAGTTGTAGTTGTCTCTGGAATGAAAGGCAATCTTCTCTTTACGCAGAAATTCCTTCACACGCATGCCTTCTCTGTTGGTTCTGTAGAGAATGGCATAACTTCCGAAAGCGTCTTTTCTGATTTCATTGGCAATGTCCAGCAGCATCAGCTCCTGATTTTCAGGAAAGATCTTCGTGATCTTCCTCTTTTCCTTTCGGCTGGCAAGAAGCTCCTTCTTGTTCCGGAGAGCGTTCAGCTGGATGACTTCTCCCGCATAGTTCACGATGTTTTCCGTGCTGCGGTAGTTGTATTTAAGATACAGCTTCTTCCCCTGGAACATCTTCTCGAAATCGATCATCCCGCTGGGATCCGATCCCCGGAAGGCATAGATGCACTGATCCTCATCTCCCACGCAGAACAGTCTGCGCTCCATGGAGATCTTCTGTATGATCTTCAGCTGAATGGGGTCCAGATCCTGAAACTCGTCGATGAGGATATGACTGTGGGCATTTCTGAAAGCCGTCAGAAACGCTTCGTCTTCAAACTGGCGGAGCACTTCGATCTGGAGATCGTCAAAATCAAGCAGTCCACGCTTTTTCCGCTCCGTCTCATAGATATCATAAGCCTTCTCAAACAGATCATCCTTATGCGTCAGCACCAGGTCCGTCTCCTTCAGATAGGTCTTCACCTTGTATTTTGAAATATCTCTCAGTATGGTCTCCACGTCATCGTGGTCCAGCTTCAGTTCCTTCTGGAGCCTGCTGCGGATGAGAAATTCATCCTTCCCGTAGATCATGCTGATGTTTCCACTTTTCACTCGAAGAATCCGATAACAGAGTCCATGGATGGTGCCGAAGAAGGGTCTTACACTGCCCTTCCCCTGAAAACGCTCTTCCATTTCCACCGCGGATGCCTTGGAAAAAGTCAGTACGACGATCTTCTTCGGAGAAACGCCTTCTTCTATGATATGCTGGAGTCTTCGAAGCATCACCGTGGTCTTGCCCGATCCCGGGGGTGCCACCACGAGAACCTTATTTTCTTTTGTCAGATATGCACTCTGCTGATACTTGTCCAGTTCCAAAATTATCTTCCTCCAGTCCCTTTTCTTTCGTAAGTCTCTATTCTACCCTATTTCATCTGCTTAGGAAAGAATCCGTCCATTATATTATGCAATCAAGGAGAAATCCGATGCTTTCCCGGGCAAATGAAAAGAGGCCATAAAGCCTCTAGGATTCCATTCATTCCGTTCTACATGAAATTCGGAGAAGTGATTCCGGCAAGAATCACAAGAAGCGACACCGCCGCCAGAAGCACCATTCCGCCTGACTCTTTCTTCTCCAGAATCAGCGAGGACAGCGCAGTATAGAGTCCGAAGACCAGGAAAAACGGCCAGATGAACCAGGTCCAGTAGTAGAAATAACCAAGTCCGTTCATAAGCTGAAGCAGCAAGAAAACCCCTCCTCTTTTTGTCGACTATTATCTGTAGATGCTGCTGAGCATGGTGATGACCCCCAGAATGAATACGGGGATTCCCCAGGCGCCCTTTGGTGATTTCATGGAAAAGAAGCCCAGAAACACCGCCAGCGCACCCAGCGCTACAGGCTGCCAGAACCATCCGGCCACAGCAGCCAGAAGTCCTCCCCAGATCATGTAGCTTGCCGTATCGTTTCGAAACTTCATGGGTTCTTTCCGATCGTCCAGTCTGAAAAACATAGTATAACCCCCTTCCAGATCAGTTTCTGTTTCCTATTATCTCTTATTCTACCAGAAATGTTTCATCATTTCCTTAAATGCATCCATCTTCCTTTTCATCTCACAGGAGAAAAACATCACGCTTCCGTTTTCGAAAATCCGATGCAATCTGATATAATTAATTAGGAAAGAATGATAATCGTGGGCAAAACA
>NZ_JBINJW010000029.1:0-32446 GCF_043951855.1 Proteiniclasticum sp. C24MP
GCATCCGGTTTCCCGGCTGCTCATCTTCTTATTGCTCGAAGATGGTTTTTCTCGATTTCTCGAAAAGGTACTTTGGTTTTTTACCTATATTCTGTTTAATTTTCAAAGAACTGTTTGTGTTGTTTGTCGCTCTTGTCAGGCGACTTCTATATATTATCATTTGAGCTTATCACTGTCAACAACTTTTCCGGAAATTTTTTGAGTTTTCTTTTCCTCAATCATTTGATAGCCCCAAATTTCATTGAAGCTCATGAAAATACCGAGCAGATCCGATTCAAAAAACATCCATATCTGGACCAGAACGAACCGGGTTTCCACTAAATGGTCCATCAGGAGACGCACCGCTGCATATTCTTTCACTCTGTCTTCCAGCAAAACGCTGCCGCAGATCAGCAGAAACAATCTCTATCCGTTCCAGTGATTCAGCCATTATAGACCAGAACCAGACGGGTCTCTCTTCACTTTTTCTGTTACTATAGAAGGCTTCTTTCAAAAAGACGACTTGTCTATTATATCAGATTCCTTTCATAATGCAATTAGCACATTACATGATTATTCTCATATAATTTACAATGTTTTAGACACACAAAGGGAATTCTTCTTTATAATAGAAGTTAACATAAACAAACACTCGGAGGTTAAAATGGGAATAGTTACAAAAACAGGAGATAAAGGAACAACCGGAACACTAGGCGGCAAGAGAATGCTGAAATCATCCTCTCTCTTGGAACTGAATGGTCAGATTGACGAAGTCAACGCATCCTTAGGTTATCTCAATTCACTGCTGGATGAAGCCAAGGACTTTCCTTCCAAGGCAGAAATCATGGAATACATCCGATATATCCAGAACGGGCTTTATAATCTGGGCACAGAAATCTCTTCCGGCTTTACCATTGTACGATTCGATGAAAGTCATGCCCTTCTATTGGAAGAGAAAATTGATGAAATGACTGCACTTATGCCACCACAGGCCAAATTCATCATCTTCTCCGGAACGAAGGAAGCCACTTATACGCATGTGGTTCGTTCCATTTCCAGAAGATGCGAAAGACAGTTCGTCCGTTTTCTTCTGGAAGAAAACATCGACCCCTTCCCACACTCTTACAAATTCCTGAATCGATTGTCCGATTATCTCTTCACCCTGGCAAGATTCATAAATCAGGAACTGGGTGGCGAGGAGATTGAAACCATCCCTTGGGAAAAATAGTCACTGCATATATAGGGAAAGGACCTGCCATCTGGCGGGTCCTTTCCCTATATATGTGTAAACATCTCTATTCTTCTCTTCCCTTTGCAATCATGACTTCAGCCATGACATCCATCGGATCGATACTCGGTCTGCTTAAAGAGCCTCTTGAAAGAACAAGCCCGATCTCAGTACAACCCAGGATTACAACCTCAGCACCGTTTTCAATGACATGTTCACCGGCTTTTTTCAGAAGTTCCACCGGCTTTCCGTCGGTTACACCAGACTTGATACCAGTACCTTCACCATAAATCGCTTCCATGACGCATTCTTCCTGCACATGGTCATCCGGATAGATGATGGAGACGTCTTTCAGATATCTGTCAAAGATTCTGGTGTTCTTTGTGCCCGTGGTCGCCAGGACCCCGATCTTAGTTGTCCCTGGAAACTCCTTATGAATATACAGATTCAGCTCCTCAAGGGCATGAATGATTCTGAGATCTGTACCTTGTATAATCTCATCATAGAAATAATGGGATGTAATGCAGGGAATGCAGGCAATGTCTGCACCCATTTTCTCAATGTTGTTTGCAGTTTCTATGATGTAGGGCACAGGACTCTCTCCTAGTCCCAGAATCGCTTTTGTACGATCAGGAATTTTGGGATTGCTGTCGATGACGATCCTGAAATGCTCCTGATCTTTTTTCACCTTTGTCGCCTTGATGATCTTCATATATAGCTGGGCTGTAGCTTCAGGCCCCATACCACCTATGATGCCTAGTGTTTTCTCTTTCATACTCTCAAAAAGCCATAGGCTTCCCTTTTCAACTCCTTTGAAACGTTACGCCATATCTGAGACTCTGCCCTTTAATGGTGCAAACAGCTTTTCTTTATCCTTATGTCCGTTTTTATCATAGATGTACTGAAGGGCTACTCTTGCCCCATGGTCCATCCCCTGGGAACCAGCCAGCAGAATGACATCTCCAGGCTGCGCCTTGTCAATGGCATAGTATATCGCCTCTTTCAGTTCTTCATATAGAATCACCTTCAGGTCTGATTTCCCAAGTTCTTCCTTATATACTCTGATTTCTTCCTCCGTGACCTTATCTTTGGAAATGACAAATTCTTCGCTTTTCGTGCCGATGATTTCATCCATATGCAGCTTATCTCTCCATTTGAGAAGAGTAACGATGTTTTCTCTATTCACTGTAGGACCACGATTCCCGCGTATGGCATAAACCAGATGCAGTTTATTATAATTCAATTTCACCAGGCTCTCAAGTGTCATATCGATGTTGCTCGCATTGGCGAAGTGATCGTCTATAATGATGAACTCATCATCGTAAATATACTGAAACCTTCTTTCCACGCCACCGAAGGTTTCCACAGCATTTATGACATCCCTGATCTGGACACCATCAATCAGCGCCATGGCCATGGCGGACAATGAATTGACTACGGAATGAAATCCTGGAACCATAAGACTTACCGGATACTCTCCTTTTTCGATTACACCTTCTAGACCGACAATATCCTGCCTGATTTTCAGAAGAAAGTTTGCTCTCCCGCTGCTGAGATCCAGATCGCTGCAGTACAGATCTGCAGTATCGTCTTTAGTGGAGAACGTGATTACATGCGCTTTTGTTTCTCCCCTTAATCTGTAGGTTGCTTCATCATCCTGATTCAGCACCGCAAATGAGCCTTCTTTCGCATTTCTCACCAGTGAAGATTTCGCTTCATAATACTTCTCCAGGCTACCGTGCTGATCAATATGTTCACGACTGAAATTGTTGAAGGCCACAATATCAAAATCCACATCATGGACTCTGTACAGCTCCAGTGCGGAAGAAGATACTTCCATCACCGTTTTATCAATCTGCTCCTGCACCATTTCATCAAATATGATCTGAAGATCTGAGCTTTCCGGAGTGGTCAGTTCGGAATGCACAAAGCGGTCTCCTACTTTGATCATGACACTTCCTATAAGGCCTGTCTTATATCCGGCCATGGAATAGATGTGATCAAGTATGTAACTTGTGGTGGTCTTTCCGTTTGTTGCTGTAATTCCGACCATCCTCAGTTTTCTCGTAGGATGATTCATCAGTTTTGCAGACAATACAGATAGCGTTTCTCTGGAATTCATCACTCTCATCTGGAAAACATCCAGATCCTCACGAAATTCTGTAACGACCGCCGCCACAGCTCCTCTGCTTGCTGCCATTTCCATATAGTCATGACCATCCTGCAGGTATCCTTTAATGGCTACGAAAAGACTCCCTTCCTTCACCTTTCTGGAATCATTCGTTACGGAAGTGATTTCCAGCTCTTCAGGAAAGCATCCTTTGTATTCCACATATTCTAACCCTTCCATCAGTTTCTTCAGCTTCATTTCTTCACCTTCTTTATTAATTCTCTTCATTATATCAGAGTCTGACAGCAATGTGATAATCCTTCTTGTGAATTATATACTGAAAATTAAAAACCCGGTATACCCGAATGGGCATACCGAGTAAGCACTCCTGCTTTTGCTGATCTATTTCCTGCCTGCGAACCCGAAGATTGTGTTGAGGATGATTCCTGCAATCGCCGCCAGACTTAATCCGCTCAGGGAAATCGCTTCTGTGATCTTCACAGAGAAGATGGATGCGACCTCTGCTGGAAGATACGTTGGTGCAAGACCGATGATCAGGATGGCTGCTGCTGTAACAACAGTCTTCAGTTCCACTTTCACTTCTTTGTCTTCATATGCTTTTCTGATGGTTTTCAGTCCAATCAGCGCGATCATGGAGAATAAGATGATACTGATTCCACCCATGACAGGTGTTGGAATACTTCTTAAGGTTCCTCCGAGCTTTCCTACGAAAGCCAGTACCACTGCGAATACCGCAGCCAGTCTTAGAAGCTGTGGGCTGTAATTTTTTGTGATTGCCAGAACTCCTGTATTTTCTCCATATGTTGTATTTGCAGGTCCTCCGATGAGTGCCGCAAAAGCTGTGGCCAGTCCATCACCTAGAAGAGTCCTATGCAGACCCGGTTTCTTGATGAAATCTTTTCCTACAACCTGTCCGTTTGTTGTGATGTCCCCCACATGTTCCATGAATACCGCAAGCACTACAGGTGCTATGGTCAGGATTGCACTGACACTGAACTTAGGGAAAGTGAATGCGGGCATTTCAACAAGTGCCGCACTGGTAATGATTGTCGTATCCACCTGTCCCAGAATAAGGGAGAGGATGTATCCAACAGCCACCGCTGTGATTATGGACATCTGTTTCAGCATTCCTTTGCCGAAGAGGTTGATTCCCAGAGCGGTGAGTAATGTCACAGACGCAAGGATCAGGTTCCCCTGAGCCATTCCGTAAGCTGTTGGCACAAGTGTAAGACCAATAACCATGATCATAGGCCCTACCACATAGGAAGGTAGAATCTTTTTGATTGTTTCATATTTTATCTTCTTTACCGCAAAGGAAGCCAGTACATACAGAAGTCCTGCTACAAGTATTCCACCTTGAGCATACGCCAGATCTCCACCGTTGGCCTCTTTGACAATGTTTATAACTGCTATGAATGCGAATGAGGAACCAAGAAATACCGGAACCGTTCCTCCGGTGACCAGATGAAACAGTAGTGTACCAACACCCGCCGAGAATAACGCTACGGAAGGGTTGAGACCTGTCAGCATCGGAACCAGAACCGTTGCCCCGAACATTGCGATCAGGTGCTGCAGGGCTAAGATGATATCCTTCCCTGAATTGATGGCGATAAACCTGTTTTCCGTTTCCATTTTTTTCTTTGCTGTAATTGCTGCCATTTTTTCCTCCTTATTGGGCATCCCTGTACCCATTTAATAATATAAAAACCTCTTGTCCCTAGAGACAAGAGGTATAATAAGCCCACTATTCCTGCTTAATATCTTCTCGGCCTCTCAGGACCACATTAAAGATTTCTTCCTACGAAGTATAACATATGCTCAGAAAGACATCAAGAAGTTTTCTCTGATTCCAGAAATTTAATGCGAGAGACGATCATCGACAATCTTCTGAAAGTCATGAAAGAATTCCGGGTAGGATTTGCTGACTGCCTCATATCCGTCAATGATGACAGGATTCACGCATCCAAGAGATGCCACCGATGCAGCCATGACGATCCGATGATCATTATGGCAATAGATGTTCCCACCGATGAGATGGTCTCTTCCTGTGACGACAATATCACTGCCTTCCTCTCTCGCCTCTCCACCAAGCTCGTTGATGAGTTCTACGGTCGTCTTCACACGATCCGACTCCTTGAATCGTAACCGGTCCACTCTCATTAGTCTTCCAGTGCCTTTGGACAGCGAAAGAAGCACACCAAGTACAGGCGTCAGATCCGGAATATCCGACACATCGATATCCAGTGCATGGAGTTCGGATTTACGAACTTCGTATCCGTCCTCCACGGTACTGATTGCGGCACCCATCTTCTCAAGAATAGAGATGATTTCCCGATCACCCTGAGTGGAAGCGTGATTCAGCCCCATCACTCTGGCATGCCCCGCAATGGCACCTGCTGCCAGAAAATAGGCTGCCTGGGAATAGTCCCCTTCCACCACGTAATCTCTCACCTGATAAGCCTGATTTCCTGGAACGAAAAAGGTATTGTTTTCCCTGTGAATCTCTATACCGAAATCCCGCATCACATTCACAGTCATATTCACATAGCTTTCACTCTGAAATTCTTCGGTTACAGCCAGCGTGCTGTCTCCTGGAAGAAGCGGAAGCACCATGAGCATGCCGGATATGAACTGCGAACTCACATCTCCACGCATGGAGAAGTCGCCCGGTTCAAGCTTCCCCTTTATGACGATGCTTTCCAGACTGTCTCTGAACATCATAATATCCAGGTCCTGAAAAAGTTCTTCGTACACAGTCAGAGGTCTTCTCAGAAGGCTTGTACTTCCTCTGAATTCATACACCTCATCAAAGAGTAGTGTGATGGGAATAAAGAATCTCAGTGTTGATCCTGACTCCTCCGGTTTCAGCACCCGATCTCTCCTGATGCCGAAGGATGTGGCATCAATGGTGATGTCCTTCTCTTTTATGAAGAAGTCCACTCCTAAATCCTCCAGGCATTTCAGCGTTGCCATGATATCGGAAGAAAGATCCACATGATGTATGGTCCCCTTCCCCTTTGAGAGCGACAGCGCTATAAGAGCCCTGTGCGCATAGGACTTGGAAGAGGGCACCATAACAGTTCCTTCCACCTTATTGTAATGAAGTTCCTTGATCATGTTCTCCACCTCCATTTGTGGTGACAAGTTAAGAATAAGCTGCCTACTTTTTCATTTGTTCTTCAAATTTTTCCAGGACTTCCGGTATGAAGTGTCCATTTTCATGAAACAGCTCCCCGTCCGCATAAATCTTCCCTTCTTTTCTCAGCTCTCCGATCATATCCCAGTGGATGACACTTCTGTTCTTGCCGCCAGCCTCAGGGAAGGAATCTCCAATGGCCATATGGAATGTACCACCGATCTTTTCATCAAAAAGGATGTTCTTTGTGCTGTTTTTAATCCCATAATTGGTGCCTATAGCAAGTTCTCCGAAGGTTCTCGCTCCTTCATCCGTATCCAGAATGGTGGATAGAAGCGCTTCCCCTTTTTCCGCGGAGGCTTCCACAACTCTTCCTTTCTCAACCTTCACCCGGATTCCCTCTATTTCTTTTCCTGCATAAATCAGAGGGATTTCAAAGTGGACATGTCCGTTCACTCCATCTTCAATGGGTGAAGTAAAAATCTCTCCATCCGGAAAATTCGCCTTCCCGTCACAGTTGACCCATTTTCTTCCTGCCACTTCAGCCGTCACATCCGTCTCTCCAGATACGATTCTGATGGTTCTCTTCGTATTGAGGTAGCTGATCCATCTTTCCTGCTCCTCAGATATTTTTCTCCACTCCGCCACAGGATCGTCCTTATCCAGAAGACCTGCTCCATAGACAAAATCTTCATATTCTTCCAGGCTCATTCCGGCTTCCTGGGCATCTCCCATGGCCGGAAACTGCGTACCGCACCAGCGAAGGCTTCCATCCCCTGTTCTTTCAGAATAGAACTTTCTCCACTTCTTGGCACCTATGGATGAATTCTTCACTTTCTCCGGATCGATATTCGTGGCATACTTCACGTTTCTGGAACCCCATGCTGTAAGCCACACGTCCGCTCTCTCAAGAAGCGTTTCATTAATAAGGTTGCCTTGCTGAAGCTGCTCCGTTGTGGATTCCTTCAGAATCACTTCACTGATTTCATCAGAAGTCAGTACCACCTCCACATGTCCTCCGGCCTTTACCGCTTCTCTAGCGACAGCTTTAGCCCAGGGTGTTGCCACTTCATCCGCGCGAATATAGACGAAATCTCCAGGTTTCACTTCGGTGGAATACTCAACAAGCAGTCTTGCCAGTTTCTCTACTCTCTCATCTCTCATAAAGCCTCTCCTCATACACTGTTTTCTTCCATTATATCACCCGTTTCAGGCTCCATGAACTTAAATTGAAGGATTCTCAAAAAAGATACAGTATTCAGTTATTGTTGATATGGATTGAAATTCCGGAAGAAAATGGAATCGTTAAGATTAAGTTCAAAGTTCTGGACTATAATAAAGGAAAGAAAAAAAGACAATAAAAAAATCCGGTATAAATACCGGATTAAAATGGTGGTCGATCAGGGGTTCGAACCCTGGGCCCTACGATTAAGAGTCGCATGCTCTACCAGCTGAGCTAATCAACCATGTTAAACAACAAAATTTATTATACGCAGTGGAGGACTAGTTGTCAACCAGAAATTTCAAAAAAAATATATCCTGTACTTTCCAGCTGCATCATCTATCGGGAAAAGTACTGACTTGACTTGATTCATCGAAAGCAATAAAAAAATCCGGTATAATACCGGATTAAATGGTGGTCGATCAGGGGTTCGAACCCTGGGCCCTACGATTAAGAGTCGCATGCTCTACCAGCTGAGCTAATCAACCAGATTTACTGACAAAGATTATTATACTTATGTAGCTCCGGAATGTCAATAGTCACTGAGAATTTTTTTCAATTGATGACAATTTGGCGTTTCCGAAATAGATGATATCCATTGTCATCAGTCATGAAATGAATATTACAGCATAAATAACTTTAGAGGAGGATCCAAAATTGTTCGAATTCAAATTCAGAATGCCCACTACCGTTATTGTAGGCAGAAACTGTCTGGTGAAAAACAGCAAAAAACTTCGGGGGCTTGGGCATAAATGCCTCATCGTCACAGGCCTTCAGTCCTCAAAACTGAACGGTTCCCTTGAAGACAGCATTACAGCACTTGAAAATGAAAACATCAAATACACCATCTTTGATGAAGTGCAGGAAAGGCCCACCCTTGAAACCATTGAAAAAGCCTATCAGGAGAACAAAGGAAACAGCATCGACTTCATCCTTGCCGTCGGTGGTGGTTCTGCCATCGATGCGGCAAAAGCCATATCCATTCTCTTTAAGAATCAGATACAGGCCAAGGAAATACTGTCCCTGAAGAATCTGGAAGGCATTCCCATTGTAGCTGTCCCAACCACAGCAGGCCCGGGATCTGAAACAACTCCCTACTCTGTGGTGTATCTTCAGGAAGAAGGCACAAGCCGCAGCACTGGACAGAGAATCTTCCCGGATATCGCTTTTCTCGATGCACGCTACACACTGAATAAACCCTACGACATCACCACCTGTACTGCTGTGGATGCCTTTTCGCATCTTGCGGAAGGATATCTCAGCACCAAAGCCAATCTTCTGACAGACACCCTTGCAGAGAAAGGACTGAGGCTTTTCGGAGATTGTATCGAACCTTTGAGAAAAAAAGACTGCAGCATCGAAGTCCGGGAGAAGCTTCTTATGGCATCCAGCATCGGCGGCATGGTGATTTCCCAGACTGGAACAAGCCTGCCTCATGGCATGGGCTATGTACTCACCGCTGAAAAAAATGTGCCTCACGGTGTCGCCAACGGTCTTCTCTTCCCGGGTTATCTGAAGAATTTCAGAAACACGGATAAACTGGAGAGACTGCTGCATCTGATCAAAGTGAATTCCATTGAAGATCTTTCCGACATACTGAAGGAAATTCTGAATTTCAGAAACATCAGCCTGACAGATGCGGAAATCAAGAAATATGTGGATGACATTCTGTCTAGCGAGAAAAAGCTGAAGAATCACCCCGAAAGAGTTTCTCGTCAGGATCTGTCAAACATTTATAAAACGATGCTGAGAAAGGAGGAATCCTAGAATTGTGCGGACGATTTCAGTTAGAACTGAGCATGGACGATATTCTCAACATCATTGATGTTCTGGGTGAAGTGAGAGACAGATACAAAGAAGATGCTCTTTCCTCCTATATCCATGAAAAGAAGGACATCTATCCCGGTTCGAAATCTCTTATTGTAACAAGTGACGGACTGAATCAGTCCACCTGGGGATTCCCGCTGCATAAGAAACTGGTATTCAATGCCCGTGGAGAAAGCATTTTCGAAAAGCCCATGTTCAGAAAAGCCGCTGCCAGCAGACGCTGCCTGGTTCCCGCAAATCTCTTCTATGAATGGAAGGGAAAAGAAAAGATCAGGCACTTTGTGAGAACACCTGATCCGATCATGTTCATGGGTGGAGTCTTCGAGAATTTCGCGGAAAATGACGGCAGCATCACCCAGCGGTTTTCCATCATCACTGGAGCATCACAGAAGGAAATGAGCGAGATTCACCCAAGGACTCCGCTCATTGTAAGTAGAGAGGATGTTCAAACATTTCTTAATCCCAGATCTTCCGAGGATGAAGTCAGAAGAATCATCGGGTCCTATCCCGAAAGACTTCTGATCACAAAGGAAGATCATAATGCCCAGTTGTCCATATTCTAAAAAGAAGCTTCGGCTTCTTTTTTTATGGCTCTGATTTCAGCACTTTCATAATTCAATCTTTTTATTGTATTTCGGCTGCTATTGTATATAATTATGTTATCAATTTATTTACGAAGAACGGAGGATTATTTTATGTGGACAAGAAGCGAACTGAAAAACAACGCTAAGAAGGCACTGAAAGGCACTTTTCTCATCAGTGTTCTGGTCATCATACTTTACAGCATCCTTACAGGCGGTGAAAACAGCAATCTTACACTTAAGCTGGGAGAAGATGCTACAAAAGAATTGGAACTCAGAAACGAAATGCTGAGCTATACCATCGGCGAAAACTATTTCGATAATCTCATCTCCTACCCTCTCACCACCTTCTTCCTTCTCTTCGGCGCATTGGCCAGTTTCCTCTCCTTTCTCTACCAGATATTTGTGGCAGCCCCGCTTTCCATAGGCTTGTCCAGATATTTTATCGTCAACAGAAGAGCACCTGAAGAAAATACACCACTGAATCTCTTCGATACCTTCCGTTCAGGACATTATCTCAACGGCGTCGGGGTGATCTTTCTCCAGAACCTGTTTATTTTCCTGCACTTTCTGCTTCTGATCATTCCTGGAATCATAAAAACCTTCAAACTCTACATGGTTCCCTACATCATGGCAGATCATCCTGAAATGAACTATAAGGATGCATTCTCATTAAGCACGGAGATGACACAGGGACAGAAGATGAACATCTTTATACTGGAGCTCTCCTTTATCGGCTGGTATCTGCTCGCCACGCTTACCCTGGGTCTTGCTGCACCGCTTGTAACCACATACAGAAAGGCCACCGTCACAGAGCTTTATGAAGTGCTGAAGAGTCCGGAAGAGCGCACGGAAGTGGCTCCACCCGGATACTTCTAAAAGAGGATCCATTAAAGGGAGGACGAAGATGATTCATATCCGTTATGCTGATGCAAATGATGCTGAACTATTAGGTGCCATCCATTCCGCATCCTGGAAAAGAGCCTATAAGGGAATCCTTTCCGATGAGGTTCTAGGCGGTATCACAGCAGAAAGAAGAACTTCCTATTTTAGAAAAGCACTGCGTGAAGGCTGGGAGGAAGATGCCATTCTCTTTCATCATGGTCAGGCAATAGGTATGATCTGCATCGGCAAATCCAGAGATACCGATCTGAATGAGAAATGGGGAGAAATCTGGGGAATCTATCTTCTGCCTGAACACTGGAAAAAGGGGTTCGGGTCCATGCTGATATCCTGGGGAATAAGTGAGCTAGATCAGAGAGGCTTTACTCATGTCTCTTTGTGGGTATTGGAAGAAAATTTCAGCGCCAGAGATTTCTATGTGAAAACAGGATTTATCCATGATGGTGCAGTGAAAGAAGTGCACATCGGTAAGGCTGTTACAGAGATGCGCTACACACTGAAGATTTCATAGCAATGGGATCTTTAATGAAATCGGAAGAGAAACGAATGGATCTTTTCCTTCGATTATTCATGACGAAACAAAAAACATCCCTGCCTGGCACATTAAACTCGTGCCAGGCAGGGATGTTTTTTACTATGTCTATTCTAGTTGATCTCGCTGTTTCTGAAGAAATCCAGCACTTCCTGTGCTTTCACCTTCAGATCTTCCAGGCTTCCATCATTGTTCGCAATGAAGTCTGCTTTATCAACAAGCGCAGCCACTTCTTTTTCCGTGTTGTGATTCGGATTGCTGTTCTTTGCCACTTCTTCTCCGTCTCTTTCCACCAGTCTCTGGAACCTGTTTTCCTTGGTGGCTGTGATTCCTACAATAAGGAACCCGGCCTTCTTCCAGAAATCGAAGTCGTCTTTGGTTCTTCCACCGACGATCATAGGCAGAATGTTCTCATTCACTCTGTTGAGATTCTCATAGATGTCATCCCACTTTGTCTCCTGAGCCACAGGATGAAGCTCTGCATTTTCCGTGATCATTCTGGACAATGCGTACTTGTTCAGGATGTTCATATCGATTTCTCGAAGCTTATCTGCAACGAGCTGGAAGAATCCTCTTTCATTTCCAAGCCATTCAGGAGAAATGGAAACAATGGGCTTCATGCTTCTTATGATATCTCCAAGACCGTATTTTTTCGTCTTCGGCTCCAGCTCAATGATGAAGTCAGCCAAAGTATCCTTGCCTGATCCCATCTCTCCGAAAATAATAATTCCTTTATAGTTCATGTTTACCTCCATAAATCTGCATCTTCAGCACTTCTATCTGTCAAGAAGACAGATCTTGCTTTACACTGAAGCGCAATGCAGTTGTAATTTCCATCACTTCGGTTACTGCGTTAAATTCCTAATTTAGTATATAGACAATAGGGTAAGATTTCAAGTGTAAGCGGAAAATATACCCGAATCCCTTTTATTCCTCATCCTTTATTTTAAGAAAGAAGAAAGCGCCCAGAACGAAAAGTATGATAAGACTTAAAATGCCGTATCTTGTTTCTCCTGTGATACTGATGACGATACCCATAAGCAGCGGTCCGAAAATCGAGGAGACTTTCCCGAAGATATTGAAGATGGAAAAATATTCAGCCGACTTGTTCTTAGGGATCAGTTTCCCGAAATAGGATCTTGAAAGGGCTTGGATTCCTCCCTGAGCACTGGCGACCATCATGGCCAGAATCCAGAAATCCAGTTCCGTCTTCAGAAAGAATCCGTAGATGGAAATGATTGTGTAGGTGATGATTCCTGTCATGATCATCTTTCTTGCACCAAACACCTTGGCCAGTTTTCCATACAGAAGGGCGAAGGGGAATGCAACCAGCTGAATCGCCACCAGGATGATCAGCAGTCTGTCCGAGTCCACCCCCACATCCACACCATAGGCAGTTGCCATGGTGATGACCGTATGAACACCATCAATATAGAAAAAATAGGCGATCATGAAGTAAAGCACCATCTTGTTCTTCACGATGTCTTTGGCCGTGGCTGCCAGCATCACAAAGCTTTCTTTGATCTTCGAGGGTTTTCCTTCGATGTAGTACTTCTGCTTCACATTTTTCAGCATTGGTATGGTGAAGATCATCCACCATACCGCCGTGATGAGAAACGCCATCTGGGTGGCAAAGGTTACCGTCAGACCCAGGTTCTCCGCACTGAGGATAATTCCCAGAGAGATGATGAACGGAATGGTGCCACCAAGGTATCCGAAGCCGAAGCCCTTGGAGGAGATATCATCCATGCGCTCATCCGTGGTCACATCTGTGAGAAATGCATCGTAATAGATTGTGGAGCCGTTAAAGGCTACTGCTGTGATGACATAGATGACCAGAGCATAGATCCACTGTCCTTCCCCCACTGTGGCAAGCATGGCCGATGAAATGATGGCCACCAGCGTGAACGCTGTGAACAGTTTCTTTTTAACCCCTTTGAAATCGGCAATGGTTCCGAGAAGAGGTGCCAGAAGAGCAATAAGCAGTGTCGCCAGGGAATTGGCATATCCCCAGTAGGCTGTGGATGTGGCGTCAGCCAGATGACTTGCTGCCACGCTTTTAAAAAATAAAGGTAAAATTGCGGTGGTTATGGTGATGGAGTAGGCTGAGTTTCCGAAATCCTGAAGGATCCAGCTTCTTTCCTGTTTTGTCATGGTGGCCTCCTTAAGATCTGATTAGGATTCACTGATTAATGAAAAAGTATAATGGTCCTGCCATTTCCCGTTGATGTAGAGATATTTCTCATTGGTGCCGACCAGCTTAAAGCCCAGTCTCTTCAGCACATTCTGTGATTTGTAGTTATCCAGCAGTGTGGATGCCTCAACCCGGTGCAGCATGAGCTCCTCGAATGCATAGGCTATGGCCGTCTTCAAGGCGTCATTCATGAGCCCTTTTCCTTCGTAGTCCTTATGGAGCGCATACCCTAAAGTGGCACTTCTGAAGCCCCCGTAAACAAGGTTTGACAGCTGAACTTTACCGATGAGCTTCCCGCTGAAATAAACCCCGAAATTGATGGCCAGCCCGTTCATATAATGCTTGTAGCTTTCATCAAGGGATTTCCTCTGTCCCTTGAGCGTATAGAAATCCGGGTCTCTATGGGGTTCCAGCGCTCTAAGAAATTCTCTGTTTTCCGTATAGTAGATCAGATAATCCTCCGCATTTTCAGGAGAAGCCAGTTTCAGACTGACCCTTTCTCCCTCCAGCGCAAGAAGTTTGAATTCCTTGAACTGATTGAATCTAGTATTGTCCGTTCCGAAAAGATACTCATTTCTGATTCTGGAGTCCTGATAGCTGTTGTTGACGAGAATCCCTTCCAGCGTATATCCCAGTTCAGTGAAGGGAACCGTGGAAATATCATCGGACACGATGACATTGATTTTGAAGTAGGATCCGTCTCTCAGAAATCCACGCGTCATGGTGCCAAGGGATACTCTCAAGAGATTCCTGTCTCCTTCTCTGTAGAATCTGAGCCGGATCATGACGCTTTTGTTTGCTCTGTTTTTTTCCACAATGGTGAATCTGCCGATGGTGATTCTTGCTTCATCTCTTATGATGAACTCTCTGCCTTCAGTATCATTGATCTCTTCCATATAAACTCTAGTCTTATTCATAATTTCCTTGTTATCCCCTTTCTGCCAGTGATCTTATTTTATTCCCGCAGCCTTCAGCTTTTTCCCGACTTTCAGCCTGATGTAGGCTACAATGGCAAGTGAAATCGCCATGGAAAGCGGCAGCAGATAAATCGACACCTTCGGTCCCACAAGGTCTGTCATGACACCCATGAGAAGATTCATAAGGTTCAGCACAAGTGCCACCATGGTCATCATGAATCCTGTGGCCATGCCCGGTTTTTCGCTGAAGAGGACCGATACAAGGGACATCAGTGAAGGAAACACAATGGAGAAAAAGAGACCCGAAATACTGATGATGATGACATAATCTTCTCCCAGCATGATTCCTGCAGCCAGGAGGAGCAGCGCTATCACCTGCGTGGCCATGACGGTTCTAAGCACCCCGGTCTTCTGCACGATGAATCCTCCTACCAGTCTGCCGAAGGCGAAGATGAAGAAGAAAATACCCAGGTATCTTGCACCTACACTTTCCCTCAGACCAAACCCTTCCTTCAGGTAATTGGTAAGCCACAGGGACATGCCCTGCTCTGCAAAAACGTAAAATCCAAGGCCCAGTCCGAAGATGTACAGCATGGGATCTCTGAAAATACTCTTTCCCGCTGTAACAGTCTCCGCCTTGGGCTCATCGGGAATCTTTGCAAAGATGAATGCGATGAGCACAATAAGATATAAAAGTGCGATGAAGACATACATGGTCCGCCAGGTGATGTTACGGTCAAGAAGGAATCCGATGGCATTCTGAGAAACCGTGGAGCCTGCTCCATACATGAAATGAAGAAGGTTCATGGCAATGGTCGATGTTCCTACAAAAAGAATGGGAATGACCGTATTTGCCGCCACACCGTAAATATTGATGCCCGCAATGATCGGAATGAAACCGATGAAAAACATCAGGAAGGTTTCAGACTGGGACTGCACAAAAATCCCGGTGATGAGACAAACGATTCCGATGATGATGGTTTTCTTCTGTCCGATCCGCTCTATGAGCGCACCACTGAAGAAGGTCACCGCCATCCCTGCCAGGGATACACTGGTGATCATGGAAGAAATGACTGTATTGGAGACGGAAAAGTCCTCTTTGAATATCGGAATGAAGATTCCTCTTGTATTTTCAATAAACGGGGACAGAAACATCAGCGTAAAGATGATGACTACCCCAAATCTGTTGCTTTTACTATTCTGCATATTAAATTTATTTTCTCCTTTGTTTAGTCTCAACCTCTATTTCTCTCAATTATATATACATTATTATAAGCCATTGGGATATAATATAATAGAAGCATCAGGGAAAATAATTTCCCAAGCCGAAGCGGTCACTGAACAGAAATGAGATTCTTGAATCTCATTTCATCTGGAAGAGTGATCAGACTTTTCTCGCAGAACGAAGAGGTGTAAATATATGAACAAATCATCAGCAGATAAACTTTCCTTTTTCTTCATGGGACTGGAAAACAGATTTCTTGAAAACAGAGATATTTTCGTGGAAGTGGATGTCCGCTTCAAAGCAGGCCTGAAGACCTTCAAAGGTCACGGTGTCCTGAACGAGACAGACATGATTTCCTATAATTATAATGGAGTCACAAAGCTCCTTTCCTTTAATAAGGTTCTGGAAGACATCCGAAAGGAAGCACTGAAGTATGACGAACTGCTTCTTACCTATAAGGAACGAGGCACAAGGCTTCTCATCAGCGCAAATAGAAAAGGCGTCACCATGAATACAGAAGAACTGAAATATGATGCCAAGGAGGAAAAGAAGGATACTTCAACACTTCTTTCAAGGGACTATTTCATCAAGGCCACAGAGGCCTCCAGTCTTCTGAAAGCCATAGGCATCATGAGTAAAGACGGAAAAGTGAAGAACGATAAAATCCGAAAGTACAATCAGATCGACCATTATGTGGAACTTCTGGACAAGAATTTCGAGTCCATGAAGAGGCAGGGCACACTCTACATCATGGATGTAGGCTGCGGCAAAAGCTACCTCAGCTTTGTTCTGAACTACTACCTCACTGAAGTCAAGAAGATCAAATGCCATTTCATCGGCATAGACATCTCCCCGCAGGTCATTGAAACCTCACGCGAAATCCAGAAACAGCTGGGTTACCGGAATATGGAGTTTCACGCCATGGACGTCAAGGACTTCAAGGACGACCGCAAAATCGATGTGGTCCTGTCTCTTCACGCCTGTGACACGGCTACTGACATGGCACTGGCCTTTGGTGTATATAAGGAAGCGGACTTCATCGTTGCCGTTCCCTGCTGTCACAAAGAGATGCTGAAAACCTATTCCTATAAGCCTTTTGAAGGCATCATGAAACACGGAATTCTCAAGGCAAGACTTGCAGATACGCTGACAGACGGGCTGAGAGGCCTGATGCTGGAAGAGCACGGATACGAGGTTTCCATCGTAGAGTATATCTCACCACTGGAAACACCAAAAAATCTCATGATTCGAGCCTACAGAACCGGTACCCCAAATGAAGCCTCAAAGGAAAATGCGGAACAGCTGATCAGAGCGTTCTCCATCTATCCCGCGTTCCGCTATTATCTGGACCAGTATACCTACGGTCTGGGCGGATTGGACGGCTTATTATGATGGCATATAATCTCGGTCTTTTTCTGACCCTTTTCATCATTCTCTTTCTCGGCGTCCTTCACATCGGCTCCAGACTTCCCTATCAGCTGAACCGGTTCTACCAGAAAGAACCCAATGGAATCAGACTTTTCAACAAGCTTTATCTTGTATATCTTATTCCATGGATTTTCGTTCCTTTCATCGGTTCCAGCTACTTCAGAACTTATTATGTGATCTATATCCTCATTTTCACTCTGGCCATGGAGAACGGATTATATCTATATGGGCTCTATACCGGTAAAAACAAGGAGAAGCTCATCGTTATGGTTGTCTTCAACCTCCTGATCGTGGGCATCATCTATATACTGACTTTGACCTATCTATCGGGGTTCACCCCCTTTAATCTGTATTCTCTGCTGTAAATGCACATTCGCCTGGAGGTGAATTAATTGACTATTTCAGAACTGATAAAGAGCTCCGCTGAAATCACCCGAATAAAAGCGGATCGGATTCTAAAAGAGAACAATCTCAAAAAAATCTCCTACACCAAAGGGGTCCTGCAGTCATCCGTCCTGGATGGGCAGGAATACACACAGACAATAGAGCTGGATAACGGAAACGTGAAAAGCTACAGCTGCAGCTGCAACAAAGACCACCTTCTTTGTCCTCATCTTCTTGCTCTCATGATCCGGAGAGAAGAAAACAAAGTGAAGGGTGATGAAAATATCCCCGTGAAGAAACCCAAAGCATCCATGAAAAACACGAAAAGCAATCTGAAAGTGATTCTGGAAGCTGCGGATAAGGAAGAGCTCATTGAATTCATTCTCTCATTAAGAAGCTACTATAAGGATATTCCTGTCATTATCAGAAAGAGTTTCTTAAGCTCCACTGACGAAGAGTTTCTGAAGGAAAACCGTGAAGAACTCATGGAATCACACAACGCACTGAAAGCCACCAGTTCCAAGGAAATTCTGACGCGTCATTTCAACCTGATGCTCTCTGTCCATGAAAGAGCCCGGCAGGAATCCAAGGAGAGAAACTACCTGCGGTCGACTCTTCTGTATCTTCTTCTTTTCGAGATGGTGAGTATTCCAAGTGTCGGAATGGAGCATTATCTTTTTGACAGCCATTATATCAAGACCTATCAGGAGGCACTCCTGCCACTTGCAGAGAAGAAGTATACTGCAAGAGAATCCCAGATGATTTTCGATTATCTGAAACAGATCTGTGAAGATCTCTCCGACCTCAGCCACATCACGACACTGCTCAGAATCATGAAGAACTTCATCACCACGGAGAAGGATTATGACAACTACTACGACATCCTCCTCTACGTCTACGAGAAGGATACTGTACTCCCCTTTGATAAGAACAACCTTCTCTACCTGGAATACGAACTGCTCATGATGATCGGAAAAGCGGATGAGGCCAAGGAGCTTCGAAAAGAAAACCCTTATGTGCCTGAGTTCAGATTCATGGAAGCCGAGTCTCTGCTGGGACGTGGGAAACTCTATGAAGCACTTCTCATCGTAAGTGACGGTATTGAGCGTGCGGACCGGAACTGGGATGAACTCATAAGATGGCTCTTTATGGAAGCCGGAATTCATAAGCTGCTTCAGAATCAGGAAAAGTATCTGGAGGTATCAAAAAAGCTCATCACTCTGGGTGAATACAAAGCCTACCTTGACCTGAAAAGAACCATCAGTCCCAATGAATGGCACAGCATCTATGAGAAACTTGTTGAAGATGAAGAAGTGAAGAAAAACATGAAAGGAGTCTACAAGAGAATCATCCTTCAGGAGAAGGACAAAAGAAGACTTCTGGGCTTCATTGAAGAAAATCCTGAACTTATTTCGGAACACTATGATTTCCTCAACCCTGAATACAATCAGGAAGCATCAAAGCTTCTTGCTGCCTACATAGAGGAAACTGCTCATCAGATCACTGGAAGAAAGAACTACGAACATCTCACGCAGATGATTGAGAAACTGTACATCTACGGTCAGACCAATCTGGCAAACGACACGATCATGAATCTGGTGATGAGAAACAAGCATAAGGCATCGCTTCATACCGTTCTTTTCCAGCTGAAAGACGCATACAGCCAGAGCGGACCTTATATGCCGGAATAGCACCTCATGCAGAGCATCCGAATATGCTCTGCTTTTTTTGCGAAGGTATACAGGAAACTCTTGTAAACAGAGACACTTTAGCGTAATCTGAAATCATATATAGAAGACTGATATATCTAATTACAGTACTCTCATCAAAGGAGAAAAGATTATGAATACCATCGAAATCAGCAACCTGAGTAAATTCTACGGAAAGAACCGAGGCGTCCTGGATATCGATCTCACTGTCCGAGAAGGAGAGATTTTCGGATTCATCGGTCCCAATGGTGCCGGAAAATCCACCACCATAAGGACCATGCTGAATCTCATTTCCCCCACCAGGGGAGAGATCAGGGTTTTCGGCATGGACAGCGTGAAGGAAGCTCATAAGATCGCCCAGCATATCGGGTATCTCCCTTCTGAAGTTTTCTACTATGATGATATGAAAGTGAAGGATCTTCTGAACTACTCCGCTTCCTTCTATAACAAGGACTGCTCCAAAAGAATCAGGGAACTGTCCGAACTTCTAGAACTGGATCTCAACAGGAAAATCGAGGATCTCTCCTATGGAAACAGAAAGAAGGTCGGCATCGTCCAGGGGCTGCTTCACGATCCGAAGCTCATTATTCTGGATGAACCCACAAGCGGACTGGATCCTCTGATGCAGCAGAAATTCTTCCAGCTTCTTCTGGATGAGAACAGAAGAGGAAAAACCATCTTCTTCTCCTCTCATATCCTCAGTGAAGTGCAGAAGCTCTGCCATCGTGTCGCCATCATAAAAGAAGGAGAAATCATCAAACTTCAGGATATGGCCACGCTGAAAAAAGAGACCTACAAACGATTCACCATTGAGACGGATCACAGCCTGGAAGAAGCCCTGGGACAGATCGAAGGAATCTCGGATCTTTTCGTTTCAGAGAATCTCTACCGTTTCATCTATAAAGGGGATCTCAATCCCATAACAGGTCTTCTCTCAGGCATACACATCCAGGATATTCTCATCGAGGAACCTACTCTGGAAGAGATCTTCCTCCATTATTATGAAAAGGAGGAGGAAAAATGAATGTATACGTCCAGGAACTGAGGTTTCTCAGGAAATCGACCCTCATCTGGAATCTGTCCCTCTTCCTGAGCCTTGTACTGATGCTCCTCATCTATCCTCCTATGATGGAGGAAGGAGAAGCGTTTCTTAAAGTGCTTCAGTCCTACCCTCCGGAATTCCTCGCGGCTTTTTCCATTAATTTCGATACGTTCATGAGCTTCAACGGTTTTCTAGGATATATCCAGCTCTATCTGCTTCTGGCTCTATGTGTTCTTGCCATGAATCTCGGGCTGTCTGCCCTGGGAAAAGAGATTTCCGGTAAAACAGCGGATTTCATCCTGACCAAGCCCATCACCAGAAGAAGATTTCTGACAGAGAAGATACTCTCCGCACTCACTATTCTGACGCTTACAAACCTTTTCCTCGGGTTCACCACCGTCCTCATGAATTTTCTTCTGGTGAAGGAAGACAGAAACCTCAAGGTTCTGCTTCTGATCTATATAGGGGGATTTCTTATTCAGATTCTCTTTCTGAGCTTTGGCCTCTTTCTCGGAATCCTTCGAAAGAGAGTCCGCTTCATCACCTCCCTTTCCCTCAGCATCGTTTTTATTTTCTATATCGTGAGTATGCTGAGCCAGATTCTGAAAAAGGATTTCCTGAACTATCTGACCCCATTCCGCTATTTTGATTTCAATCAGATCATACTGGACAGCGGATATGAAATGACCTATCTTCTGCTTTCAGTTGTGCTGATTCTGTTTTTCACAGCTCTGT
Organism: Proteiniclasticum sp. C24MP; assembly: GCF_043951855.1. Lineage (NCBI taxonomy): Bacteria > Bacillati > Bacillota > Clostridia > Eubacteriales > Clostridiaceae > Proteiniclasticum > Proteiniclasticum sp. C24MP. The sequence goes on from NZ_JBINJW010000029.1 coordinate 21,174, forward strand.
CCTATCTGCTGATTCAAAAAAAGGAAATCCATGGATAATGGAGAAAGGAGAAAACCATGAACATTTATAAAAGAGAACTGAGAAGTGAAGCCAAAGGGATTTTCTTCTGGATTCTTGGAACAGGTTTCGTTCTGTTTGTATCCATGAGTGAATTCCTCCTGATCACCGACTCCGGTATCGATATCACCGATTTCATGGATGCCATGCCCAGAAGTCTCATGGTTCTTTTCGGGATGAATGACCTGGATATGGGGACCAGTTTGGGATACCACGGTATCATGATGTATTATGTCATCCTGGCTGGCATTCTATATGCGGCTATGCTGGGCGTGCGGATCATCTCAAAGGAAGAGCTTCTGAAAACCAGTGAGTTTCTGCTCACAAAACCTCGTTCAAGGAGAAGGATCCTCACCTTTAAAATTCTGGCTGGAATCACACTGGTTTCTCTATTCACTCTGGCAGTCTACCTCTCTTCCATCCTCAGCCTGGAGGTGTTCGGCGGATCTGCACCCTACCAATCCGTGCTTCTCAAGGAAGTTCTTTCCCTCTTTCTTCTGATGCTGCTCTACTTTTCCCTGGGGATTCTGTCTGCATCGCTGATTGCAAAACCCAGACTTGCCAGCAGTCTGATCTTATCCATGGTATTTGCCACATTTTTACTGGGTGTGTTCCATGATCTTCTAGACAGTCCCATGATTCTGCGACTTCTTACTCCTTTCCGTTATTTCCCCTTGGTGGATCTGGTGGAAAAGAACACGCTATCGACTGTTTTTGCTCTCCTCACAGTCCTTCTGATTATGGCTGCAGGATTCCTCTCCTTCCGGTCCTATGAAAAAAGAGACATGAATATCTAGAAAGCTGAAAATCCATGGCAGAAGAATCATTCTTCTGCCATGGATTTATCTCTTGATCTGTATTGGGATGACCATGATTTCCTGTCTACATGTAATTTGACAGCTTCAGGAATCTGGTCTCTTTGTAATTATGGATGTCTATGGAATAATCGAAGATCACCCCATTTTTCAGAAATGCTCTGTTTGTGGAAATCAGCGCAGGTTCCCCCGGCGTGAGTCCCAGTTCTCTTGCATCATGTTCACTTAAGATTCCCGCAGTGATTTCACGGTCAACAAACCCGATCTGCTTTTTCAGTTCTTCCCGGATGTATTTATAAATAGATCCGGAAACAATCTCTTCACTGAGATAGGGTATGAATTCCTTGTTGTAGTAGGAATACTCTATGACATAAGGTGTCCCACTGATGCTCCTTACTCTTTCTATGAAGTAGATCGGTGTGCCGATCTCACACTGCATGGTATGAGCAAGCTTCTCATCTGCTTCGATCAGCTTGAAACTGACCACCTTCGTTGAAACCTTATCGCCGAACTCTTCTGTAAGGCCGTTGAAATCTTCCAGGTTGATGGCTCCATTACAGGAGACATTCCTTATGAAAACCCCGCTTCCCTGGATGGGAATCACAAGACCTTTACGGGTAAGAAGATCGATGGCTTTTCTGATGGTGTTTCTAGACACCTGATATTTTTCGATAAGCTCTTCTTCTGTTGGGAGCTTTTTGCTTCCGAGATACATTCCGTTCTGAATGTTCTGAGCCATATCATCACATATAATCTTGTATTTTACTTCCAACCCGAATCCCCTCCTGAAACAATGTGCATTGAACTCTTTCCCTAAATTATATCTTATTGAAATCAGGTTACAAGTCCACCAGCACAATAACTGTTCTGTGCAATGAATCTATTTTATACGGCTGTAGATTTCTATCATTTCGCCTGCCATGATTCTGAAAGTCTCTGCAGACATCATCTGATCTTCCGCATGGATCAGCAGAAGATCCACCTTGACCTTTTCTCCGCTGGCTTCCTGAGAAAGAAGATCGCCATGAGCATGATGTCCTTCAGCAAGCATCTTCTCTCCTTCCTCCATAAGCCTTGCGGCTTCGGTGAAATCACCGTCTTTCGCTGCAGCGATGGCTTCCATGAAATACGATCTTGCGGAACCATTGGCTGCGATCATTTCAAAACAAATCAGTTCTAATCCTTCCATTTCTATTCCTCTCTCAAACAGTTATTTCCCTGGGTTCTGATGACTTCCTCATAGAACGCAAAGGAATCCTTCTTTATCCTTGGCAGATTTTCATCTTCAAAATCGATGTAGACAAAGCCATATCTTTTCTGATATCCGTTAAGCCAGCTCAGAAGATCCGTGAAGGACCAGGTGCAGTATCCCAAGAGATCCACGCCTTCCTTCATGGCTTCGTGACAGGCCATGATATGGGATTTCAGATACTCAGTCCTGTAGCCATCATGAACCTTTTCCTCTTCCAGTTCATCAAATGCGCCGATGCCGTTTTCGGAAATGAATGCCGGCTTCTCATATCTTTTCGATATTTCCACAAGAGCTACGCGCAGTCCATCCGGATCGATGGCCCAGTCCCAGTCCGTATACTCCACATTGGGATTGTACACCTGTCTGTAAAGGCCTGGAACACCGGATTCCTTGAAATTCCCTTTTTCTCCTGACACATTGAAATCACTGAGACCTATTCCATCGATGGGATTATGCGCAAGCATTGCACTCTGATAATAATTGATTCCGATGAAGTCAGAAAGCTTTGCCGCTTCTTTGAGAATGAGCGTATCCTCATCTGTCACTTCTGGTGCGATTCCTCTACGCGTAAACTCCTCATACCCCCATGCAGGGTATTCACCCTTGTAGAAAATGTCCATGATCCACCAGCAGACCGTATCGTAGTATCTTCTTCTGGCTTCTTCATCCTTTTCATCACTGGAAGCAGCATATCCTGGTGTATAGGCGATGGATGAACCGATAAGACCCTCATAGCCACCTTCCTTATAAGCCTTCACCACATTAGCATGAACAAGTGCAGTATGATGATAGGTCTTGAGATAAAGATTCATATCCTTTTTCCCTGGAGGATGCAGCGCCAGGAGATATCCCAGCTGTGTGAAGATATTGGGTTCGTTCAGTATAATCCAGTATTTCACTTTCTTTCCGAAGGCTTCGAAAAGCACTTTCGCATATTCCGTGAAATCATCAATGATGCGTCTTGATTCCCAACCGCCGTATTCATCCTGAAGTGTCTGCGGTAGGTCCCAATGATATATCGTAAGAACAGGTTCAATCTCATTCTCAAGGAGTTCATCTATGAGCTGATGATAGAAATCCAGTCCCTTTTTTTCAATCCTGCCTCTTCCCTCTGGAAGAATTCTTGTCCATGAAATGGAAAAACGATATGCTTTCAGTCCCATTTCCTTCATAAGTCTTACATCTTCTCTGAACCTGTGGTAGTGGTCTGTTGCCACATCTCCATTGGTTCCCTGATAGGTCTTTCCTTCGATTCTCACCCAGTTGTCCCAGATGGAATCCCCTTTGCCGTCTTCCTTGTATGCACCTTCCACCTGATATGCCGCGGATGCACTTCCAAAAAGGAACGCTTCAGGAAATCTATCTGACATGTTCCACCATAAAGAACAGTGCTGGTCCCAGCTCAGATTTTTTAATGGCGGCTTTAGCGACAGAAGCGGCTCTTTCTGACTCTTCACTAACCTCAAAATACAGTTTCATGTTCTCCTGTTTCAGAAAACGATAGTCTATCCCCTCAATATTCTTCCCATCAAGGAGTTCTTTTACAAAGTCTCTTTTCAGAGGCATATTTATTATTATCATTTGTTCTCACCTTCTATGATCTCTTTTAAATTGTGCAGCTGCAGATCCAGTTTCTTCATGGAGCCTCTTCGAAGTACAGGCAGACTCATGAGCATGTAATTGTATTTCTTTAAAGTCGAAGCGCTGTATGCCTGCTCTTCCAGTTTTACATAAGTGAAATCCGGACCATCTTCTCTGAAGGAATAAGTTGTAACCACCTTATCCTGCCCCCAATAGGAATCAAAAGAAAGCGCTTTGTTCTTCTCTTCTCTGGAAACGACCTGTCTGATCTTGACTTCCCCTTTCATCGTGGCCATCTTATGCGCATGTTCTGCACCCATAAGCTTCCCTTTGACTTTGAAAGTTTTTCTTAGTGTATCTTCCACCTTCTGATAGACTTCCTCAATATTTCTGTAAATCAGAATTTCCTTGTGCACCACTTTTACTCACCTCTTCTATTAAGAATAGTCCCAGTTTGCATCTGGGACTATAATGATTGTCACTGCATGATTAACTATGCGATTTTCTCTTCTTCTTTTTCTCTCTGCTCTTCATATCGGTTGGCTATCATGACAAACGGCATGTAGATCGCAAATGCGATGAGAAGGTTGATGATGGAAACTCCTACAGCACCCCATGAACCATTTGTTGCAAGGAAAGCGTTCAGAATCGGTGGAGTTGTCCAGGGAACAGTATTGACGATGGGTCCGGCAAATCCGATCTTCGTAGCATAGAATGCTACCACGGTAAGGATCGGCTGTACCAGTATAAATGGTATGAAGTATACTGGATTCAGTACAATTGGAATACCAAAGAGTACCGGTTCATTGATCATGAATATTCCAGGTGGCAGTCCAAGTTTTGCCACCTCTTTCTGTGACTTGACCTTTGAAAATACCAGAATGGCCACAATAAGTGGAAGGGTTGCACCTGATCCACCCATGAACACATACGCATCCCAGGATCCTCTGACCCAGACCGCAAGTTCATCAGCACCAGTGCCTACAGCTCTGATTCCATTGATATACTTCGAAATGTTTTCCATGCCCATGGTTCCATATACAGGACTCATGATGGCTTCCAGCATATTGGCTCCATGGAGACCAAAGAACCAGAGAAGCGGAATCAGTGTGGAGATGAATACGATGGAAAAGATGCTCTGTCCAAGAACAGAAAGTCCGGCAGCGATATTTGTTTCAAACCATGTGAATATAGACATTCCTGCACCGACATTAAGGATGTATCCGATGACCGCCCAGAAAAATACAGCGATAAATCCTGGTATCACTGCAGAGAATCCTCTGGAAACCGCAGGCGGCACACTGTCAGGCATCTTGATGACCCAATCTTTTTTCACAATAGCGAAATAGATTTCAGGGGTGAGAAGACCTACAAGCAGTGCAATGAATATGCCCTGTGCACCAAGGAAGTTTGTCACATGTCCTGCAACGACTTCATTGTTTCTTGAAAGAGCACCTAATAGAATGAATGATGCAACTGATATAAGTCCTGTGGATAAGGAATCCTTGCCCTCATTGACTGCTCTGTTATAGCCCATGGAAAATGCAAGACCAAGAGCGATGATCGATAAGGTTCCACTTTCCATCAAGGAGAACAGTGGTGCAAGATTCGTATTGGTCCAGACAATAAATGCACTCTCTTCCCCAATGTAGGAAGCAAGTAATGACCATGGAACAAATAACACGTTATTGATTAGGACCGCAAAAGCACCTACAAGGATAAGCGGCATTAAGCTTGCAAAAGAATCACGAATGGCCACTAAATGTTTCTGGCCACCGATTTTTGCAGCAACTGGTACAAATTTTTCTTCAAGAAAGCTGATAAAACGGTTCATGTTGACCTCCTTCTGTAATGTGAATAATATATATCTCCCCTGAATTCATTGACGTCTCATGAATCAGGAATAAGACCACTACTTGTCTTCTAAAAGAGCCATCGCCTGATCCAGGACCTTTTCGCCCTGCATCCTTCCATAAGCAAGCATATCGATGACATCCACCGGTACCGTCGCCAGTTTGACAAACTCATTCTTCATAAATCTCACCTGGGGTCCGAGTAAAACCAGATCCACATCCTTCAGAATCTTCTTTCCTTCTCCAGCGCTCAGCGCAAAGATTTCAGCATCAATGCCCTTCTCCTCGGCTGCTTTCTTCATCTTTGTCACCAGAAGACTGGTAGACATTCCTGCAGAACAGACTAATAAAATTTTCATGATTCCCTCCTCAAATTTTATAAACGATTACAATAAACCCAAAAAATGAATACCAATAAAAATTCATTGGTACAACTTTATGATTTGATTATACATAAGTAATTCCATATTGTAAACAAAAAAACGTATAAATTTTAACAAATACCTATTTTGTAATTTTAAAGCCTCATTTCACCGCAATTAATGTAATTTAACAATAAATTATTCATTCAATAAAAATATGTGCAAAAAAATCAGATCTCACAATTCTTCCCAGAAATTATTCCTACCACTATAATTTGTACCTATAATTTAGTATAATCAGAGTAATCGAACTTAATCTGAAATGGAGGATACGAAATGAGAACTTATAAAATCGTGACCATCGGTGGTGGCTCGAGCTACACACCTGAACTCATAGAAGGATTCATCAGGCGTTATGAAGAACTTCCCGTCAGAGAACTCTGGCTGGTGGATATCGAAGAAGGCCGGGAAAAACTTGAAATCATCACCGCACTGGCCAGAAGAATGGTAAAAAAAGCCGGTGTTCCAATGAAGATCCACGCTACCTTGAATCGAAGAGAAGCGCTGAAGGATGCGGATTTTGTCACCACACAGCTTAGAGTTGGGGGACTTGAGGCCAGAGCCCTGGACGAATCCATCCCTCTGAAACACGGGCTCATCGGTCAGGAAACCAATGGCGCAGGCGGCATGTTCAAGGCACTGAGAACCATTCCTGTGATATTCGACATCATAACGGACTGCAGAGAGCTTTGCCCTGATGCCTGGATCATCAACTTCACAAACCCTGCAGGACTTGTCACCGAAGCAGTTCTGAATCATTCCGACTGGGATCGATTCATCGGTGTATGCAATCTGCCATTCGGTATGGAAATGGGCGTTTCAAAAATTCTGGAAGTGGAAAAGGACAGAGTCCGAGTTCATATGGCAGGACTGAACCATATGGTCTTCGGTCTGGACGTACTCCTCGACGGGACTTCCGTGAAAGAGGAAGTGCTCGATCTCATGGTGACCCAGTCCAGTGCACTCAATATGAAAAACGTCATGGACCTTCCCTGGTCTCCGGAATTCCTGAAAGGACTCGGCGCAATCCCCTGCGCATATCACCGCTACTACTTCCAGAAGGAAGAAATGCTTTCCCATATGCTGGAAGACTTCTCCAGAGGATCTTCCCGAGCCACGGAAGTCATGGAAGTGGAAAGAACTTTATTTGAGAAATATAAGGATGTGAATCTGGAAGATAAGCCGGAGGAACTCGAGAAGAGAGGTGGAGCCTATTACAGTGATACTGCCTGCAACCTCATTTCTTCCATCGCCAATGATAAAGGAGACATTCAGGTGGTGAATACCCGTAACAGGGGTGCCATCGCCTCACTGCCTTACGAATGCGCAGTGGAAGTCTCTTCCGTCATCACGAAAAACGGACCCGTCCCACTGGCTACTGGATATCTTCCTGTAGGTGCCGAAGGCATCGTGCAGCAGCTGAAATCCTTTGAAAAACTGACCTGCGAAGCAGCCCTCAGCGGAAAGTACGAAGACGCATTTGTCGCCATGGTCACAAACCCTCTGGTGCAGAGCGAAAAAGTCGGCAGACTGGTTCTTGATGAACTGCTTCTGGCGCATGAAAATCATCTTCCACAGTTCAGAGATGTCATAGAAAACCTGAGGAAAAACCCATGAGGCTCATTGTAAACGGAGATGATTTCGGATTTTCACCTGGTCAGAATCTGGGCATCATAAAAGCCCATCGGGAAGGAATCCTCACTTCCACCACAGCATTGGCCAATGGAGAATATCTTGCAGAAGGTCTGGAAGAAGCTTCCCGTTATCCCGGACTGGGAATCGGTGTCCATCTGACACTGGACCTTGGAAGGCCTGTACTTTCTCCTCAGGCTGTCCCTTCTCTGGTGGATGAAAGAGGATGCTTCCGAAAACATCCTGAGCATCTGAAGATCGATCTCGATCCGGATCAGCTCCTCCTGGAATGGACTGCTCAGATCGAAAAAATAAAGAGTCTTGGTGTAATGCCCACCCATCTGGATGGACATCATCATCTTCATCTTCATCGGGATGTCATGAGAACCACGCTGGAACTTGCAGAAAGATATGACCTTCCCATAAGATATCTTCCCCTTTATCATGGAGAGGCGGAAAGAAGACTGATCAAGGAGAAAAGAATACGAATTCTACATGGACTGGCTGATTTCTATGGGGATTCCGTCAGCGAAGACTATTTCCTGAATTTCGCAAGCAATCATGACATTCAGGAAGAGAATCTATTCGAGCTCATGTGCCACCCTGCCTATGTGGATGACATCATCTACACCAGAAGCAGCTATAATATCCATCGTGTGAAAGAACTGGTCATACTGACCTCTGAAGCGGTGCAGGCCGCTCTGACCAACCAGAACATTCAGCTTGGTAACGTAAGAGATTTCAGAGTGAATCTATAGTTAAAGTTCAATGCACAATTCAAAAAGCGATCCGGTTCAATCCGGATCGCTTTCTCTTTCCTCAAATATTTGCCCTACACTATTTTATTCTGTCATAGAGTTCTATGAATTCACGCGCAAGCAGCTTGAACATCTCAGCAGCCATCATCTGATCCTCCGCATGGACCAGAAGAAGGTCCATCTTCACAGATTCTCCTCGGGCTACCTGGGTGATAAGCTCTCCATGAACCTCATGCCCTTCTACAAGCATCGCTTCGCCATCTTCCATCAGTATCGCGGCTTCCTTGAATTTCCCTTTTTTCGCTTCCTGAATCGCTTCCAGAAAGAGAGATCTGGCCGCTCCGTTTTTCGCGATCATCTCAAAGGAAATCTGATCTGAATGTTTCATCTGTTACTCCCCCAATTGAACTCAGATTGCATCAGAACAACATGGCAAATATTGTGCAAAACGCAATGAACGCCTCTATTTTCTGTTTCTCTCCGCCCAGTTCACATGAAATCCTCTTCTGTAAGCAAAGAGCGGTGCGATGATTCCCTGCCCCTGGTTGATCAGCACGAAAGGATCCCTTAACAGGATTCTGCCTAATGCCACCAGATCCGCTCTGTCATGCTGGAGAATCTCCTCCACCTGACCGACTTCAGTGATCAGTCCCACCGTAATTGTAGGAATGTCACACTTCTCTCTGATCACTTCTGAGAATTTCACCTGATATCCAGGATAAACTGTGATCTGCTGATTTGCATCAAGGCCGCCTGAACTGACATGAATCATGTCAAACTGATCCTTGAGGAGATGTATGATTTCAACCATCTCGTCGAGATCAATCCCCCCCTTCACATAATCCGATGCGGATACTCTGAGGATGACAGGGAAATCTTCAGGCAGAACCGACTTCACCATCTCTGCTGTTTCTCTGATCAGTCTGACGCGGTTTTCTCTTGAACCACCGTATTCATCTGTTCTTTGATTGGTCAGCGGACTTAAGAACTCATGCAGCAGATATCCGTGCGCACCATGAAGCTCGATGAGCTCATAACCCGCCTCCAGGCTTCTTGAAGCGGCATCTCTGAAAGCCAGTTTGATATGTTCAATATCTTCTTTTGTCATTTCCTTGGGCATCGGATAGGACTCACTGAATCGGATGGCCGATGGCGCTAACGTCGTCAGCGAAGAAATGCCGCATTTTCTTCCTGCATGCCCCAGCTGGATTCCGATATGGGAACCGTATTTTTTCGCCAGTTCCACAATTCTTCTATGTCCTTCAATCTGATCGTCTTTCCATAATCCCAGATCTCTTTCCAGGATTCTTCCCTCCGGTGTCACTCCAGTGGCTTCTACAATGATCAGCCCTATTTCTCCCAGAGCCGCATTTCCATAGTGTATATAGTGAAAATCTGTAGGATGTCCGTCTTCCGCCATATTCATGCACATGGGAGGCATGACCACCCTATTTTTCAGTACCAGATTCTTAAGTTTATATTCGCTAAATGTCTTCATAGATCAGCTGCAGAAACAGCTCCCCCTCAACTCCTCTTTGTTCTTCAATTCTGAATTTACTCACTTCCAATTCTACCTTTAAATAAAAAGAAAGTCCACAAGACGGACTTTCTTTTTATCCCCCTCATGGACTTCCAATTCTTCGTACTCATTATGAATTGTGAGAATTGTTAGATATTTAATTAACAAACTTATAATAATTATCAAACTATTGTTAATAATTTACATCTTCACCCCAATCCATTATATAATATTCATAACACATAATTTCTAATGATTTGGGGGGAACAACATGATGTTAGAAACAAACTTTACCAACGAAGCGGTAATGGAAATGGATCCATTCATCCTGCTGAGCACCATCAACACGAAACTCAGAAACGATCACTCATCACTGCATGCACTATGTGAAAGATACGACATCAATCAGTCTGACCTGATTTCAAAACTCGGAGAATTCGGCTACGAATACATCGGAGAAATCAATCAGTTCAGAATGCCTTAGTCCTATCGTGCGATCAGATCATTGATGACTTCACCCGCCAGAATAATACCTGCTGCAGGTGGAACAAAAGAGGTACTCCCAGGAGTACTTCTTTTTCTGAGCATACTAACAGGACCTTCGCCAGATTCCTCCCCTAATTCCATAGGAACCAGAGGCTTTTCCGTTGATGAAATCACCTTCAGCGTCCCGATGCCTCTTCTTTTCAGTTCCCTTCTCATGACTTTCGCCAGAGGACACATGGTGGTTTTCGTGATATCCGTCACGATGAGCTTTGTCGGATCCAGTTTGTTTCCTGTACCCATGGAGCTGATCACAGGGATACCCTTCTCTCTGCAGTACTCGATGACCTGCAGCTTGCTGGTTACGGTATCTATGGCATCAATGACATAGTCCGTATCCCTGGGAATGATCTTTTCCAGATTATCCAGCCCTATGAACTCCTTATATGCGATGATCTCGCAGTATTTATTGATCTGCGACGCTCTTTCTCTGGCCGCATCCACTTTATATCTACCGATGTTATCATAGGAAGACAGAAGCTGCCTGTTCAGATTGGAGAGGGTGAAGATGTCATTGTCCACCACGGTGAGTTTTCCGATCCCACCACGGACCAGTGTTTCAAAACAGGTTCCTCCGACTCCGCCAAGGCCTAATAAAACCACTTTGGCATTATGAAGCTTTGTCAGTTTTTCTTCTCCTATGAGCATTTCCGTTCTTCTTAATTCATGTTGCATAATTTCCATTCCTTTCATTTCAGACAAGATATAATATAGTACAGATCATCCTGATTTTCAATGGATTTCTCAAATTATCATCTGGGAATCAATTCCTTCCGGATGAAAGGACGCCCTGAGGGGAACACTTTTTCTCCTCACACATGGACAGCACCCTTCACTTTCA
>NZ_JBINJW010000003.1:0-158001 GCF_043951855.1 Proteiniclasticum sp. C24MP
TTTGTGTGAAGGAGTGTAGATCCGGGTTTGACAATCTCTGTTTTATCCTTTAGAATAGAATATGTGCTTAAGAAAGAAATCTTAAGAAACGGATAACGCGGGGTGGAGCAGTTGGCAGCTCGTCGGGCTCATAACCCGAAGGTCGTAGGTTCAAGTCCTACCCCCGCTACCATTTAAAAAAGATCCATGAAACAGGAAACTGTTTCATGGATCTTTTTCCATTTCAGCCAGTCCTGTCACTGAAAACACTTTATCCTGTTTCAGCAAAAGAAATCGGTTACGCTCATACAGCCCAATATAATCCGCTTATGACAAGGCGTTACGGAAGGTTCTCCATTTAACACGGATATAACATGCAGACAATCTCAGCGAAACATTCAGTGTCTATAATTCAATTTGTAGGGCACAGAGGTGTCTGAAAAATAGGACATAATTTAGGAGGATATTAAATGCGTAAGAAAATATTAGGTCTGGTATCATCAGTGGCGGTGGTCGCTATGCTCGCAGCATGCGGGACTACACCAGCAGAGGAAACACCATCAGATAATGGAGGGGAGACACCATCAGAAGCACCTGCAGAAGAGCTTGAGGGATCCGTCATCGTAGATGGCTCAGGAACAGTTTACCCGCTGATGGCGCACATTGCAGAGAACTACATGAGCAATAAAGAGTCTGGCGTAAGCGTACAGGTAGGAAGAGCGGGATCCAGTGCCGGTCTTAAGAAGTTCATTGCTGGTGAGCTGGACTTTGCAGATGCATCAAGAAAGATCAAGGACACAGAAGTGGAAGAACTGGAAGCGGCTGGAAAAGTCATGGGAGAGAATATCATGGAAATCGAGCTTGCCTATGATGGTCTTACCATGGTCATCAACAAGGAAAACACATGGGCAACGGAAATGACACAGGAAGAAATTGTAGATATGTATCTTTCAGGAAAACTTAAAGCCGATGATAAAGTGCTCTGGTCTGATATTCGTCCAGAATGGCCAAGCGAAGAAATCAAGTTCTTTGGGCCAAATGAGAACCATGGAACCTATGAGTTCTTCTATGAAGTGATTCTTGACGAGCAGGATCTGGTATCCACAGTGAATCTGCAGCAGGAATATTCCACTCTTGTGGATCTGGTTTCTAAAGATGTGAACGCCATCGCGTTCTTCGGATATGGATACTACGCATCCAACACGGATAAACTCACTGCTGTTAAAGTGGACTTCGGAAACGGTGGAGTTGAACCAACACTGGAAACCATCGGATCTGATCTGGATTATGCAGGATTTACAAGACTTGTATACACTTATCTTGATCTTGACAAAGCGAAGGATTCCCCACAGATTCTGGATTATGCGAAGTTCGTTGTTTCAGAAGAAGGGGCTCAGAAGCTGGCTGGTGAAAACGGATTTGCGCCTCTTCCAGCAGAAAAGCATGCTGAATACATGAGCATTCTGGAAGGACTTAAGTAAATATCTGCCAGAATCATTATAAACAGTAAAGATGAGAGAGGATTCTCTCATCTTATGCTTGCGTATGGAGAAATCATAAAAGGAGATATCTATGGAAAATCAGACTAAAATAAGAGAGATGATTCAGAAAAGAGTAAAAGAAAAGAAACGGATCATGGACAAGATCGTCCCTTTATTTCTGCTGCTCATGGCTCTTATTTCCGTATTTACAACATTCGGAATCATTCTGACACTGATTACCGATGCGTTCCGGTTCTTTGCAGAAGTTCCGCTATCTGAGGTGCTGAGTACGGATCTAGCGCCCCTGAACAAGAATCCGAGATTCGGGTTCATTCCTCTTTTCATCGGTACCATCACAACTTCACTGATCGCCATGCTGGTGGCGGTCCCGGTGGGACTTGCAGCGGCGATCTATCTCAGTCAGTTTGCCTCGCAAAGAGTACGTAGACTGGTGAAACCGATGCTGGAGGTTTTAGCGGGTATCCCGACAATCGTGTATGGTTTTTTTGCCTACTCTTTTGTAACACCCCTGCTGATGAATCTGATACCGAGTCTGGAATCTAAAAATGCGCTGAGCCCGGGCCTTGTCATGGGAATCATGATCATTCCTATGGTAGCCTCACTGTCTGAAGATGCCATGAACTCCGTGCCTGAAATCATGAAGGAAGGCGCTTTCGGATTAGGATCGACAAAGCTTGAAGTTGCAGTCAAGGTGGTCATTCCAGCAGCCATTTCGGGGATACTGGCTTCCATCGTGCTTGGAATTTCAAGAGCCATAGGAGAGACCATGATTGTGACCATAGCAAGCGGAAGCTCCAAGGCGTTTACGCTTGACATTACACAGTCCATGCAGACCATGACAGGGTACATTGTTGAGTTCACCAGTGGAGATGCAGCCAGTGGGACCACTGGTTATTACAGTCTATATGCTGTAGGACTGCTGCTGTTCCTCTTCACCATGGTCATGAATCAGCTGGCACATTATATATCCAGAAAATACAGGGAGGCATACTGATGGAAGAAAAAGAAGTGAAGACAAGAAAAGAAAATCAGGTGTCTTTGCCTTTGAAGAAATCATTCAAAGCAGACAGCAGGCAGATTGAGAGAAGAGTGAAACTCAGCGGATTTCTGAAGAATATTTTTGCAGTATCCATAGCGATGACGCTTATGGTGCTGGTCTTCCTGCTGGTAGATATCGTGAGGGACAGTATAGGATGGCTGGACTGGGATTTTCTCACTGGAAATCTCTCCATTTTTCCTGAAAAAGCAGGAATCTTCGGCGCCGTCATGGGCACAGTGTATATGATGCTCATTGTCATACCTGTCACGTTCATCCTCGGTGTCTCCACTGCCATCTATCTGGAAGAATATGCGAAACCAGGAAGACTCAAAGATTTCATCAATATCAACCTCAGTAACCTGGCCAGTGTACCTTCCGTGATCTTCGGACTGCTAGGTCTGGCAGTTTTTTCCAGACTCATGGGTCTGGGGGGAAGCATTCTTGCAGGAGGGCTTACAATGTCCCTTCTGGTTCTGCCTATTGTGGTCGTTGCTGCCCAGGAAGCGCTAAAAGCCGTTCCAGGTTTTTTAAGGGAAGCATCCTACGGACTGGGGGCGGACAGATGGACCACAGTCAGCAGGGTTGTCCTTCCGGTGGCTCTGCCAGGAATGCTGACAGGTTTCATACTGGGTGTTTCCAGAGCCATAGGAGAAACAGCACCTCTTGTTGTTCTTGGTATTCCGACACTGATCATGAAAATTCCGCAAAGCATCATGGATGACTTCACCACAATGCCGATCCAGATCTATTACTGGACTCTGGACACAGTGCTTACACCGGAATATGCGAATCTGGCAGCTGCAACCATTGTCGTGCTGCTGGTGGTGTTGTTCCTGATGAATTCCATCGCGATTTTCATAAGAAATAAATTCGAAAAGAAATTTTAACGAGAGGAGCATACTATGACTACTACAGAAAACAAGGAAGCCGTATTTCAGGTCAGAGATCTGGATCTCTGGTATGGAGACAATCAGGCTTTGAAGAAAATCAATTTTGATATATACAAGAATGAAGTTACAGCCATCATCGGACCGTCCGGATGTGGAAAATCCACCTTCATAAAAACGCTCAACAGAATGGTGGAGAACATTCCCATTGTAAGAACGGAAGGAAAGATTCTCTATCATGGAAATGACATCTTTTCAAGCAATCTTCGCGTGGAAGAGTTAAGGACCCAAGTGGGTATGGTTTTCCAGAAGCCGAACCCATTTCCTAAATCCATACTGGAAAATGTTCTTTATGCCCCTAAGATACACGGATTGAAAGACAAGAATCTGCTCATGGAGATAGCAGAGACAAGTCTTAAGAGTGCAGCCTTATGGGACGAAGTGAAGGACAGGTTAAATGACAATGCCTATGGGCTTTCAGGAGGGCAGCAGCAGCGTCTCTGCATAGCAAGAGCTCTAGCTGTGCAGCCGGACGTGATCCTTATGGACGAACCGACATCCGCATTGGACCCCATCGCCACGGCGAAGATCGAGGAGCTGATGGAGAGCCTGAAAAATGAGTACACCATTGCCATCGTAACGCACTCCATGCAGCAGGCGGCAAGAATCTCTGACAGAACCGCATTTTTTCTCATGGGAGAAATGATCGAATACAGTGATACAAAAAATCTGTTTACAAACCCGAGAGATAAGCGTACGGAAGACTATATAACCGGAAGATTCGGCTAAAGGAGAATGGAAAATGACGTTAAACAGTATTGAAACAACCATAAGTCACATGAACAATAATCTTTTGAGAATGGGCTTTCTTGTGGAAACACAGATCAAAAGATCCATCAGAGCACTGGTGGAAAAGGACATCAAACTGGCAGAACTGGTTATCAAGGAAGACATACAGATCAACAATCTCATGAGGGATATTGAAGACGAGGCAATCAGGCTTATTGCCACACAAGGACCGGTAGCATCAGATCTGAGGAATATCTTCACCATCATCAAAATCGTCACTGACCTTGAACGGATGGGCGATCATGCCAAGGATATAGCGAACATCACGAAAATCAGAAGAGAGACAGATACGGATCTGATCAATGAGGAACTCATAAAAATTTCGGACCTCGTCATGGAATTCATCGGAAAGTCACTGGACAGCTTCGTGGCGAAGGACAAGGACAGTGCACTAGAACTGACAAAACTGGATGATGAAATCGATCAGCTTACCTACGATGCTGAACAGAAAATGTTTGAAAAAGCAAACAACAATCCGGAGCTTCTGAAGCTTGCTGGCGATCTGCAGTTTGTGCTGAAATATCTTGAAAGAAATGGAGATCATGCGACCAATATCTGCGAATGGACGATCTATATCGTGACAGGACAATTCAAAGAACTGAATTAAAGCTTAAATACACAAATTAAGATTGAAGTCACCGCTTCTGAAGTCTATAATCTAGGTATCTGAACGAAAGATGCTACGGAGGTAGAGAAATGGAAAGATATATTTGTGTCATTTGCGGTTATATTTATGATCCTGAACTTGGAGACCCTGATAGTGGGGTGCAACCCGGAACAGCTTTCAAAGATCTTCCTGAGGGGTGGCTGTGTCCACTGTGTGGAGCATATACGGACGAATTTGTTGTAGCAGAATAAGAAAGCAGACCCGTTGCCTGAGTAAGGCAGCGGGTCTCTTTTCTGTGAACAATAATTCGCTGAGAACAACTTGTTAATTTTTTATTAAAATTGTGGGTTTTCGATAAAAAAGTTACTTTTCTTCTGATGAATTCAGGGATAATGAATCTGGTATGTAACACATATACAAGAATCAGGAAGAAGGGATAGTTCGGTGAAAAGCAAATGGTTTAGAATTGTGCTCCTTTTCATTGTGATTGCTGCAGCAGGAAGTGTGATCATCTACAGCACTTTATCAGGTAATCTGGAGAAACTAAGAAAAGAACCGATACGAACGGTGAAGCTGGCTGAAATCAGTGATGGCAGTTATGTGGGAGAATACAGTGTTTTTCCTGTACATGTCAAAGTCGATGTGAAGGTGGTAGACCATGAAATCAGAGAAATAGACATTCTGGAACATGATCATGGTAAGGGTTGGGATGCGGAAGCGATAACAGACACCATCATAAGTCAGCAGTCCATAGAGGTTGATGCTATTTCGGGAGCAACCTACAGCAGCCTGGTGATTATAAAAGCTGTTGAAGATGCCCTGGTGAATTAAACAGGAAGAGGTGAAAAAATGAAAACAGCCATCATCATTCATTCATTGACCGGGAACACTTTATCCGTAGGCAGCGGTATAAAAAGCGAATTGCTGAAAAAAGGAATGGAAGCAGAGCTTGTAAAGATTGAGCCTATTGGAGGAGAAGATAAAAACGAAAGCGACCCGAAGAAAATAAGATTTCAGGAGTACGCAAGGATAGATGAATATGATTACGTGATTCTAGGATGCCCTGTGAGAGGATTCTCCATGAGTCCGGTACTGAAAGCATATCTCACAAATGCAGGAGATATGAAGAAAACCAGGGTGTTTGTTTTTGTGACACACTTCTTTCCATTTTCTTTTATGGGGGGCAGGAGTGCCATCCGCCAGCTGAAAAATGAAGTCGAGAGAAAAGGTGGTGCTGTGATGGATTCAGCCATCATTGACTGGAAAAATCCATCACGGGATAGACAGATTGATAGGCTGCTGGAGAAGTGGAGTAAAGTAATAAGATAAGAAAAGATATCCATACGGCTTGATGCTGTATGGATATCTTTTAATCGTGAATAAAGTCGAACTGCATCACGCTCGTACTTTGAATCGCGTTTAGCGTATTATCCAGAGATTCTCTGATGCGGTCTTCCTCGGCACTGAATCGGGCAGCGGTTATAGAATGGTCTTTGCCGATGGGCAGGATCTCATAAGTGTAACAATCACCGCTTTCTGTGCGGTTGATCCAGGTAGGTATGAACTGAGCTGTCCTGATTCGGATACGATTATCGCTTCCTCTCTTCAGGATCACTCTCGATATGACGCCATCTTCCGTACCAGTCATATTAAGGATTTCATTTCTCTGATTGGACAGAAAATTTCCCATGGAATAGATCACAAGGCCTTCATGGTCATCACTGCTGGAGATGAGAAATTCCATTTCCTGAATCATATGAGGGTGGGAGCCGAGTATCAGGCCGACCCCCTCATCAATGAGCATCTGAGCGAGCTCTTTCTGATAGGTGTTGGCTTTTTTCTCGTATTCGATACCCCAATGAAGAGAGAGTATGATGAATTCAGCACCTTCCTCTTTCATCGCATCGATCTCCGGCTTCAGTGTATTGAATGCATGGACAGCGCTGGTAAGATCCATATAGTTGACATGTTTTTCCATGCCATTGGAACGGATGTTGTTGATCACCACGGAATCCCCGTAAACATAGGCTGTGCTGAAGGCGGCGAATCCGATTTTCATACCCTTGATGGTTTTCAGTAGATACTTTCTGGCATCGGGATCCTTCTGTGTTCCGAAATACTGAAGATTTCTTTCTTCCAGCTCTTCTATGGTACTTAGAATACCACTCATTCCTGTGTCCATGGAATGATTATTGGCTGTACCGATAAGGTCGAATCCAGCATATCGCAAAGCATCGAGCAGCGAATCTGGTGAATTGAAGCGAGGATAGGTTGAAATAGCTTTTTCCTCGTTGATTGTTGTTTCTAGATTTGCGATGGACAGGTCATCAGAAGCGAAGATCTCCTTCACCTGTTCAAAATTGTCTCTGAACTCGTAAACGTCGGGACCTATTTTCTGTGACAGCCATTGCGATTCATGCACCATAATATCTCCGACAGCACTTATGCTGACTTCACCTTCTTCTACAGCATAGGGATTCACTGTCTCTAATGAAGTGACCACAGGTTCAGATACATCCCTTGGCACTGGCTCCGGAAGTGCTTCTGCAGGTGGCTTACTCATACATCCGCTGAGCAGGAGTGGAATGAGTATTGCATAGGGTTTGAAATTCATCATTCAGCTAATTTCCTTATTCGTTATTTTTCATAAAAATATCATTTCTACAGTTTATTATAGTAGATTTTCGAGGAATAGAGAACAAAAATCATCATGATGAGGAGCTGCTGACAGAAACGCTTCGTTCACCAGAAGTTCTGATTCGAGTTTGCCATAAAGACTTCAATAATTATTGTAGTTCAAAAGGATAATAAGATATAATAAAAAGATATGGGCTGTATTTGAAACGAGCTGGAAGAGATTATCAGGAGGTTCTGATGAAATAGCAGCGTGAGGAGATTGCAATGAATGTGAAACAGGCTTCAAATGAGGAGAGATTCCTTACTATCATCGATTCATGGAAAGTGCTTAGTGAGGCCAATGACCTTGAAATGGTCTATCAGATGCTGACAGATAAGGTGCGGGAAGTATCTGGAGCGAAATTTGCATGTCTGAATCTGCGCAATGCGCATGATGAGGGATTTACATCAGTGGCATTTTCGGGTGATGGGAATGATGTCGTCTATGCAGAAAAGCTGCTGTCAGAAAAACTGAGAAATCGAAACTGGGAAGAAGACCAGATCAGAGAGGAACTGATTTCTGAACACTGGATCACCACTTTCGAGGATCTATCTGCCTTTGCACATCATAAGTTTGACCCAGCCTTACTTGGCGAGATAAGCCAGACGCTGAAAACGGGTGAAGTCGTCATTGGCAAAATCCGTAGTAATGACCGTTACCTGGGCGATTTCACCCTGATCATGGAAGACGGCGAACCTTTTGAAGCATATGATGTCTCCGTGTTTTTTCTTGCCCAGACTGCTCTGATCATTGATAAAGCCCGAGGTTTGAATGAACTGAAAGAAAGCAGGCAGAAGCTGGAGTTTGCTGTCGACTCTTCTGGAACAGCGGTTTTTGAGTGGAATCTCGAGAGCGATGAAATCCATTTTTCCACAAAATGGGCGGATATGATCGGATACGATCTTCATGATCTCGAGAGCGACCATGAAGAATGGAAAAAACTGTGGCATCCAGAAGAAGTCCTTCATAACAGCAAAATAATCTCTGAGTATCTGGAGGGAAGGACAGATAAATTTGAACTGACGCATCGGTTGCTCCATAGAGAAGGCAGATGGATCTGGGTGCTGTCTAGAGGAGTCTCACTGAAGAATTCAGAAGGGAAGCCTTATCTTTTTGTCGGATTTCATATAGATATAACAAAATCGCAGGAAGAGAGAATCAGAAATCTGGCAGAACAGGAGAAGTTTGCGAGCATCATAGAAGCGACTCGAGCAGGTACCTGGGAGTGGGATGTGGAAAAAGACCAAATCAGGTACAATGAACGGTGGGCTGAGATGACCGGGCACAGCCTGGAAGAACTGATGCCGATTACCCATGAAACCTGGAAAAATCTGGTTCATCCGGAGGATCTGGAGAAGTCAGACAAGGAGATCAAGTCATTGTTCTATAAGGAGAAAGAATACTATTCTCTGGAATGTAGAATGAAACATAAATCGGGACATTGGATCTGGGTTCTCGACAAAGGAAAGGTTGTATCATGGTCTGAGGACGGTAGACCGCTTTTGATGTTCGGTACACACATTGACATTACGGAAAGCAAGCAGCTCGAACTGGAAGTCAAAAAGAGTGAGGATGACTATCGCTTCCTGGTGGACAGCAGCTACGATGTTATTTATCGTCTGCATCTGGACGGTACCTTCTCTTTCTTGTCGAAAGCATGGGAGACGCAGCTGGGTTACACAGTGGAGGAAACTCTGGGCAAACCTCTGAAACCGTATGTGCATCCTGAGGATCTTCTGCGCGTCTATGATTTTTTCGCAAAGGTCAACGAGTCCGGTGAGAAAATGGAGACACGGGACTACCGTCTGCTCCATAAAAACGGAACCTATCACTGGTTCATGACCACTGCAGTGGCAATCAGGGACAACAGTAATGAAATCATCGGGTTCACTGGTACCGCAAAGGACATCACAGACGTGAAAGAAGCCGGCCTTGCGCTGCTCAAACAGAAAGACGAGCTGGAGAGTTTTTTCACAGTAAATATGGATTTCTTCTGCATTGCCGATGCCAAGGGGAACTTCAGGAAACTGAACAATGCGTGGGAGAGGAATTTCCAATATGATTTAGCGGGACTCATCGGTAAGAATGCTCTGGAATTTGTACATGCTGATGATGTTCTACGGGTCAAGGAAGCGATCCGCAGTCTGAATGAGATTCAGAAAGAAGTGAGTTTTCTTGCAAGGCTCAAGAAATGGGATGGTGAATACAGGATTCTGGAATGGAAGGCTCATATCAGCGACAATCTCATTTATGCGGCGGCAAGAGACGTCACGGACAACAAAGCACTGGAAGACAAACTGCATGTCGAAAAAGAGTTATTCAGAACAACGCTGCTTTCAGTAGAAGATGGCGTCATCGCTACAGATAACTTAGGCAGAGTCACCATCATGAATCAGGCGGCACAGACTATGACGGGGTGGCAGATGGAAGAAGTGACGGGGAAGCCGATAGAAGAGATTTTCAAGGTTTATCAGGAAAACAGCAGTACTCTGGTTTATACCAGAATTCCCGAAATCATTCGCAAAGGGAAAGGAACCGGTTTTTCTGAAATGCTTCTGATTTCCAAAGAGGGTAAAGAGATACCCATCGAAAACAGTGCTTCTCCCATCAAAGACCATGGGGGAAAGACCACTGGAATCGTCATTGTATTCAGAGACATCACAGAGAAGAAAGAGAGGCAGAATCAGATTGAATTTCTGAGTTTTCATGACCAGCTCACAGGACTCTATAACAGAAGGTATATAGAAGAAGCAGTCAGACGACTGGAAAAAGCTGGAAATCTTCCCTTCAGTATTATCGTTATGGACATCAATGGACTGAAACTGGCTAATGATGCATTTGGTCATGATCTGGGAGATCTGCTTCTCAAAAAAGCATCCAGGATCATGAAAAACTCCATCAGACAGAATGATCTTCTGGCAAGGGTAGGTGGAGATGAATTTGTTCTGCTTCTTCCTAAAACAGATGCGTTTGAAGCAGACAGCATCAAACGCAGAATACAGCAGGGAGCCAGCAGCGCTTCAGTAGGCCCCATCGGAATATCCATCGCAGCAGGTGCTGCAACAAAAACCTTTGTGAGTCAGAATATTTCAGAGGTTCAGAAGGTAGCGGACAACAATATGTATCGGGATAAACTTGTCAATGGCAGAATGATGAAGAATAGAACCATCAAGACTATCATTGAACGGATCACCCGGAAATTTCCGGGTGAGAAGCAGCATCTTTCAGGCGTTGCAGAGTACTGTGCGGAAATCGGAAAAGCAATGGGACTTGGGGAACATGAGATTGAACGACTGAGACTGGCAGGCAGTCTTCATGACCTCGGGAAAATATCCGTGCCCAAAGAGATCCTTTTGAAACCGGACAAGCTTACTTTTGACGAGTATGAAGTTATTAAAAAGCATGCTGAAACCAGCTATCAGATTCTCAAATCCGTTGAAGAGTATGTGAACATAGCAGAAGAGGTTCTCTATCATCATGAAAGAATAGACGGGAAAGGGTATCCTGAAG
This sequence comes from Proteiniclasticum sp. C24MP, assembly GCF_043951855.1. Lineage (NCBI taxonomy): Bacteria > Bacillati > Bacillota > Clostridia > Eubacteriales > Clostridiaceae > Proteiniclasticum > Proteiniclasticum sp. C24MP. Next base: position 11,051 of record NZ_JBINJW010000003.1, read on the forward strand.
GTCTGAAAGGAAATGAAATACCGCTTCATTCGAGAATCATTACGGTAGCAGATGCTTATGAGGCAATGACCAGTGAAAGACCTTATCATAAAATCAGAACAAAAGAAGAAGCGATAAAGGAACTGAGAAGATGCGGTGGCTCACAATTCGATTCTGAAATCGTGAAGATCTTCATAGAAAAGGTGCTTTGAATCAGAATGCGCGGATCAGAGAAAGCAGCTTCGGAAAAAGAAAGGTTTTGTTTGACACTAGTAGATACTTAGGGTAATATGATTAGATGTAAAGAAATGCAAACGTGAAAAAGTAGAGGTGAAGCAAATGGCAAAACCAATAGTAGCAATAGTTGGAAGACCTAATGTGGGAAAGTCAACTTTGTTTAATAAACTGGCAGGTCACAGAATTGCCATAGTTGATGATACACCCGGTGTAACAAGAGATCGAATCTATGCAGATGCCGACTGGCTGCAATACGAGTTTAAATTGATTGATACAGGTGGTATAGAACCAAAATCAGATGACATAATTCTGGCACAGATGAAAAGACAGGCGCAGATTGCAATTGATACTGCTGATGTGATCATATTCCTGGTGGATGGAAAGCAGGGACTGACAGATTCAGACAGTGAAGTTGCGACAATGCTGAGAGTCAGCAATAAGCCCATTGTTCTTGCAGTGAATAAAGTGGATAATATGAAGGATGAGGCCAATGCCTATGAATTCTATAATCTGGGCATCGGCGATCCCATCGCCATATCTTCCGGACAGGGGTTGGGACTCGGAGATCTTCTGGATGAAGTGGTGAAACACTTCAAGGATTATGAGACAGAGGAAGATGACGAGTACATCAGGGTTGCCTTTGTAGGCAGACCGAATGTGGGTAAATCTTCTCTGATCAATAAACTCTTAGGGGAAGAGAGATCCATCGTTACAGATATCGCTGGCACCACAAGAGATGCCATAGACAGTGTTCTCGAAACAGAGGAAGGCAAGTTCATACTTGTGGATACAGCCGGGCTGAGACGTAAGTCAAAGGTCAAGGAGGAAATCGAAAGATATTCCGTGGTCCGAACCCTTGCTGCCATCGAAAGATCCGATGTGGTCGTCCTGATGGTGGATGCACAGGAAGGTATTGCTGACCAGGATGAAAAAATCATCGGGTATGCACATGATATGCGAAAAGCCATCATGGTCATCGTGAACAAATGGGATCTGATCGAAAAAGACGACAAGACAATGAACAAATATCTTGATGAGCTGAAGCTGAGTCTGAAGTTCATGCAGTATGCACCATATCTCTTCATATCAGCTCTTACCGGTCAAAGAACACACAAGGTATTAAGCATGATCAGAGGATGCTATGATAACTACAACAAGAAGATCGGAACAGGCGTCCTTAATGATGTGATCGGAAAAGCATTACTTCAGAAAGAACCTCCAATGATCGGAACGAAAAGACTGAAGGTGTATTATGGTACACAGACAGGCGTGAAGCCTCCGACTTTCGTCTTTTTCATCAATGACACCACAGCGATGCACTTCTCCTATTCGAGATATATCGAGAATCAGTTGAGAGATGCATTTGATTTCACAGGTACAGGTATAAAAATCGAGTATCGTGAAAGAAAGAAAGACTGATGAAATCAGAATGAAAAAACCTCCAAAGTCAGGGGATACCTGATTTTGGAGGTTTTTACTTGATGGAGTTTATATCTGCACATGATAGGAATATGATCTGTAAAATGACAATTATATGGAAATCTGGATGTAACGGATTATTAACGAAGTTGTGTTTTATTTGATACTTGTGATAATTGCGTGAATTGTATAATAAATATATAAAGTACGATGCCTATTTTGAAGACAAGGAGGGAAAAGTAATGAAAAGCGCCTTGAAAAAAGTAGCAGTCTTACTTGTTGTTTTCGTTTTTTCCTCATTATCCGGTGTGTCCATGTTCAATAAGTCAGGTAGGGATATAAATAATAATAGTTATATAGAAGTGTTCGCAGAAGATGATATCAGAGTAACAACGGCAGATCTGAATCTCAGAAGCGGACCTGGAACACAATACAGTGTAATCGCCGTGATGCCCAAAGGAACAAGAGTTACCGTTCTAAGTGTATCAGGAAGCTGGGCCAAAGTAATATATGGAAGCAAAGAAGGATATGCACATACCGCATATATGACACAGGTCACCACACAAACGATGGTGACGACAGCAAATCTTAATATGCGTACGGGACCTTCCACCAGCTACAGCATCATCAGAGTGATTCCAAACGGTGTAGAAGTAAGGGTGATCAGCACAAGCAATGGATGGGCAAGAGTCATTTATGGCGGCAGTGAAGGATATGCATCCCTAAGCTATCTGAAAACGCTATCCACGCTGCCTTCTACGGGAGAAACCGTCATGGTGACCACTGCGAATCTCAATATGAGAACGGGGCCTTCCATCAGTTACAGCATCATCCGAGTGATTCCGATGGGAGCAGAGGTGAAGGTGCTCAGCACAAGCAGCGGATGGGCAAGAGTCGTCTACGGCGGTAGTGAAGGATACGCATCCTTAAGTTATCTCAAACTGAAAGATACGCTTCCATCCACAGGAGAAACCATCATGGTGACCACCGCCTATCTTAATATGAGAACGGGGCCTTCCACCAGTTACAGCATCATCCGAGTCATTCCGATGGGCGCAGAAGTGAAGGTGCTCAGCACAAGCGCAGGATGGGCAAGAGTCGTCTATGGCGGCAGTGAAGGGTATGCTTCTTTAAGCTATCTCAGACTGGTTACCGAATCCACAGATGTGCGAGTCACCACGGAGGAGCTGAACCTGAGAAGCGGACCTGGTGTAACCTACAGCATCATCGCAGTGATGCCGGCAGGAGCTGAAGTCATAGTACTCAGTGTTTCTGGTGACTGGGCTAGGGTAAATTACCAAGGTAAAATCGGGTATGCTCATACAGGATATCTGGTGAAAGAAGCTGCTGTGGCATCCTCTACAGTCATTACAAGAGGACTGGTTAGTGCATCAGCCAAGCAGATCGCACTGACATTTGACGCAGGATGGGAATTTGCAACAACAATTCCGCTGCTCAACATGCTGGACCAGCAGGGCGTAAAAGCAACGTTTTTCCTGAGAGCATTATGGGTAAGCGATCATCCTGAACTGGCGAAAGAGATCCTGAAGAGAGGACACAGCATTCAGAATCATTCCTTAACACATCCTCACATGAATGAAATGACGGAAGCGGAAATCAGAAAAGAGTTTACGGATTCCACGGCCATATTCAGAAACGTGCTGGGAATCACGCCAACACTGTTCAGACCGCCTTTTGGTGAATATAACAGCACTGTGCTGAAGGTTGCAGGAGAGCAAGGATATAAATACACGGTCATGTGGTCTATTGATACCGTAGACTGGGCGACGACCCATAACGATGTCACCGTTGATGCAGATTACATCATAGACAGAGTGCTTAGCAAGGTTACAGACAAGGATATTGTGCTGATGCACATCGCTTATATGAAGACTGTCGAGGCACTGCCTGAAATGATCCAGACGCTGAAAGACAGAGGCTATACGTTTAAGACAGTCCCTCAGATGGTACCTTAGTTTGGAAAGTATGCTAAAAACACAGAAAATCCCGAAGAAGTTCGGGATTTTCTTATTTGACATTATGGTAGAATGACAGTAAGAGAAAGACAACACGGATGGTACACCTTACAGGGATATTTCTCCAGTCCATACAAAACTTCTCTCTTTAAGCACATATAAGGAAAGCACCGGGATATGGAATCACTCCTTGTCTCAGTGCTTTTCTTTCTTATGTTCTGACGCTCAACTGGTTACTCGGAGATTATGTTCGTACTTGTCTCTCAGTCTTGTCAGAAGACTGTACATGGGATTATATAAAAAGAGTACGATCACAAAATTAGATGCTCCATGAATCAGGTCGAATGGGATTCCCCGAGTCCAGTAGACGATTCCGTAGGGTATGCCATAGAAAAATGATTCAATCACAGCAAAAAACAGTCCGAAGCCCAGGCCGAAGATCATTCCAAGAACAGCATAAGGCCACTCGGAATGGGTGCCTTTCTGAAGGAGCACTGCGAGAAAACTCAGCAGAGGCCAGATCAGATAGTAGGCAAGAAGCCAGGTCTGAACACCGTAGAAGAAGATTTCCGTAGTTGAAAATATCAGTGCCACGATGAAGGTTTTCCTGAATCCGAAAACAGAAGCGTAGACCATAAATAGCAGTGTGACGATTTCAACATTGGGGATGAATACCAGCGCCATTTTACCTGCTGTTAATGTGGCACTGAGAAGCGGGATGAGAACAATGTCCCATACGGTGAAATTAGAATCCCGTAACTTCAAATGTGTATTCATCCTTATCGTTTACTGGTATTTCCTTGATGCCGACCATGGCATCTTCCCCATTGATCTTTATGCTGAAAAATTCTTTGCTTATATCAGCGTTATAGCCTTTCAGTCCCATTAACATTGGACCGTATTGAGTTTCTTCTGTTACGAGCTGAAGCTCATCGCTGTGTTCGTTCAGAAGACCTTCAAGATAGAGTTCGTCAGATCTGAAAGTTTCTCTGTAGTCGATACTTTCACTTTCCACAATGATATTGATTGTAACTTCCTTTGATCCTTCTTCACCTTTGGGTGTCATCAGTCGGTAGATTCCAAATCCACCTGCAGCCAGAAGCAGCACCACCAGGACAGCAGTAATTTTTTTGTTCATTTTTCCTCCTTGTTGTACAATTTGTACAGATGATTATTTAAGAACCAATCAAAGATTATAAACGAAGAGAAAAGGTGTACAAGGGGAAAGTAAAAGCACCCATTTCTGGGTGCTGCAATAGACTATAGAAGAAAATCTTCAAATCCATTTTGACACCTCATGACCCGTGAGGAGATTCTCAAAATCATATAGGCAGGTCTTCCGGCTTGACTATGTAAAAGAGTTTTCCTTCCCAGAAAATGATTCCAGTGGATATTCTAACTCTTAAGAGTCTTACGGCGGCGGGACCGCACAGGCTTTTACCTGTTTCCCTCTTCGTGCCAAGATGCTGTCTTGGCAACCTATATTATTCAATCTCTTAAATTGTGTTCTTATGACTTTATTATAGCAGATAAATTCTGGTAGTCCATAGTGTAAACGTATAGATTTTTGCGATGGTGCGGTAATTATTTGTCCTTGTCCGATTATGTGAAGAATGTAGGAGGCATAGGGTACTTGTGGTATACTAAATTCTGTTAAAATGAAATGAGAACTGAAGACAGGAAAATGGAAACAGGGTGAGTGAAATGTCGATGAAAGAACATGAAGATTATTATATGGAAATCCAGCGACTGAAAGAAACAAAAGAATACATACGCAGCATCATATCCTTAGTGGTGGAGAAAAGACTGAAATACAGGAAGGATATGCGTGAGGCCTTTTCAGAACTGGATGATATGGATAACAGTCTCAGTTATGCGAGTATTCTGCTTAACACGAAGCTTCTGGACAGTCTGGAACAGAACTTCGGTATGCTGAAAAAATCGGAAGATCATCCTTATTTCGCCCGTATGGACATCAGGCAGTCCGACAAGGACAGAGATGAAAAGATCTACATCGGTAAAATCTCCCTTTTTGACGAATCCATGGATACCCCACTGGTTGTCGACTGGAGAGCCCCTATAGCAAGTGTGTATTATGACGGAAGGCTAGGGAAAGCACGCTATAAATCCTATGGTCAGGAGTATGAGATAGACCTTTACAGAAAGAGACAGTTCACCATTGAACAAGGAGAACTGAAACATTTCGTGGATGTGGATATTTCCATGTCGGATACTTTTCTGCAGGCGACGCTTGAAAATCATGCAAGTGACAAGCTGAAGGATATCGTGTCAACCATACAGTCCGAGCAGAATGACATCATAAGAGCAGATATACACAAACCGCTGATTGTTCAGGGCGTTGCCGGAAGCGGCAAGACCACCATAGCGCTACATCGGATTGCCTATCTCATCTACACCTATTCTGAATCCTTCAAACCAGAGGATTTCATCATCATTGCACCGAACAATCTTTTTCTGGACTATATCTCAAGTGTACTGCCTGAACTTGGTGCGGAAGATGTGAGGCAGACTACTTTTACTGATTTCATGCTGGATGTCATCGGTGAAAAATACCCATTGTCCGATCAGAATGGTAAACTTAGACTTCTCATAGAAAAAGGAAATCTGGGTAATTATGATGAGGAACTCACGATCAGAGCATCTGCCTTTAAAAACAGCATGCAGATGAAGTCCATTCTGGAAGACTATGTCAACGGGATTGAAGAACACTTTATTCCGCCTGATGATTTTGAAGTGAACGAAGAAGTGATCTTCACGAAAGAATACCTGCATGATATGTTCAAAAACAGTTACGCTTATCTCCCTTTCTATAGAAGAGTCGAGCAGCTAAGCAGTTATCTGGATCGTTATGTGAAAGAAGCGGTAGATGAGATGATTGCAAAAGCAGAGCGCATCTATGACCGTAGATTGGATCGGATCAGAAAATCCGGTATGGATCAGGAGAGCATGAAGAAAAAACTGAAAAATGCGATTGCAGATAGAGATGAAAAGATCAGGATGCTCCATAAAAGCAGAAAAAAATCCGTAAAGGACTATATCAGACGGATTGACAGGCAGGACGCTCTGTTCTTCTACAACAGGCTCATGGCAGATGAATCTGTATTAGAGAAATACACAGATGATAATGAGGTCGTAAGATTCATCGTAGAAGATCGGATCAGCAGAATCGCTGAAAAAGAACTGGAACTGGAAGATCTGGCACCTGTTGCTTACCTTCACAATAAACTGTATGGTATCAGTAAATCTGCAAGAGTGAAGTATGCAGTCATCGATGAGGCACAGGATTTCAGCGATTTTCAGTTTTTCGTGTTAAGAGAAATTCTCAATACCGACAGGTTTACGATTCTTGGGGATCTTTCTCAAGGGATCCATATGTATCGTGCGATCAAAGACTGGTCCTATCTTCAGCAATCGGTTTTCAAAGAAGAAGTGAACTACCTCACTCTTCTTCAGAGCTATCGTACAACCATAGAAATCATGAACGCTGCAAACGGGGTGCTCAAGAAAGCTCCGATCAAAGACCTGGCCCTGGCGAACCCTGTGGTTCGTCATGGCAAGAAACCGGAGGTCATCATGCACAGTGATGCGACAAACCTTGTGGAAGGGATTCTTGCCACTGTTGATACATGGCTTCAGGAGGAATTTACCACAATAGCCGTCATAACAAAATCAGGTGAAGATGCCAAAGCGATTCATAGCGCGCTTATGGAGCATGACAGATATGCCATAGGACTCATTGAAGAAAAAGCGGCTCACTTTGAAGAGAGAATTGTAGTGCTGCCCGCACATCTTGCAAAGGGACTGGAATTTGATGCAGTCATCACAGCAAATCTGAATGATTCCTTCGAGCGAAGCGCATTGGATGGGAAGCTTCTTTATGTGGCAATGACGAGAGCAATGCACAGATTGTCCGTGCAGTTCATTTCCGGGAACAACTGCTATTTTTCAGAGTAAGAATACGAAGAAATGCAATATAATAAGGTGTCAGATTAAACGTTAATCTGGCACCTTTTCATTTTATGATAATCAGTCAATATTAATTTCGGTAACAGTAGTCAGAGGGACTTCGATAAAACCCAGGGACTCGTATAATCTGACTGCACTGCTGTTTTCGACAGTAACGTAGAGATACAAGGAGTGGTAGCCCATCTTATAGAGCTCATAGGCTGATTTGGAGATTAAAAGCGTAGCATACCCAAGGCGCTGATCCGTTTTCCTTGTGAATGTATAGGTGATGGTTGGTTCACCTCGATAGAGGCAGACAAGCACACCTGCTCTTACAACATCTTCTTCCATGAGAAGAAAAGAGGCTTCCTCCATGAGAGGACCATAAGAACCTTTATAAACACGTTTCAGTTCGTCGAGTGTCTGCTCCAGATCTTCCCCTTCGTAATCGATGGTATCCCGATAGGCATCAAGCACGGCTTCCGCCATGGCGTAAAGATGTTTTTTCTGGGCTGGGACAAAGGTCATCGGAAACTCTCTGTTTTCATCACCTAACCTGAGACTCATACGGATTCTCTTTGGCATTACGTACACCCCCTACGAATATTCTACTACATTTTGAATCGGATTGCGTTGTATTGTCAAAATATTTCAGCTAAACTTTAAGGTAAGAAATGAAAGGAGCACTATTATAGATGAAAATTCTTCACGTAGCGGATCTACACATAGGAAGGTACTTTAACGGCATGTCTCTTCTGGAGGAGCAGAAGAAAATGCTGAAAGAGATTATTGAAGTCATCAGACAGGAAGAGCCGGATGTGGTTGTCATAGCCGGCGATATTTATGATAGATCGATCCCAAGAGAAGATGCGGTGAAAGTAAATGATTGGTTTCTCACTGAACTTGTAAGACTTGGGAAGAGAAATATTCTGATTACCGGAAATCATGACTCTCATGAACGGGTAGGGTTTTTAAGTTCTCTTCTGGAAGACAAAGGGCTCACCGTGGAAAATAATGTGAGAAGGCCACTAAGATGCATCACCCTGAAAGATGCGTTCGGACCAGTGGAATTCTATCTTTTTCCATATCGGGATACAGCAAACCTGAAAACCATCTATGAGCTGGAAAGCTTCAGAGATGATACTTTGGTTTATGAACGGATCTTCAAGGAGAGCATTAAGAAGAATCAGAACCGGAAAGTGCTTGTCTACCATGGGTTTGTGGCAGGATCAGGCAGGGAAGAAGTGACGGAGAGTGAATCGGAGAGAATCATATCTGTAGGCGGACATGATTTCATCAGGACAACGGTCTTTGAACCGTTCCATTATGTCGCATTAGGGCACCTTCACAAGCCCCAATGGGTCGTGGAAGGCAAGATAAGGTATGCAGGGTCACCTATGAAATACTCCTTTTCCGAAGAAAATCATAAGAAAAGCATCACGGTCATCGAACTGGATGAAAAAGGGAACGTGACGCTCAAAGAGGTGCCGCTGAAACCGGTCAAGGATGTGGTGACCATCGAAGGAACCTTCAATGAAATCATGAACATGGATTATGAAGGGAATAATGAAGATTATATCAGGGTGATTCTGAAGGATAAAGAGGAGATTCTGGAACCGATGATGCGGCTTCGCACAAAATTTCCGAACATTCTGGAGCTCCAGAGAGAACGGGACCAGAAAGAAATCCTGAACGAATATGCGGACTACAGCATCATACAGAAGAAAGACATGACAAAGCTTTTCAGGGATTTCTACAAACTGAAAAACGACAGAGAAATCGAAGAGACGAATCTTGATATCATCAGAGAACTGGTGGAAGAAGTGGAAGGGGGAAGTGTGCTATGAAACCACTGGATTTAACCATGAAGTCCTTTCTGGGATTCAAGGAGAGTACAGCTGTGGACTTCAGACCCTTATATGAGGATAAGATCTTTCTGGTGACAGGCCCCACTGGGGCGGGTAAAACATCCATCTTCGATGCGATCTGCTACGCGCTCTACGGGGAGGGAAGCGGTTCCACCAGAACCAAAGCGAAATGCTTCAGAAGCCAGCTGGCTGATGACAAAGAGGATATGGAAGTCTCTCTTTCCTTTGAAGTCAAAGGAGAGCTGTATCATGTCAGACGTGTTGAAACGCCGAAGGGGGTCAATAAAGCCTACTTCTACAGAGAAAGCGATCCGGAGAAGATGCTGGTGAAAATAAAAGAAGTCAACCAGGAAATCGAAGGGATCATCGGTCTGAACCTGGACCAGTTCAAGAAAATCGTCATGATACCACAGGGAGAGTTCCGAGAATTTCTCACTGCCGGAACAAAGGATAAATCGGAAATTCTGAAAAAACTGTTTTCAACGGAGCAGTATGAAAGACTTCAGTGGCGGATCAAGGAGAAATTTGATGACACCAGATCCATCGACAAGACTCTTGTTCTGAAGTTCAATGAAATACTCAAAGAAGCAGGTATGGAAGGTCAGGACATCGAAATGGGACCGGATGCTCTTCTTGAAAGTCTTCAGGCAGCAGAAGAAGAGACGGAGAATCTGGAGAAGGAAATTGAGGTTCTCGAAAAGAAAGGCAAAGAGATTGAAAAAGAGATAGCCGACTCTGAAAAAAATAATAGTGAGTTAGCCGTTTTCCAGAAAGCTTCTGACGAATACGACAGATACAGAGGCCTGAAAAGAGTTTATGAAGAGAAAGACAAGGAGCTGAAGCTTCTGAGAAAAATATCAGCCATAACGCATACGGAAAAGCAGCTGGCGGATAAGGAGAAGGATATCAGAAAGCTTCAGTCAGATCTGAAAGTTCTGGAAGAGGACAGGAAAAAGGTCATCGGCTATATGGACCGTTGCAGAAAGTCGCTCCACGATGCCACGGAAGAAGCCAAGGAACTGGACGAGAAGAAAACAGAGAAAAACAGACTGCAGAATCTGCTTGTCAGATCAAAAAGGCTGGGGGAAGCTCATGCAACCCTGAATGAGCTGAGATTGAAAGGACAGGAGATTGAGAAGAAGTTAAGCCATCTCAGAAAGAAGGAGACAGAGCTCAAAGGGTATATGGAAGAGGAGCATGATGCATCCGGAGAACTTCAGGAAGCGAAAGTGAAGCAGATGGAGCTGAAACTGAAGCTTCAGGAATCGAATTCAAGACTGAAGACACTTGTGACTTTATTCAACAAAGCGCAGAAAAGAGATGAAATAGAATCCAATATCAGGCTTTTCAGGAAAGAAGAAGAGAACATCGCGAGAAACATTGAAGTGGCTACAAATGCCTATGAGCACGAGCTTGCAAAGAGAAATGAGAATTATGCCCATATTCTTCGCTCTCAGCTTCATGACAATGAACCCTGTCCGGTATGCGGTTCTTATGAACACCCTTCTGCGACAAAAGAGGCAAGGAGTTTTGATGAGGAGCTCATCAGCACGCTGGAAGAAAAGAAGAAGTTGCTCGAAAAATCATTACAGGAGAAAAAATCGGATATTCGTAACGGAATCCGTCATTATGAGGATCTTGCTGAGGAAATCATAGTGCTAGGAGACGAAAGCGAAATCAGCATCTTCAAAGTGGATGATCTGAGAATTGTCGGAGGGGATGAGAAGGAAAAGTACAGAAGGCTGGAAAACAAGCTCGCTGAAAACATGACCATCGTCAACAAGTACACAACAAAGCTCGATGGAATACAGGTTCGTTCGGAGCTCTGCAGAAAAGAACTGGCAGTCATGGATGATCTCATGAAAGTCTATGATGAGAACAACGCGAGACTGCATGATCTTCAAGGGGAAATCAGGTCTCTCATGACGGATGGTGTGCCTAAGGAATCTCTGGGTCTCATACATCAGATCAAAGAAATCGACAGGATCATTGAAGAAATCAGCAAACGCCTGGATGAGGCGAAAAAGAATTTCGAGGAATGTCAGAATCAGGATCAGAATCTCAGGGGACAGGAAAGTGCATTGAATCAGACGCTGATTTCCTCTCTGGAGGCTGCGAAATCCTTAAAGGATCAGTTTTTCACAAGTCTTCTGGAAGCGGATGTGACTAGAGATGCCTATGAGATGAACAAACATAAAGTGCCGGATACGGATTCCATTGAAGAGGAAATCACTACGTTCTTTAAAGGATACAACGCAGTGAAAGGGGTATACGAGAGTCTCCGTGAACATGGCGAATCGCTGCGTTTCAAGGAAGTGGACCCCTTGAAGAGCAGGCTTGATGAATCCATGAAGGAACTGAAGGAGAAAAATCAGCAGTATAAGGAAAAAGAGATTCTGGTTTATAACCTGAAGCGTTCTCATGTAAGGCTCGGCGAAATCCATGAAAGCTATCTTCTGAATCAGAAGAATCTCACAGTTCTTCAGGACCTGTATGATACTGCGAATTTAGGCATGGGGTTTGAAACTTTTGTTCAATCCTACTACTTCGAAGGGATTCTTCTAAGAGCGAATGAAAGACTGAGAAAAATGTCTGAAGGACGCTATAAGCTCAAGAGAAGAAATGAAACAGAGAACAGGAGAGAGAAAATCGGGCTTGGCCTGGATGTGTTTGATGAGTATACTGGTAGAGAAAGGGATGTGCAGTCCTTGTCTGGCGGAGAGAGCTTCAAAGCATCACTTTCGTTAGCTCTGGGTCTGTCAGATTTCATAGAGAGTCATAAGGGCAGTGTGAATCTGGAAACCATATTCATCGATGAAGGGTTTGGCTCATTGGACCAGGACTCCCTGGACAATGCGCTTGAAAGTCTCATGGAGCTGAATGTGTCTGGCCGAATCGTGGGAATCATTTCCCATGTGACAGAGCTGAAGGATCGTATACCAGGGAAAATAGAAGTGAAGTCCATTCCTGGAAAGGGAAGCACCATAAAAGTGAACGGAGGAATATAATGCAGATTGTTTGTTACCGAAAATGCGGGACCTGTGTCAAAGCGAAGAAATTTCTCATGGCGCATAATCTGGAGTTCGACTATAGAGAAATTACGGAAGAGCAGCTGAGTTATGAGGAACTGAAAGAAATTCATGAAAAGAGCGGTCTGCCGATCAAAAGACTGCTCAATACCAGCGGGACTGTCTACAGAGATCTTGAGATGAAGGAAAAAGTGAAAAGTTATTCTGATGATGAGATTCTCAGACTTCTTTCTCAACATCCGATGCTGGTGAAGAGACCCGTCCTTTTGAAGGATGACCTTGTTCTGATCGGGTTCAGGGAAGATGAGTGGAATCAGCTGATTTAGTCAAAGGGTATTATGAAAATAGGTAGGGGGAACAAAATGCCGAAAAACAGGAAAGAGAAAAATGCGCTTTATTGGAAGATTGGAGTAGTTTCTATCGTTTTATCGATCATATTTTTTGTGATTGCTGCTCTGCTGCCTTAACTCTCTTTGAAATGTCACTATAAGCGCTGCTGGATTAGCGGACCGGAGAAACTTGATATTCTCCGATCCGCTTTTTAAACGGATATGTGGATTCATATCAGTGCAAGGTGTATTATAATAATATAAATATAAGTACATACATGTATTTCAAGTAAGGAGGCCTCTATTGTGTTTTATGTGATATTCGGTGGAATCATGCTGATTCTGGGACTCCTTGTCCATAAGGCGAAGCTGCATTTCCTCATTTCGGGCTATAACACCTATTCCAGGGAGAAACAGGAGAACGTGGATGTGGAGTCCACAGCGAAACTGATCGGTTACTATGGATATGCAAATGCTGCCGTTTTCTTTGCTGCAGGGGGGCTGGGCTACTTCGATGTGAAGGTTGGTCTGATTCCACCCATCGTCTTCATGATGATCTCCACGATGATTCTACTCTGGAAAATACAGAAATATGATCGCAACGTATTTGATGAGGATGGGCAGATGAAAAAGAGCAGTAAAGTACAGCTTTTTCTGGTACTACTCATATTAGGTGGCACATTCCTGTTCGTCGGGTACATGATGTTCGCATCTTCAAGAGACACCAGTGTTCTCATGGATGAACAGGGGATTGAAATTGAAGGGATGTATGGAGACGCCTATGAATGGGCTTCCATGGAAGGGCTTGCCTTGCTTTCGGAGCTTCCGGATATCAGGATGAGAACCAATGGGTCAGCCATCGGTTCGAAGCTGAGAGGGCATTTCAGAATGGAGGAGTACGGGTCGGTGAAGCTGTTCATGGATGCATCGGTATCTCCATTCATCTATTTTGAAGTGGAGGGGAAACCGGTGATCTTCAATCTTGGAGATGAGGAGAAGACAGAAGAGTTTTTTCAAAAGATGAATGAAATGATGCCATAGAAATGTTTTAACTGTAGTAGAGAGGGGGAATGGAAATGACAGATATGAAAATGATGGAGCAATTATCCAATGCGTTCGGTCCGGGAGGATTCGAAGAAGATGTGGTAAGGGTTGTCAAGGAGTATGCAGATGACTTTAAGGTGACCATGGATGCTATGAACAATGTCTATATCAGCCTTAAAGGGAATACGGGAGATCGGCCTGTGATCATGCTGGATGCACACCTGGATGAGGTGGGCTTCATGGTGCAGACCATAGATGCCAAAGGCCTTCTTAGCATCGTTCCTCTGGGAGGATGGATCACCACAAATATTCCTGCCCATAGCATGATCATCAAGAACAGAAAGGGTGAATATGTGAAAGGCATAGTAGTCTCAAAACCGCCGCATTTCATGACAGCGGAGGAGAAGGAAAGCGGTAAAATTCATATGGAAAATCTTCGCATTGATGTGGGGTGCACCAGCAGAGAAGAAGTGGTGGAGCTTTTCGGCATTCAGACCGGCGATCCTGTGGTACCCGATGTATCCTTCCATCATAATGGCAGGAACGGTGTGATGTCCGGGAAGGCCTTTGACAACAGAATCGGATGTCTTGCCGTAATCGAGACCATGAAGAAACTGGATGGACAGAACCTGCCCTTTGATGTCATCGGCGCATTGGCAGCCCAGGAAGAGGTGGGAACAAGAGGAGCGCAGGTTACAACAGAGGTGGTGAAACCTGATTTTGCCATTGTTTTTGAAGGGTCTCCGGCGGATGATATGTATTATGATGAATACAGTGCGCAAGGAGTGCTCAAGAAAGGTGTACAGATCAGACATATGGACCAGAGTTATGTGAGTCATGCGGGATTTATCCATCTGGCGCAGAAAATCGGCGAGGAGAAGAAGATCAGATACCAGAGTGCCGTAAGAAGAGGTGGAGGAACCAACGCAGGAAAGATTCATCTAGGGCATAAAGCGATACCGGTTCTGGTTTTAGGCATTCCTTCCAGATATGTTCATACCCACTATTCCTACGCAGCGCTGGAGGATGTGGAGTCAGCTGTTTCCTTAGCATTTGAAACGCTCCTGGCCATGAACCAGGAGACGATGGATACGCTTCTCAAGAAGAACTTCCTGTAAGGAGGAATTTTGCATGGTTGTTTTTTCTCTGTTCATGACACTGCTGCTCACTTCCACGATGATGATCTTCGGAACTGTTTTTCTGAAGAAACCGCCAAAGGAAATCAATGCGCTTTTCGGATATAGAACAAGAATGTCAAGCGTCAATGCGGAAACCTGGTATTTTGCACACCGGTATGCGGGAGAGGTATGGGTCAGAACAGGAATCACAGTTACAGCAGCTTCTATGCTTCTGATATTGCTTCTTAAAAATTCCGAGAATTTTGAATCATACATGCTGATTCTTTTCTATCTTCAGATGGCATCCATGCTGATGGTGATTCCGCTTACGGAAAAAGCCCTGAGAAAAAGATTTGATAAAGAAGGAAACAGACTTCAGCAGACAAGTCGAAGGTGACAACGAAGGAAGACGGGGACGGCTGAAGCGAAAAAGGACTGAAAAACTTCATTAGAAGTTCTTCAGTCCTTTTTGGCTTTAGAGTTTCATGTCACCGAACTTGATATGGCCTTTCTTTCTCATGATTTCAGAAATGATGAGGGTAAGAATTGCGGGCAGGATGACATGCATGAGGATAATGAGTAAAATTGTTTCAGTTGAAGATCCCATGACACTGACAGCATCGAATTGACCTACCAGTCCAGATGTCCCCATTCCGGCGCCGAGTTTTGAGCCTTCCATTTTGAATACGGCACTTGCTATAGGGCCAAGGATGGCAGAAGCCATAGTTGGTGGGATCCATATTTTCGGATTCTTGATGATATTCGAAATCTGGAGCATGGATGTTCCGATTCCCTGAGAAACAAGTCCTCCGAATCCGTTTTCCCGGAAGGAAGCCACTGCGAAACCGACCATCTGTGTGGCGCAGCCTACTGTAGAAGCACCTGCAGCGATTCCTGAAAGTCCCAGAGATACAGATAGTGCAGCCGAACTGATGGGTAGTGTCAGCACCATCCCCATGGATGTGGAGACGATGATCCCCATGGGAATCGGCTGAAGCTCAGTTGCCCGATTGATCAGGCTGCCTAGGAATGTCATAAAGGCTGCAATAAACGGGGAAATGTAGTATCCTACGAGACCACCTGCTACAATCGCGGCAAGGGGAAGAAGAACAATTTCGATTTTGGTCTTCCCGCTGAGAAATTTTGTCAGTTCAGCGGAAACAAGGGATGCAATGAGTGCACCTACAGGCTCGCCGATTCGTGCAACCATGGCTCCATCTACGGAGGTGAATGTACCTGCACCGATGGCACCTACTATTACAGATGCGAATATGCCCAGTGGAGGTGCACCGACACTGTAGGCTACAGCGGCTCCTATGGCAGGGCCCATGAGGGACTGCGCCATACTGCCGAAGAGAATCAGCACTTCAATATTGAGCAGCGTGCCGAGCTGCTTTATGATGAGCCCGATGAGCAGAGATGCAAAGAGTCCCTGAGCCATTCCATTAAGCACTCTCACAGCGTAATTCGTGATTTTTTTTCGTTCAGAGTCCGTTCTGTCCTTTTTATTAACCTTAGTCATGTCTTTACTCCTCATAACCTATTCTTGTCTAGGGATTCTAGGAGCCTCCGGATCCACATATAAGGTCTTGTTTGTGGAATAGATCACCATACCAGGCTTTGCGCCGTTTGGCTTTTTAACATGCTTCACCAGGGTATAGTCAACAGGAACCTTGGTGGATTTAGAGGCTTTGCTGAAATAAGCAGCAAGATTTGCCGCCTCCAATAATGTTTCGTCATTAAAATGATCACTTCTGATTATGACATGGGAACCTGGAATATCTTTGGTATGGAGCCATGTATCGTGTCTATTAGCGAATTTTGTGGTGAGGTAATCATTCTGGGTATTGTTTTTCCCCACATAAATATCGATTCCCTCAGTGGATCTGAAGTGCAAGGGCTTTGATGCCTTGTCCTTCTTATTGCCTGATTTTCTGAATCTGAGGTATCCTGCCACCATGAGCTCTTTTCGTATTTCCTGGATTTCGTTTTCGTTCTCCAGATTTTCCAGAGAGAGCAGAATGGAGGTAAGATAATCCTCCTCTTCCAGGGCTAGTATTTTCTGCCCTTTGGCCATGACCTCTGCACGTTTTTTCTTGTTGTACTTGTTGTAATACATCTCAATATTCTGGCTTATGGTCTTAGAAGGGTTGAGTCTGATTTCGATATCTTCGTTTGTGTAGTAGTTCAGTAGTGTCGCTTTCTCCATACCATCTTTCAAAGCGTACACATTTGCCGAGAGGATCTCACCTCTCAATTTGAACTTCTCCTTGTCCATAGAGTCTTCTATGGATTTGTCCAGTACCTCAATCTTCTTTCTTACTCTCTGCAGATTATTGTTCAGTATCTTCTGTAAGTCAGAGGTTTTTGATTTGATTCTATCTTTCGCATCTTTTTCATGAACAAAAGTTTCCAGAGCCAGGGATGGAGAATCGAATTCCAGATACGTTTCCTTAAAGGGGTAGCTGGTCACGTCTTCAAAACCTTTTTCATTTGTAAGAATATAGAACTTTTCGCTTTCTGCGAGTTTCTTCAGAATTTCTCTTGAGAAAACCAGCGGATCTTCATTCTGATAGATGCTGTGGATAAAATGGGAAGTCCGTCTGGACACCCCTGCAAATACGCTGCTGAAGAAGTCTTCGTTGAAATCCTTAGTCGCTGAAACCTGATGAAATTCCCCATCGGAAAAGTGAAGCGGATCAAGCTTATTGCTTTTAGGTGGAGCGACGTACGATTTTCCCGGAAGCAGGGAACGATAAGAGTTTTTCAATGAGGAGACATGCTTGATGCAGTCCACTATGGTTCCTTCCTGATCCCTGACGAGGATGATATTCGAATGTTTTCCCATCATTTCGATGGAAAGGGTAAATGCCTGGTCGTAACCGAACTCGTCATAGCCTACAAAATGAAGGTTGATGAGTCTGTCACCATCTACCTGGTTGATCTCGATTAATTTTGATCCTACGAGATGTTTCCTTAGTACCATGAGAAACAAAGGCGCTTGCATGGGGTTCTCTTTTGGAAGATCTGTAAAATGTATTCTGGCGTAGGAGCTGTTTGATGTAAGCAGCAGTTTCCTGTTCCCGCTTACACCTCTCATACTTAAAATGATTGTATCACTCTCAGGCTGAGAGATCTTGTTTACTTTGGCTCCTGTGAGATCTTCTTTGAGTTCATTGGTGATGTTTGTAAAAAATAAACCATCTAATGCCATCTTCTTTTCTCACGGATTACATCCGTGTTTCCTCCTTGTTGTCCTTCCTTGCATAATTGATTTGCAATCAATACTAATTATAACTTATTTTCAGTGTTCTCACCAAATAATGTATAAGCAAATTCTGAAAGAGCATAATACTGGTATGAAAAGGGGTTATGAAGATGAATATGGAAGAGATTATAGCCGATGGAATGGAAACTGATGCGTCTGATATCCATTTCATTCCTGACGAAAGAAATGTAAGAATTCTCATGAGAAAGAGAGGAGAACTGGAATTTTACAGTGATCTGGATAGCCATAATTATCAGATTCTGCTGCAGAAAGCAAAAGCCATGGCTCAGATGAACATATCTGAGAAAAGAATGCCCCAGGATGGGGTGCTGAGAACAGGTGGACTCAACATAAGAGTAAGTACGCTTCGTTCACTGCAGGGTGAATCCATGGTGCTGAGACTCTTTCCAAGAGAGCTGATTCCTCTGGAAGAACTGGGACTGAATCATGAAACAGCCCATGCGCTGATTGGTCATGTCAGAAACAGCACAGGGATTCATATCATATCTGGAGAGACAGGCATGGGCAAAAGCACGACAATGTATGCACTTATGATGGCACTGAGAGATCTGAATCAGAAAATCATCTCCATTGAAGATCCGGTGGAAAGAGAAGTGGAAGGAATCATTCAGAGCCAGATCAATGAGATTTCAGGATTCGGATACGAGAAAGCCATATTCGCAGCACTGAGGCAGGATCCGGATTATATCTGCATCGGAGAAATCCGGAATAAAGAGACTGCCAGTGCGCTCATCAAAGCAGCGCTCACAGGACACAAAGTCCTAACCACCATTCATGCTCAGAAATACAAAAGTGTCCTGCAGAGAATGACGGATTTCGGAATCAGACAAGAATATCTTGATATGACAATATCTCTTGTCATGAATCAGAAACTGCGTAAAAGTGAAGGGGGAAGAAAACTGTATGCGACATTGGATTTTGCGGAAGATTTCAGAACTGATTCAGTACGTATCAGGGAGAAGAAGCAGGTTTAACAGTGAGATGTTTTTCCGGGAAAAAGGGAGTTATCTATTGAATGGGATTGGCCTGACAGAAGTGCTGCTGATCTCAGATGAGGACAGCGACAGAAGACTGAGAGAATGTATTCTGGCGGGCATGCAGCTGTCCGAAGCGATGGAAGAAGTGGATCTGTTCAGCAGTCGTGAAATCAGTCTGATCAGGCTTGCAGAGGAAACAGGGAATCTGGCAGGGGCATTTCAGTCTATTCACACTTCCCTGAAAGACCAGAGAGAGCTGAACAGCAAAATCAGGACCCTTCTGATCTATCCGCTGATGCTTCTTGTGACAGCGTATGTGTTTCTTGTTTGTGCGGTTTATTTCATCGTGCCACCGCTGTATGAAATGCTCCAGGAGCTTGGCGCGGAAAACAGTTTTTTAGGATTCATATACTCCATTTCGCGAGAAATTCCGGTTTATGTTGTTATTGCCCTTACAGCAGTCCTGATCTGCCATCTGGTGAAAATGGTGAAAGAAAAAGAGCTGATATTCAGGCTGGTGTTAGGATCTCAGTCTTCCCGTTACGAAGAGATGATTTTCATTGAAGAGCTGTCACTACTGTCAGAGGGCGGGCTGGATCTTATGGAGAGTTTTCGCATTCTGAGAGAGGAAGGGTATCCCTGTGATGACCTTCTAACCAGGATTCAGAATGGTGCAGGTCTGAAAGAAGCGTTTCAGTATGGAGATTTTTCTCCAGGCCTTCTCAGTTATCTCACCATGGCCGAAGAAACAGGCAATTATTCCGAAGCATTTGCATCTTTTGTGAATCTCAGAAAGCTCTATTTCAAGGATTATCTCAAGAGAAAGACGGCACTTATTGAACCGGCTGCCATCGTGATCATGGGATTGCTCGTGTTTTCGGTCGCCTATATGATCATGATACCGATGCTTGGTGCCTATGAGAGTCTGTAGGGGGAATCTTCTGTTCGAAGGAATGGTCGCCATATTTCTCGCAGGTGTCTTACTCTTGATGACGGCAACTCAGACGCCGCTGAAATATAAGAGCAGTGCCGAAGAGTCTCCGGTAATTCTATTAGGTCTTCTGAATGAGGAAATGAGAGGAGCGGCAGAGAAGATGAGCTTCAATCAGATAAAAGTCAATGAGCAGACTCTGGTGCATTCCAATCATAGACTGACTGTGACAAAAAGAAGCAGAATAGATGAGAATGTAAGGGTATTGTATGATTCAGTATACAATCCCAGATTCAAAACAGGTACGAGCTTTAAGTACGAGATCAATGGGAAAGCTCCTAGAGGAAGCATCTATTTCTACAGGGAGGGTGAACTGGAATCTTTCATTACAATTCAGGTAGGAACTCTGACTATGGATATCCGGAAACCGAAGAACTGATAAAGTGGGAGTGCGTTATGTTGAATGATAAGACCATGAGAAGAAAGGGGTTTATGAATATTTTTTTTGGAGGGGCTGTGATGATGGTCCTGTTCTGTTTTCTTGTCCTGACGAAGGAAGCTTCAGATATGAGATTCAGGAGGCAAGAACTGGAGCAGATGCTTCAGTTTGATTACACCGTTGAAGCATACTATCTGCTTCTTGACACAGGGGGGCTGTCACTGGATCAGGACAGGGGGTACGGAAGCTTCAATGAGTATATCATCAGAGAATCACACGATGAGGACAGGTATATTGAGATTACGGACAGGGAAGACCATATTCAGCTAACAGGCTACTATTCAGGAAAGAAGAGAGTGCAGTATGAAATATGGAAGTAGGAGGGGTAGGTTCATGGTGGAGATGATGATGTATATAGTCCTTTCTGTTTTTCTCATGAGCGTATTTACGAGGCTCTACAGCAGGATCATCATCGATTACAAAGAGAACATTACGTTTCTCAAGCATACGGATTACGCCTATCGGGCTTTTGAAGTGCTGAAAGCCGACTTCTACACGCATACGGAATCATTCGCTTTGAACGGAAATGAGCTTAAGATCCGAAAAAGTGATTATATAGCGGGAAACGAAATCATACTGAGGCAAAGGGATCAGCGTCTCGTATATCAGTTTGGCAGCACAATTCAGGTGCTCTGTCATGATGTCATGGATGTGCAGATGAATGTCATGGGGGAAGTGCTGATCATTAAGCTGATTTTCTCCGACGTTACCTATGAGAGGAGTTTTAAGGTTGGGAAGTAGAAGAGGGGGTATGCTATACGCTATGATGGTCCTTGTTCTGTGCAGTACGATTCTTGTCAGGAACTACAGACTGTTCAGGAGTCACATATATATTGAGGATGGGATTTATTCCATGGATGTCAGGGTGAATGATTTCCTGATGGAACTTGAAGGTATGGAATCCTATCTGAATTCAATCTATGAATCCCCCGATCTTCTGATGGAGTTTCTCAAGACAGGAAGAAAGATCGTATATAAAGACTTCACTCTTTCCTATGATTCCAGTTATAATAGAGTGGACGTGCATATGATTTCCGTTCTGGACCGAAGAATAAACTATTACAGGTCGGTTCTTGTGACGGAAGATGCAGATCAGATCGTATTAGTCAATAAAGGAGTATAGAGTTGAAGAACATCTTTTTGGTAGGTATGCCTGGAAGCGGGAAAAGCACCCTTGGCAAAAGGTTGGCTGAAATGCTTCATCGAGAGCATTTCGACACGGATGAGGAAATCACAGATAATGAAGGAATGACTCCGGAGGAAATCATTCTCGTTCATGGGGAAGAGAAACTGCGTTCACTTGAACATGAACTTCTGATGAGTCTGCTGAACAAGGAGAATCTAGTCATCTCCACCGGCGGGGGATTTCCTGTCTTCAGCAGCAATATGGTTCTCATGAATGAAAAATCCATCACTGTATATTTGAAGTATCCTCCTGAAATCCTCTGGAAACGGCTGAAAAAGGATCGTGTAAGACCACTTTCCGCAAGTCTTCCGTCTCTTTCGATCCTCCTCGAAAAAAGAGCTGAAGTATATGAAAAAGCGCAGATTGTTGTCACGGGAGAAGAAGAAATCAACGAAAATATCGCGAATGTCATAAGAGCCATAAGTGAACTGCTTCCTGATGAAAATCCTGAAAGGCTATGATGTGATGCGAATCAATATTTATTGCCAAACTCATGGCAATCTGTTAAAATATCATTGGTTAATTACGAGAAACTTTAATTTGTGACGACAGAAGGAAAACCTTTTATAAAACCCCCTGCCTTCTGTTTTAGAACCGCTGGAGTATATCCGGCGTATAATATTTATTGGGGAAATTTGGAGGTATAAAAATGATTTCAGCAAGTGATTTAAGAAAAGGAACAACATTTGAACACGAAGGCAATGTATATGTGGTACTTGACTTTCTACATGTAAAGCCTGGCAAGGGTGCAGCATTTGTAAGAACAAAGCTTAGAAATGTGATCCTGGGTGGTACAACAGAAACCACATTCAATCCTACTACCAAACTGATGGAAGCTGTCATTGAAAGAAAAGAAATGCAGTATCTGTACAATGATGGTGAGCTCTACTACTTCATGGATCAGGAGACCTTCGAGCAGATTCCACTGAATTACGAAAAAGTGGAAGAGGCAATCAAGTTCCTGAAGGAAAACAACTTTGCAGTGATTAAGTTCTACAAAGGGGAGGCGTTCTCCGTGGAAGCACCAAACTTCGTAGAGCTTCAGGTCACTGAGACAGAGCCTGGAGTCAAAGGAAATACTGCAACAAATGCACTGAAGCCTGCCACTGTTGAAACAGGTGCGGTGGTTATGGTTCCTTTCTTCATCAATGAAGGAGACTCCATAAGAGTGGATACGCGTACCGGCGACTACATGGAAAGAGTATAATTTTTCAGCTGAAGGGAATCTGGGCCAACCGGGTTCCCTTTTTCGTATCTTGTGCGTAATATTAACAAAGTCATAAATGCTTGTGCTTGAATTGATTGCGAAAATCATCTGATTTTAGACAGAAAACAATTTCATTTAAACCTTTACAAGAAAATAACATTGTGTTAACATAAATTAGCTAGAAAAAATACAGAGATTATGTTAATGAGCGCTGTGCGTGTAATTCTCTACGATATCGAAGCAGCTTCTCATTAGATACGTCTCTGCATTTTTGTTTGCGAAAAATTATTAATATATTTTGAAGGGGGACACTTCATGAAAAAAATAGCAATGCTGCTAGCAACTGTTTTAATGGCGACTTCCATCGTAGCATGTGGAAGCAAGGCCCCAGCTGAAACACCAGGAGCAGAAACTCCAGCAGCAGAAACCAAGGAAATCACAATCAGCACAAAGTTCGTAGATGACGAACAGACAGCAATCTCACTTAAAAAAGTTGTCGAGGCTGTAAACGAGAGAAGCAACGGTTCACTGGAACTGAAACTTTTCACAGGCGGAACTCTTCCGATCGGTAAAGATGGTATGGAGCAGATCGTCAAAGGATCCGACTGGATTCTGGTTGACGGTGTAAACTTCCTGGGAGACTATGTACCAGACTACAACGCCGTTACAGGACCATTCCTGTATACTACTTTTGATGAATATCTTGCTATGACCAAGACTCCTCTGGTAGAAGAACTGAATGCCAAGATTGAAGCAGATCATGGTGTAAAAGTGCTTTCACTGGACTGGGTATTCGGATTCAGAAGCATGATGACAAAGCAGCCCATCAAGACACCTGATGACATGAATGGACTGAACATACGCGTTCCTACGAGTCAGCTGTATACATACACCATCGAAGCCATGGGCGGAAACCCTGTATCCATGCCTTATCCTGATACCTACGCTGCAATCCAGCAGGGTGTTATCGACGGTGTTGAAGGTTCCATCATGACCTACTACGGAACACAGCAGTATGAGAACGTCAAGGAATATTCCTTAACAAACCATCTTCTTGGTGTATCAGCAGTAGTCATCTCCGATGATCTATGGGCTGAACTTACAGAAGAGCAGCAGACAATCATCTCCGAAGAATTTGAAAAGGGCATGCAGGACAATCTGGATGAAACCATCAAGGCGGAAGAAGAGTTTGCGGATCTTTTAAAGGCAGAAGGCGTAAACTTCCACGAAGTGGATGCAGAAGCGTTCCTGAAGGCTGCAGAGCCTGTATATACCAAGTTCCCACAGTGGACACCTGGAATCTACGAAAGAATTCTTGAAGAACTTGAGAAGATCAAGGCTGCACAGTAATATTTTAATCTGATTGACAATAGCATTCCACTTCTATTGAAGGGGAATGCTATTGAAAATTACACTGACTTTTATGTGAAAAATCTGAACAAAAGAAATTTTGTTTTCAAGAAAAGAGGAGGACGAGATGAAAGATAAATGGAAAAAGTTTTTTGTGAACTTTGAACTATATATCGGTGCAGCATTTCTTGCCGTCACGACAGTGCTGGTTATTGTAAATGTGTTCACCAGATATTTCCTGAGCTTTACTTACAACTGGTCTGAAGAAATAGCCGTAGGTGCCTTCGTCTGGGTTATTTTTCTGGGCTTTGCCAATGCATACAAGACAAAAGGTCTCATCGGAGTAGAGGTGCTAACCAACCTGGTGCCAGATAAGCATCAGCCTCTGGTACTTATGCTGACTTCCGGTGTTGTTACAGTCCTTTCAGGAGGAATGCTTTATTTAAGCTATCTTTATTTTAGAAATTCCACTAAGATCACCGCCGCACTGGAGGTTTCTTATAAATATATTTATATCGCAATTGTCATTTCATTTGCACTGATTACCATCTATTCTGTTTACTTCTTCATACAGAGCATCAGAAAGGTGTTTCTGAAGAAGGATGTAAGCCTTGAAATCGGTAATCCGGAAGACCAGGGGGTGGATGATTAATGGAATCTTTATTGCCGGTACTGGTCCTCTTTATACTGTTCTTCATGAACATTCCTGTAGCCTTTGCGCTGATGGGATCATCACTGTTTTACTTTATTTTCCTGAACAATTCCATGCCTATGGAAATGGTCATACAGCAGTTTGTCACTTCTGTTGAATCCTTCCCATATCTGGCGGTGCCATTCTTCATCATGGTGGGGTCCGTCATGAATCACTCCGGTATTTCTGGAGCGCTCATGGACTTTGCAGATGTACTGGTAGGTCATACCAAGGGTGGACTTGCACAGGTTAACGTACTGCTCAGTGCGCTCATGGGTGGTATTTCAGGTTCCGCCAATGCGGATGCAGCCATGCAGTCCAAGATTCTGGTGCCTGAAATGGTTAAGAAAGGTTTCTCCAAGCCATTTTCAGCAGCGATCACTGCTGCTTCCTCAGCCATCAGCCCAGTCATACCACCAGGAACCAATCTGATCCTGTATGCACTGATTGCCAATGTAGCCGTAGGGGACATGTTCCTGGCAGCCTATATGCCTGGTATACTCATGGCCATCATGCTTATGATTACGGTGCACATCATATCACTGAAAAGAAACTACACACCTTCCAGAGACCGGATCGCCAATGTGGGAGAAATCTTCAGACAGTTCATCAAGTCCATCTGGGCACTGTTTATCCCATTCGGTATCATCATGGGTATGCGTTTCGGTTTATTCACACCTACTGAGGCAGGAGCGATAGCCGTTCTATTCTCAGTTGTCATCGGATTCTTTGTATACAAGGAGCTGAAACCGAAGCATATTCCAATGATCTTCATGGATACGGTGAAGGGTACTGGAGCCGTCATGTCCATCATCGCAAGTGCAAAGGTGTTCGGGTACTACCTGACACTGGAACAGATTCCGCAGATCATCACGGAGTTCCTCATGAACATGACAGACAGTCCGATTGTGCTGCTTCTGGTCATCAATGCACTGCTCCTCTTCATCGGAATGTTCCTTGAAGGTGGCGCTGCGCTGGTTATTCTTGCACCACTGCTTGTACCAGCAGTTGTTTCATTTGGCATCGATCCGCTCCATTTCGGTATGATCTTCATCGTGAATATCATGATCGGAGGTCTGACGCCACCGTTCGGATCCATGATGTTTACGGTCTGCTCCATTGTAAATGTCAAGCTGGAAGATTTCATCAAGGAAGTATGGCCGTTTATTGTGGCTCTGATGGTCGTACTACTGCTTGTCACTTACTCTGAAGGAATTGCGCTGTTTACATACAATATCTTCAGTTGACCATAAAGGAGTATTGTTTTGAGTATTTTAAATGAAAAAGATACGTTCTTGCTGGATATGGATGGAACCATATTCCTTGGCAATGAACTGATCGATGGAGCACTGGATTTTCTTGATACATTGAAGAAGAAGGGCAAGAGATATATTTTTCTTACCAACAATTCTTCCAAGAACAAACTCATCTATGTGGAGAAGCTGAGGAAGCTGGGCATTGATGCCGCTGCTGAAGAGATCTTCACATCAGGAGAAGCGACCACCAGATATCTGAAGCGTGACCATGAAGGAGCTCGGATCTATCTGCTGGGTACACCTGCTCTTGAGGAGGAGTTTGAAAGAGAGGGATTTCAGCTGGTGAAAGAACGTGGAAGAGAAGTTGATTTTGTGGTTCTGGGATTTGACACAACGCTCACCTATGAAAAAATCTGGGGAGCCTGCGAGTATATCGCCGCAGGTGTCGAATACATCGCCACACATCCAGACTTCAATTGTCCATTGCCTAACGAGGCATTCATGCCTGATGCAGGAGCAATGGCTGCCATGATTGAAGCTTCCACAGGTAGAAAGCCGAAAGTCATTGGAAAACCCAATAAGGAAGTTGTAGATAGCATCGCCTACAAGTATGGCCTGGACAAAAAGGGAATGGCCATGGTTGGAGATCGTCTTTATACCGACATTCAGACAGGGATCAATGCAGGAATCACTTCTGTGCTTGTCTTCTCAGGTGAGACGAAAGAAAAGGACTATGAAGCAAGTTCCATAAATGCTGACTTCGCATTCTCATCTGTAAAGCAGATGATTGAAGAAGTCTAAAGATCACTAAAAAGTCTCCTTCTTTTGCAAGGAGACTTTTTCATTGAAAAAGATTTCTGACCCAGGAGCTGCTGCATGAATCATCCCTTAAGAAAAAGTTGTTATTTAGGTATTCAATTGCTTATAAAAGGCCAATTTGGTATAATTATTCCAAATAGACCTACAGTATCGAGGAGGATAAACAATGAGTGAAAATACGAATAAAACCCAGGGTCACGGTGTGGTTAAGATATCAGAAGATGTAGTTGGTGTAATAGCAGGAATCGCTGCCAGTGAAATTCAAGGTATTCAAGGTCTACATCCTACACTGACGGGAGGCATTACTCAGGTGGTCACTGGGAAGAGGAATGTGACTAAAGGAGTAAAGGTGACTGTGGGAGAACGCGATGCCATTATAGATATGGTGGTAAGCATTGAATACGGCTATAAGATCCCAGAGGTTGTGCAGAAGGCACAGGTCAACGTAAAGGAGACTGTCGAGACCATCACAGGACTGAAGGTCTCTGCTGTGAATGTCTATGTGAACAACATCTATGTGAAGGACAAGGAGACAAAGGAAAAGTAAAACCTAACCCTCTGATACAGAGGGTTTTTTATAGTGGTTTTCTGCAAATCTAGAATACAAGGAGGGGGCAAGAACGCCCTTAAGAATTATGAGAAAAAGAACAAGAGAAATAGCAATGGAACTTTTATATCAGAGCACGATGAATCAGAAAACTCCAGAAGAACTGATGGACGACTATTTTGAGGACAATCAGGATGATCTTCGCGAAGATACGGATATGGAGTATCTGGAGGATGTCCTCACCGGCGTGGAATCTCACAAGGAACAGATTGACAGAATCATCGAGAAGTATCTTGTCAAATGGAAACTTCCAAGAATTTCTAAAATCAATCTGAGTATTCTGCGACTTGCGACCTATGAAATTTTATTCATCGAAAACATTCCAAACAACGTTTCCATCTTCGAAGCAGTGGATATGACAAAGAAATATTCAGACGATATATCAGGTTCATTTGTGAACGGTGTACTGGATAAGATTGCACACATGGAGACCAGAACCTCCATGGATACAGCAGTTGAAACCGAGAGCGTCAGTGGTCCGGCAACGGAAACCGAACTGGAATCGGGAGCTGAGTCGGAAGAGGAGTAAACGCAGGGCAATTTAAAGGAATAGCAAATGATTCAATAAATATAAACAATCATGGAAAAAAGCTGAAACGCGAATAAAGAAGGCTTTCGAGAAAATACGAAAGCCTGAAAGTCAGAAATAAAGAAACGAAAGGAGATGCTACCAGACAGTATATCCATAAGCAGATCATAAAGGTACAGAAACTTCATCAGAGACTTTCCAGCATAAGGGGAAATCACGTCAATCAGGTGATCAGTCAGGTGATAAATCAAAAACCAGGGTTTATCATGATGGAAACCTGAACGTGAAGGGCATGATGAAGTACAGGCATTTAGCGAAGGCTGTGAAAGGCCAGAACTTCTATTCCTTCAGGGTGAAACTTGCTGACAAGTGCAAGAAGAACGGAATAGAATCAAGAATTGCTGACAGGTGGTATCCTTCAAGCAGGCAGTGCTCGGAATGTGGTTCTATCAGAAAAGATCTGAAGTTATCTGATAGAACATACAGATGCGATGAGTGGGGCTTCGTCATAGACAGGGACAGGAACGCCAGCATAAATCTTCTGAATGCGAAAGACTACACGGTAGCACTGTAACGCTATTGTAGATGTGTACCGATGGCTGGTCGGGAATTTACGACTGTGGACTGTACAGGAACTTGTGCGTAGCAGCACAGGGGACTGAGGCGAAAGCATACAGGAAGAAGCAGTAAAAGTCTCGACATGGATAGTTGTCCATATTTTGAGTAGCAGGAGAAACATGTCAGAAATCATCAATGTATCAGCCATCGCGAAAGTAGAAAAGGATAAGATCAGAAAACGCATAGAAGACTTCAGGAGTCAGGGGAAAGCGACGCCGACACTGGCCACGGTTCTTGTGGGTGAAGATCCAGGCTCCGTGTATTATATGGATATGCAGAAAAAGGTCCTGGAATCCTTAGGAGGAACCATGCTGAAGATAACCTTGACAGAAGATGTGAGTGAAGAAGAGCTTATTTCCACCATCGGGGATCTGAATAATGATGACAAGGTCCATGGCATCATGGTGCTGTTTCCCCTGCCTAAGCATATGGACGAGCATAAAGTTGCCATGAAGATCAGCCCTTACAAGGATATCGATGGGGTCAATCCCATGAATATCGGCCTTCTGGCGTCCACATCAGGTGGAATCGCTCCCTGCACACCATCCAGTGTCGTAGAGATTCTGAAGGATACCCTGGGAGAGCTGAAAGGAAAGCATGCGGTCATCATCGGCAGAAGCAACATCGTGGGCAAACCCCTGATTCAGCTTCTGTTAAGAGAACATATGACCGTAACGGTCTGTCACTCCAGAACAAGAGACCTGAAAGCGACGGCCCGGACCGGAGAAGTCCTGATTACAGCCATGGGAAGACCGAAAATGATAACAGAGGAATACGTTGGAGAGGGTGCTGTGGTCATTGATGTGGGAACATCCGAGCTGGACGGGAAAATCACTGGAGACTGCGATCTGGAAAGCGTCATGAAGAAGGCTTCTCTGGTGACGAAAGTACCAGGAGGCGTAGGTACCCTGACAACAACGATTCTGATGAGGACATTAGTTGACCTCTACGAGAAAAGCGAATCATAATATCAAACGGAGGTCAGAGATGAAACTTAAAACCATGAGTGTTACAGACCTCAATGTCTATATTAAGAGAAATTTCGATCACGACTTTATTCTGAACAATCTCACCGTGATGGGGGAGATTTCAAACTTCAAAGCGCATTCTTCGGGGCATCTGTACTTTTCACTCAAGGACGAAAGCGCAAAAGTGAATTGCGTGATGTTTCGAAGTGATGCATCTGGTTTAAAGATCAGACCCAAAGACGGGATGAAAGTTCTTGTGAAAGGCAGAGTCAGTGTCTATACGAAAGAAGGCAGTTATCAGCTCTATGCTACTATGATGGAAGAAGTGGGTCTTGGTGAAATCTATCAGGAATTTGAGAGAAACAAGGAAAAGCTCCAGAAAGAGGGGCTTTTTCGTGATGATATAAAAAGGGAACTTCCCGAATATCCGGAAAAAGTAGCGGTTATCACCTCTTCAACGGGGGCGGCCATACAGGATATCATCAATGTGAGCAGAAGAAGAAACAAGGGAGTATCACTCATTGTATATACTACCCTCGTGCAGGGAGAAGAGGCGCGAAGCTCTCTGACGGATGCCGTAAAGAAAGTGAATCAGAGAAAAGATATTGATGTGATCATACTTTCAAGAGGGGGAGGCTCCTACGAGGATCTTTCCTGCTTCAATGACCTGGATCTTGCTTACGCCATAAGAAAGTCGAAGATTCCTGTAGTTACAGGAATCGGACATGAAGTGGATTTCACCATTGCCGATTTTGTTGCGGATCTGAGATGTGCAACCCCTTCTCAGGCGGCAGAAGTTGTGATTCCGTCCATGGAAGAAATGACAAGGGCAGTGAAAGAGAACGCACAAAGACTTGAAAGCGGATATGAGATGAAAATCAGGCTGGAGAAATTGCGTCTGAAGAATCATTTCCAGTCCTTGTCCAGGAACAATCCCAAGGTCATGATTGCCAACGGATATCTGGAGATCGACAAAAAAAGAAATCAATTAAATGGTATAATTATACAGAAGCTATCCAGAGAGAAGGAAAGACTTGCATCCAGATATAGTCTGATCAAAGCACACAATCCTCTGAATATCTTAGAGAAGGGCTATGCGCTGATCTATGATGAGGAAAATCATCTGGTGAAGGAAGTAGATGCCTTGGACCATTTGAGTAAAGTGAAAATCAGGCTGAAAGACGGAGAAAGGATATTGGAGGTAAAGAAGAATGGTGAAGAAAAAGCTGACTTATAAGGAACTCACGGAAAAACTCGAGGATATCATTGAAAACCTGGAGACCGGAGAACTGTCAGTGGAAGAATCCATGGAAAAGTATGAGGAAGGCGTGAAAATCACGAAAGAGCTTCTTGGTATTCTCAGCAAAGCTGAAGAAAAAGTGAAAATCATGCGGGACCAGGATGAAATGGAGT
This sequence comes from Proteiniclasticum sp. C24MP, assembly GCF_043951855.1. Taxonomy (NCBI): domain Bacteria; kingdom Bacillati; phylum Bacillota; class Clostridia; order Eubacteriales; family Clostridiaceae; genus Proteiniclasticum; species Proteiniclasticum sp. C24MP. Next base: position 42,356 of record NZ_JBINJW010000003.1, read on the forward strand.
TTTAAATGTTAAGTAAATATAAAGTGATAATTGATGAAATCATACTGAATTATTTCAGAAGTCTACCGGAAAACACTTTGAGTGAATCCATGGCGTACAGCATGAATCTCGGAGGGAAGAGACTGAGGCCTTCACTTGTGCTTCTTTCCAGCAGAATCTTCGGTGGAGAGGAAAAAGAGGTGTATCACATGGCTCTGGCCATGGAGATGATTCATACCTATTCTCTGATTCACGACGATCTTCCTTCCATGGATGATGATGATCTGAGGAGAGGAAAGCCTACGAATCATAAGGTGTTCGGAGAAGCCAATGCCATACTGGCAGGAGATGCACTTCTTAATGAAGCCTTTACGGTTCTTCTTGCAAATTATGCGGTGAAAAGCAGAGAAGGTGCTGAAGCAGCCCTTTTCATTTCACGTGCAGCGGGAAGAGAGGGCATGATAGTAGGTCAGGTATACGATCTGGAAAACGAAAAAAAGAAGGCTACTCTTCAGGAACTCGTGGAGTGCCACAACCGGAAGACAGGTGAACTTATTGCGGCATCTCTGACGGCACCAGCGATTTTATTGGGAGCTGAGAAGGATGAAGTGGAAAAGATGTATGCCTTTGGGATTCAGTTAGGACTCGCATTTCAGATCCAGGACGATATTCTGGACAGAACATCCACAAAAGAAGTGCTTGGAAAGAGTATAGGCAAGGATGGAGAGTCAGGAAAGAGCACCTATGTGGAGCTGTTTGGCATCGAAAGAAGCAGGGAAATGGCGAAAGAGGCAACGGATTCCTGTCTGGAGATCTTATCCAGCATAAACAGGGATACAAGAGAGCTGGCTGAATTGACAGCCATGCTTCTCAATCGAACCTATTAGGAGGGAAGAAAATGGGTATACTTAATGACGGCTATAGGAAGCCTGAAGATATCAAGAAATTTACCCTGGAAGAACTATATCAGCTTTCTGATGAAATTCGAAGCTTCCTCGTGGAGTCCGTTTCCAAAACAGGCGGTCATCTGGCACCAAACCTTGGTGTGGTTGAACTGACTGTAAGTCTGTTCAATGTTTTCGATGTCGAGAAAGATAAGATCATATATGATGTAGGGCATCAGAGCTATGTCCACAAAATACTGACGGGACGTAAAGATGAATTCAGTACGCTGAGACAGTATAAGGGGCTCAGCGGATTTCCGAAGAGAGATGAAAGCAGGTACGACGTTTTCGATACAGGGCATTCCTCTACATCCATAAGTGCCGCACTGGGAATTGCCAGAGCGAGAGACCTGAAGGGTGAAGATTTCGATGTGGTGGCTGTCATAGGTGATGGAGCACTCACAGGAGGAATGGCTCTGGAAGCCATGAATGATGTGGGGGACAAGAAAACGGATCTCATCATTGTTCTCAACGACAATCAGATGAGCATTTCGCGCAATGTGGGAGGAATCAGCACTTATCTCAGTCAGTTGAGGGGAGACCCCACCTATGAGAAAGCGAAAAAGGAAGTGCAGGACCTTTTCGGAAGAATGCCGCTGGGTAAAAGCATCAATAAATCGGTGGATCGCGTAAAGGAAGGCATAAAATCCATGGTGCTTCCGGATATGCTGTTTGAAAATATGGGGCTTACCTATTTAGGACCTGTAGATGGACATAATATCAAGGAGGTTTCCAAAATCCTGAAGATCGCGAAGGAGATGAAGGGACCGAAAGTGGTCCATGTGATCACAAAGAAGGGAAAAGGATATAAGAACAGTGAGCAGAGACCGGACAAGTTTCATGGAACGCCACCCTTCAACAAATCTGACGGCATGCCGAAGAAAACAGGCACACTCACCTACTCCAGAGTCTTCGGAAACACGTTGACAGAGATGGCGAAAAACAATAAGGATATCGTGGCTGTTGTAGCTGCGATGCCAGATGGTACGGGGCTGACGAGTTTCAAGGAGATCTACGGAAAAAGGCTTTTTGATGTGGGAATCGCGGAGCAGCATGCCATGACTCTGGCAGCTGGGCTTGCGGTAGGCGGATTGAAACCCTACATCGCACTATACTCCACATTCCTTCAAAGAGCCTATGATCAGCTGATTCACGATGTGTGCATCCAGGAGCTGGACGTGACGGTCTGCATTGACCGTGCAGGGGTTGTGGGAGATGACGGGGAAACCCATCAGGGACTTTTCGATCTGTCTTTCCTTACACCTGTGCCGAACCTGACCATCATGGCTCCGAAATCTCTGGAAGAATTAAGATATATGTTATATTATTCCGAGAATTTCAAAGGACCTCTGGCTATCCGTTATCCCAGAGGGACGGATGAAAACGACTATGAACCGGAGCCTCTGAGGGAGTTTACGCCTGGCAGGTTCGAAGTGATGATGGAAGGCGGAGACGGATATCTCTATGCCACCGGGAAGATGGTTGCAAGAGCAGTGAAACTGTCTCATCTTCTGAAGGAAAAAGGATACAGTTTCGGTGTGGTGAACGGCTGCTTCATAAAACCCGTAGACCACGATCTCATTAAGAACCATCTGGACAAAGGCCTCAAAATAATCACTTTGGAAGACAATATGCTTCATGGCGGATTCGGAAGCATGATCCTTGAAAGTGCCATGGGCCATTTCATGGCGGGCAACATCATGAGATTCGGTTTCGAAGACAGATTTGTAGAACAGGGTGCGCCAGAGCTCCTTTATGAAGCTTACGGATTAGGCTACGCTGAAATCACTGAAAAAATCATCAGGTTTACAGGAGAAAAGCTATGAGCGATAAAGAAAGACTGGATGTTCTGCTGGTGGAACTGGGATTCTTTGAGACCCGGGAGAAAGCCAGAGCGCAGATCATGGCCGGAAAAATCTATGTGGATGATCAGAAATCGGATAAACCCGGAACGAAGATCTCAAAAAATGCCGTCATTGAAGACCGTGGGGAGAAGATGCCATTTGTGTCCAGGGGCGGTTATAAACTGGACAAGGCGATCAGAAACTTTCAGATTGACCTGCGAGGAAAGACATGTCTTGACATCGGTGCCTCCACAGGTGGCTTCACGGATGTGATGCTTCAGAACGGTGCCGAAAAGGTATATGCTGTGGATGTGGGCTATGGACAGTTTGCCTGGAAGCTGCGGACGGATCCAAGGGTGGTATGTATGGAGAGAATGAACTTCCGCTATGCCACAAGAGAAGATATTCAGGACCCCATCGACTTTTCCGCTACGGATGTATCTTTCATCTCCATCATGAAGATCATTCCTCCGGCACTGGAACTCATGAAAGAAGACGGAGAAATGGTTGCACTGATCAAACCTCAGTTTGAGGCAGGACGTGATAAGGTGGAGAAAAAAGGTGTCGTGAGAAAGAAATCCACCCATAAGGAAGTACTGAACATGATAACTGATTTTGTCACGGAGAAAGGGCTTTACATCTACGGACTTGACTATTCGCCCATAAGGGGACCCGAAGGTAATATCGAGTTTCTGATCTACTTCGGCAAAAAGGACAAGGGAATCTTGTTTGATAAGGAAATAGTTCTTGATAAGCTGATTGAGGAAGCCCATGGCATCTGATAATGATAGGGGGAGACTGAGTGAAGAAAATCGGAATCTTAAGCAACCAGGACAAAGACGTGGAAGGAATCTATCTGACCCAAACACTGGAATCACTGAAGAATACCCTTCCTGAAGCAAAAGTGACCATGATCGAGAATCATAAGATGGTGGAAGGGCTGGAACTGCTCATAGTGCTCGGTGGTGATGGGACACTTCTATCCGCCGCAAGACTGGCTTACGGATATGATGTGCCCATTCACGGAGTGAACATCGGGAATCTGGGGTTCATGACCGCTACAGACATTCATGGTCTGGAAGAGAGTCTTCTGAAGATCGAAGAAGGCAGATACTCCATAGAGGACCGGATGATGCTGGAGACAACTCTTGACTGCGCGGAAGGAAAAAGGACTTATCATGCGCTCAATGATGTGGTGGTTCATAAAGGAGCGCTGGGGAACATCATCAATTTTGAGCTTTATGTGGACCAGGATTTCGCCAACAGTTATCGCGGAGATGGAATCATCATCACTACACCCACAGGTTCCACAGCATACAACCTTTCCGCAGGGGGGTCCATCATGTATCCGACGGTGGAAGCCATAGGTGTGACATCCATCTGTCCTCACACCTTCGGTATCAGAAATCTGATTCTAAGCAGCGGTCAGAAAATCATGATCAAAGTAGGGAAAAGCAACGAAGAGTACTTTCTTTCCATGGATGGGCAGATCAATCTGAGACTGACGGATGATGCCATCATCACGACAAAGAAAGCGGAGCATTCCTGCAAAATCCTGAGACTGGATGATTATGATTACTTCAATGTGTTAAGACAAAAGCTAATATATAAGGCAATGAATATTCAAAGGGGTGAATGATTATGAAAATTGACAGACGCAGCAAGATGCTGGAAATTATCTCGAAAAAGGAAATTGAAACACAGGAAGAACTGGCACAGGAATTAAGAAAAGAAGGATTCAATGTGACCCAGGCGACAGTGTCCAGAGACATCAAGAATCTGCAGCTGATTAAAGTGCTCAGTTCAACGGGGAGATACAAGTACGTGGCGAACAAGGAAGACACAAAGGATGCCATCGGAAAACTTGTGACGCTTCTCTCCCATACGATTCTATCGGTGGAAAACATCGACAAGATGGTTGTGGTAAGAACAATTACAGCGGCAGCATCCACAGCGGCTGAAGCCATAGATCAGCTGGACCTGGCTGAAATCGCAGGAACCATAGCGGGAGATAATACGATTTTCATGATGGTTCGTTCAGACGAAATGGCAGTAGAAATTGTAAAGAAGATCTCTGAACTTGTAGGTAAGTAAGATGCTCATACAACTTAATGTTAAAAACTTTGCGCTGATCGATCAATTAGAACTCAGTTTCCGAAACGGATTCACCATACTAACCGGTGAAACCGGCGCAGGAAAATCCATTCTCATAGATTCCATCAATTTTGTGCTTGGTGAAAAATTCAATAAGGAATTCATACGGACTGGTGCAGACTCTACTTTCGTGGAAGCTATTTTCACGCTGGAAGAGGGAACAGAAGAGATTCTTGAATCCCTCGGGATTCCTTATGAAGATACCGTCATTTTATCCAGAGAGAGTTTCGCAAACGGCAGAAACAGTGCCCGAATCAATGGGAAAAGTGTCCTGGTGGGGGTTCTCAAGGAGATCGGAAAAGAACTGCTGGATATCCATGGACAGCACAACAATCAGAATCTGCTGGATAACACAAGGCATATGGACTATCTGGACAGCTTCATTGATTTGTATGAAACGGAAGCATTCAGAACCTACAGCAGTGAATTCGAAAACCTTTCGGAACTGAAGAGCAAGCTGCAGAAACTCCTGGGAAGCAGAGATCGTGAGAAGCTTATTGACTATCTGAAGTTTCAGATAGAAGATATCGAAAAAGCGAAGCTTACACTGGATGAAGAACAGCAGCTTACAGAGAAATTTTCCATGATCAGTCATGCGGAAAAGATCTCCACCGGGCTTGTACAGACCCATGAACTCATGGGAAGTGAAGAGGGAATCCTGACCAATCTCTCCTCCTCGCTTCATTTACTGAAGTCCATAGAAAAATACTTCGAAAAGCTGAAAGGGCCCATAGAGAATCTGGAAAGTGCATATTACACGCTGCAGGAAACCTTCAGAGAAATCACTGACTACAAGGACTCCGTCTATTATGACCAGGATGAGCTCAATGAAATCAATGAAAGGCTCTATACCTACAGCAATTACAAGAAGAAGTACGGGGAAGAAGTTGCGGATATTCTGGCTTATTATGAAAAAATCAGAAAAGAATATGAAGACCTTGTCAACGCAGAGGAATTCATTGTCAAGGTCAGAAAGGAAATCGAAGACTCAAAGAAAGCACTCCATCGCATTGGAGCGGAGCTGCATCAGAAGAGACTGAAAGGTGGCAGAAAACTCAGCGACAAGATCAATACAGAGCTGAAGTTTGTCGGGCTTGAAAAAGCGGAATTTCAGGTTCAAGTGGTGAAGACGGAAACCATTCACGGGCTGGGTACGGATGAAGTGCATTTTCTCATTTCAACCAACACCGGCGAACCTATGAAGCCGCTGGAGAAAATCGTTTCCGGTGGAGAACTCTCCAGAATCATGCTTTCCATGAAGGTTGCCTTTATTGATAAGGACAGAACACCTTCGGTGATATTTGATGAGATCGACACGGGAATCAGTGGGCGCATCGCTGAAGCCGTCGGTGAAAAAATGTATTCTCTGTCTCATTCCTTCCAGGTGTTTTGTGTGACGCATCTGCCTCAGATTGCAGCGTTTTCAGACCAGCATTTTGTCGTGTCCAAACATGAAGATCGTAAGAGGACGTTCACGCAGGTTCAATCTGCCGATTTAAGTGCGAAAACGGAAGAACTAGCCAAGATGATCGGAGGAAGCGCCATCTCAGACCCGCAGGTGAGAAGTGCAGAAGACATCATTTCAAAAACGGAAGACATCAAAAGGAAATATGCACTTAAAAAATAGTACTCTTTGACGTATAATAGATTTATAGGTCAAGCATCGGAGTGAGACAAAAGTAATATAAAGAGGTGAAGTATGAACAAAAAAATAAAAGTTGTCATAGCAGATGACAATGCGGATATCAGCAATCTTTTAAGAGAATATCTGGGCAGCGACGTTGACCTGGACATCGTCGGAGTGACCAAAAACGGCCTGGAGACACTAAGCATGGTGAAAAGCGAAAAACCGGATGTTCTGCTGCTGGATATCATTATGCCTGAACTGGATGGGCTCGGTGTTCTGGAAGCATTGAAAACCATACCGGAGAAACCGGTCATCATCGTGTACTCAGCGATTTCCCACGACAAGGTGACAAACACAGCGATAACCCTTGGTGCGGACTACTATATGGTAAAGGGAATCGATCTGAAGCATCTGAAAAAGAGAATCAAGAGCTATTTCATGGAATCCAGTGATGTTCCAGAGCATTCGGAAGTCTCAGGCATTACCGGTTCTTCCCAGAATGGGGAGATCAAAGCGGACCTGGCCACAGAACTTTCAGGAATACTTCAGGAAGCTGGAATTCTGCCTCACATCAAAGGTTACAGCTATTTAAGAGAAGCCATCACTGAAGTCATTGATAATGTGGATCTTCTTTCTGCTGTGACCAAGGAGCTGTATCCGAATATCGCCAACAAGTTCAATACAACCTCATCCAGAGTGGAAAGAGCCATAAGACATTCCATAGAAGTATCATGGAACAGGGGACATCTGGACAATCTGAACAACATCAGCGGATACAACGTGAATTTCGAAAAAGGAAAACCCACCAATTCAGAGTTCATCGCACTGATCAGTGATAAATTCAGACTTCGCAAGAGTCATGAGGACTAATACCTTAATTTCTGAATTCCGGATGGTTTGTGAACAAAATTATAACTTTACATAATATTTCTTCTATTCAGGGTTTCCCTACTTATCATGAACAGGAATTTATAGTAAAATTGAATAGAGAAATGAATAAATGACTACCGTTTAGAGACCCCGGATAACTCCCAGGGTCTTTTTCTATCATTCCAAAGAAGGAGACAGCATATGAGATTCATTGAAGACACCCTGTCAAAGAGAGATCTTTATGACGGGAAAATCATAAAACTGGAAACCCATGATGTTCAGCTGGCGGATGGGAATACGGCCTTCCGTGAAATAGTGAGACATCCTGGAGGAGTCTGCATTCTGGCAAAAGACGAGAATGAGAAAATCCTTCTGGTGAAGCAGTTCAGAAAACCCATGGAAGAAGCGTATCTTGAACTGCCTGCCGGAAAGCTGGAAAAGAATTTAACTCCTGAACAGAACGCAGTGAAGGAGTTGGAGGAGGAAACCGGTTATAAATGCGAGCATCTGAGATTTCTTGGAGCCTTTGCTTCATCACCAGGATACAGCGATGAGATGATTCATCTCTTTGTCGCGGAAGGATTATATGAAGGAAAGAAGGGTGGAGATGATGACGAGTTCATTGATATCCATCGAGTCACGGAGGATGAATTCATGGAAGGCATCCGAAACGGGACCATCAAGGATCTGAAATCCATTGCCGCCTATACACTGGCGAAACTGCTGTAATGGATATCTATTTAGAGGATTATCTTGAAGAACTGAAAAGACTTGAGAAATCACCCAACACCATTGATGCCTATAGAAGAGATCTCATTCACCTGCTTTCTTTTCTGAAGGAGGAAGGACTGGAATATGAGGATTTCAATGAAATCGAAGTATCGAATTTCATCGGATATCTGCTGGATTTCAATATGTCCAGAGCGACCATATCAAGGCATCTTGTTTCCATCCGAAATTTCTACAAGTATCTGAGAAAGAAGAATAAGGTCAGAGAGGCGCCCATTCTTTATTTTGAGCTTCCGGAGATCAAAAGAAACCTTCCGGAACCTCTTTCCATCGAGGAGGTGGAAATGCTCATCGATGCACCGGATACGGAAAAGGCCAAAGGGAAAAGAGACAGAGCCATACTGGAGCTTCTCTATGCCACGGGGCTGAAGGCCACGGAGCTTCTAGATCTGACGCTTCGTGATGTGGATCTTTCCAGAGGGTATATCTCCGTAAAAGGAAAAAAGAACAAGGAGAGACTGATTCCCATGGGAAGCTTCGCCGTGACAAGTCTCAGAGAATACCTCTCATCCAGAAAGGAGCCGGTGATAGGTTCATCGGTCCTCTTTCCCTCTCAGCGAGGGGAGAAGATGACCAGACAGGGACTCTGGAAGATTCTCAAGGAATACGCCAGGGAGTGCGGGATGGACAGCAGCATCAACATCAACACCCTGAGACATTCCTATGCCGTGCACATGCTCTCAGGAGGTGCGGATCTTACCACATTGTCACTGCTGCTGGGTCATAATGACATCAAGGCTACAGCGGTCTATCTTAAACTGGTGAAGAACAAGAAATTCAAAGAAGTATATGAAGATGCCCATCCGAGGGCATAATAAACAGGAGGAAAAACAGATGAAAAGAGCTATTTTAATTGTACTGGATTCAGTTGGAATTGGAGAAATGCCGGATGCGCACCTTTATGGAGACGTAGGTTCCCATACACTGGGGAACATCGCAAAAGCGGTGAAAGGAATGGATATTCCGAACCTTGAAGCCATGGGGCTTGCCAATATCGAACCACTGGAAGGGGTGAAGCCTCAGGAAACTCCTCTGGGTGCCTATGGCAAATCAGCAGAGCTTTCCGTCGGAAAAGATACGGTGACAGGCCACTGGGAAATGGCAGGCGTAATACTTGAAAAGCCTCTGAACACCTATCCTGAAGGCTTCTCGAAAGAGATCATGGATGCTTTTGAAGCGAAGATCGGAAGAAAGACCATCGGGAATGAAGTGGCTTCCGGTACGGAAATCATCGAAAGATTAGGGGATGAACACGTGAAGACGGGATATCCCATCGTGTACACCTCAGCGGATTCCGTATTCCAGATCGCCGCGCACGAGGGAGTGATTCCGCTGGAGGAGCTGTACCGCTACTGCGAAATCGCCAGAGAAATGCTTGTGGGAGACTGGCAGGTAGGACGTGTCATCGCAAGACCTTTTACTGGAGAATCAGGAAATTACACAAGAACATCCAACAGAAAGGACTATTCTCTGGATCCTTTCAACAAGACCATTCTGGAATATGTCAAGGAAGAAGGACAGAATGTCATGTGTGTAGGCAAGATCGAAGATGTCTTCAATAAGATCGGTGTGACGCATGCGGTTCACACAAAGAACAATGTGGAAGGCGTAGTGGAAACCCTCAACTACATGAATCAGGACCTGCCTGGGCTCATCTGGTCGAATCTGGTGGATTTCGACATGAAGTTCGGACATCGCAACGATTACAACGGGTACTACAATGCGATCCGGGAGTTCGATGAGAAACTGCCTGAGATCATGAAGAGCCTGAAAGAGGACGATATCCTGATCATCACTGCAGACCATGGATGTGATCCTACGACAGAGTCAACAGACCACTCCAGGGAATATATTCCCATACTGGTTTATGGCAAGAACATCAAGCCAGGTTCAACCCTTGGTGTAAGAAAGACCTTTTCGGATATCGGAAAGACAGTGCTTGATTATCTGGAAATCGAGAATGATTTATACGGAGAAAGTTTTCTTAAGGAAATTCAAAAATAAAGACAGAAGTAAGGAGAATAGACACAGATGGATATGAGTAGAATAGATAGAATATGCGAGTCAATCAGAAAGAGGGTACCTTTTGTACCGGAAGTACTGGTGATTCTGGGATCGGGATTAGGCTCCATGGCGGAACAGGTGGAAGATCAGATCGTCATAAAGTATGAAGAGATTGATGATTTCCTTGTTTCCACAGTGGAAGGCCATGCAGGTCAGTTTGTATTTGGTACATACAAGGGAAAGAAAGTCGCCATGATGCAGGGAAGATTCCATTATTATGAAGGATATTCCATGAAGGAAGTGACCCTTCCGGTATATGTCATGAGAAGACTGGGGGTCATGAATCTGATCGTGACCAACTCCTGCGGAGGAGTCAATACAGAGCTTCAGCCTGGAGATCTCATGCTCATCGAGGATCATCTGAACTTCACAGGGAACAACCCGCTCATGGGCAGAAACTTTGATGAATTCGGACCAAGGTTTCCGGATATGTCCAAGGTCTATGACCGAGCGCTGATGTCCCTTGCGGATCGTATAGCAGAGGAAGAGAGCATCACACTGAAGAAAGGGGTCTATGCGATCTATACAGGTCCAAGTTATGAGACCCCTGCAGAAATCAGAGCCTATAGAACCCTAGGAGCGGATGCCATTGGAATGTCCACGGTTCCGGAAGCCATCGTTGCGAATCATGGAGGAATGCGTGTTCTGGGCGTAAGCTGCATCACAAATATGGCTGCAGGTATACTAGACCAGCCTCTGAATCATGAGGAAGTCATCGAAGTGTCCGCAAGAGTCAGAGACAGTTTCACCACACTTATTTCAAGAGTCATAGAGGAGATGTAAGAGAACAATGCATATACTGGATATCATCAGCAAAAAGAAACAGGGTAGGAAACTCACATCAGAAGAGATCTATTATGTGGTGAACGGATATACGGATGGGACCATTCCGGACTATCAGATTTCTGCACTGCTCATGGCCATCTACTTCAAGGGAATGGATGAAGAAGAAACCAGAACCCTGACCATGGCCATGGTGGGATCAGGCGATCAGATCGATCTGTCCTCCATCGAAGGCATCAAAGTGGATAAACATTCCACTGGCGGAGTCGGAGACAAGGTGAGCCTCATCGTCATTCCCCTGGTGGCTTCTCTTGGCATTCCTGTGGCAAAACTCAGCGGAAGAGGATTGGGACATACAGGAGGAACCATTGACAAGCTGGAAAGCATAGAAGGGTTCAACATCGGATTGTCCATGGAGAAGTTCATTGATAACGTCAACCGATATAAAATGGCCATTGTAGGACAGACAGGGGATCTGACCCCTGCTGATAAGAAGCTCTATGCCCTGAGAGATGTTACGGCTACAGTGGATTCAGTTCCGCTTATAGCAAGCTCCATCATGAGCAAGAAAATCGCATCCGGCTCCGATGCCATCGTACTGGATGTGAAGGTCGGAAACGGGGCGTTCATGAAAACGCTGGCGGAGGCCAGGGTGCTGGCGGAAGCCATGGTGTCCATCGGAAAGGGTCTTGGCAGGAATACAGTGGCTGTTCTCACCAACATGAATGAACCCCTGGGCAGAGAAGTGGGTAATGCCAATGAAGTGCGCGAAGCCATCGCTGCATTGAAAGGGGAAGCCGGACAGGATCTTGTGAATGTCAGCGTCACCATCGCTTCCTACATGGCAGTGCTGGGCAAGGCTTTTGAGGACCTTGAAAGTGCGGAGAAAGCGATACTTGAAAACATCAGAAACGGGAAGGCGCTTAAGCAGTTTGAACTTCTTGTGGAAATACAGGGAGGCAATGTGGAGCAGATCAGACATCCTGAAACCTTACCGACTGCCCAGATTGAAGTGCCGGTCATCGCGAAGGAAGAAGGATATGTTCACGAGATCAAAGCCCAGGAGATCGGGACTGCAGCGATGCTGCTTGGTGCAGGCAGGGAAACCAAGGAAGACATCATCGATTATGCTTCAGGAATCCATCTGGAGAAGAAGGTGGGAGACCGCATCGAAAAGGGAGATGTGCTCTGCGTCCTTCTCACCAACAGAGAGGACTACCAGGATGCCTACGATAAGGCTCTGGAAGCATATGAAATCAACAAGGAGCAGCCTGAAAACATTCCATTCATACTGGATGTCATCAGCTGAAACGAATAGAACAGGATTTACAATACAGGACATCTCAATTATCTGAGGTGTTCTGTTTTACTTGGCATGGAATTTCTGTATAATAGATAAAGAGTGAAATTAGTTCTTGGGAGGATGTCATGGAAAGTCTGAATATCAGCATAACCAACTTTGAAGGTCCATTTGATCTCCTTCTACATCTTTTGAAGGTGAATAAGATGCAGATTCAGGAAATCAGAATTTCTGAGATCACAAATCAGTATCTCAATTATCTCCACGGAATGCAGGAGCTTGACCTTGAAATCGCATCGGAATTTCTTCTTATGGCATCCACACTTCTGGAAATCAAATCAAGGGAAATGCTGCCGAAACACGAAGAGGAAGTGGATGAGGAGGAACTGAAGGAAAAACTTGTTCTGCGCATTGAAGAATACGAAGCCTTCAAGAAGATTGCGGAGAATCTGGGGGAGCTCTTCAACAAAGATCTCTTCATATTCACCAAGAGGGCTGAGACCATCAAGCAGGATGAGGTTCCTCTGGAAGACCTTCTGAGTGGTGTGACCATGGACAGTCTGTATATAACCTACAAGAGTCTGATGAGCAGGCAGAAAGAAAAGGTCAACAGAAGTTTCATCAGAACGAAAACCGTAGAAAGAGAAGAATACAAGATTGAAGATAAAATGGAAGAACTTGAGAGAATTCTTCTTGGAAATCAGCGGGTGAACTTTTCGAATCTGCTCCTTAAGATGAAATCGAAAGCGGAGTGCATTGTTTTCTTTCTGGCCATCCTTGAGCTGTCAAGGAATCATCGCATAAAAGTTTCCCAGAATACTGTATTTTCGGAAATAATCATTGAAAAAGGGGAATAAAATGGAAGATAATTTATTTACGATTTCTGGAGTGGACGATCCGTTTGATACGGAAAAATATATCAGTGCACTGGAAAGCATTCTATTTGCCGCAGGAGATGCGGTGAAGAAGAAAGATCTTATGAGAATCATGGATGTGACTGCCAGTGATCTGGAAGACATTATCGGATCCTATGAGGAAGAGCTGAAAAACAGGAACAGGGGAATAAGACTACTTTTGCTTGAAAACAGGATTCAGCTGGGCACCAAGGAAAGCAATACACCTTACCTGAAAGAGCTGCTCGGTGTCAACGAAAGGCAGAGCCTTTCCAAGGGTGCACTGGAATGCTTATCCATAGTGGCGTTTAAGCAGCCTGTAACGCGTGTAGAGGTAGATGAGATAAGAGGGGTAAACAGTGACTACGTCATCCAGAAACTTCAGGAGAAGGGTCTTATCAAGGTCATAGGAAGAAAAGAAGCACCTGGAAGACCGAAGCTCTATGGTACAACAGATGAATTTCTCATTCAGTTCGGATTCAGCTCCTTGAATGAAATGAAAGAGGAGAACCCGATTCCGGAACGAATCATTGAGAAAGACGAGAAGAAGAAAGCGATGGAAATCGAAGACATCGAACTGTTTGAAGAAGAATAGAAAGAAAGCAGGAAAGCTCCATGAACGGGTATGTATTCATGGAGCTTTCCTGCGCAGATATATCGGAGCTATTCGACTGAATCTGCAGTCGGAGTGAAAAGAGAAGACCAGTCTGAAAATTTTTCGTGATATTCCTTGAAGAAACTGAGTCTGACTTTGGAATAGCTTTCCAGAGATTTATAAAGCTTCTCTGAAACCAGATGCGGATTCTGACCTACAACATCCATAATCATCAGTCGGGTGCATTCTCTGATGATTCTTTTGAGCATTTCTTCATCAGGGGAATACAGTCTGTACTTGCAGAGGACTTTATCAATATAACACAGTAATTTGACGATTTCCTTGTCGTAGATCTCTTCCTGATGTTTTATGCTGAATAAGGTCCAATGGTTGTCTTTCCGGTCGCATTCAATGTCCTGCAGATCATCCAGAAGCTGCAGGAATGCTCCGTAACCGAAAGAGAAGTTCATTTCTATTTCAGTGAGTTCTCCTTTACAGAGAAATCCGTCTGCCAGAACCGATGCGCCACCTTTGTAGAAACTGATGGGAAGAAGGACATTAGGCGACAGCTTTTTGGGATTGTTCTGAGATAAACTGTGAACCTGTGCATCCTGAATCATAAGCAGGCTCTTATAGACCCTGGGATAATCCTTCCTCTGATACTGCAGTTCAATGTTATGAATCATCTGGAAAATCTTTGCTTCCTCAGGAGATGCATCGGAAGGTCCATTTCCTTCCAGAACCTTCTGCAGCCTCTCATTGAAGGCTTTCTTACGCGACAGACTGATCTCCGGATCATCCAGAAAATTATCTGTATAAGGATAGAGCATGCTGTAGGAGAAGACAGAAGGGGTCATTCTGATCTTCTCTGCAAACATCAGCTGAAGCGAGTTCATGATCCAGACATTTCTGACAGCCTGAAAAAGGTCGGTGAATTCAAGTGTGGAGTCGTGTCTTTCGGCTTCGCTGAAGAAGGATTCAGTGGACTCCAGATAGCCCATTTCAATGAATGAGCCCAGAAACGGTTCGTCAAAGAAGATTTTCCTGCTGTCCATTTCTTCTGCAAGGTCCAGAAACAAGACTCTGATCCCATCCTTTTCCTGCGGAGTGAGCGATCGATTCTTGAGGTTTCTGAAAGGTTCAATTTTCTTCATGAATCGTTCTATGATTTTTTTCGCATCTTTTTCATGCAGAAGCTTTTCAAAAAGGGATACTTTTTCCAGGTCCTTAAATGGATTTCCAGAAGACTCTGCGAAGTCTTCCAGAGATGTTTCTATGAGCACTCGATGGTCCAGTTCTTCATTCCATACATCCATCTGATGTATCCCTCCTTTAAATCCAGTTCTAGTGGAAAGTATTGGCTGCATTTTATGTTCTTTATAAATTTATAGCAGATAAATGTGAAAATTATATTAAAATCCCTGATGAATTTACTTAAGTTCAGAAACGTTCCCGATGGTGCTTAACTTTCATGCGCAACATCCGAATATATAGTATGGAAAATACTATAAGAATCGACAGTGAAGGAGAATGACATGAAGGGTACAGTAGTGAATATCTGGCTGAATACAATAGAAAAATTATATGGAACTAAAATGAAGGAGGAGGTGCTTGCGGCCAATGGATGGGATCCTCATCGAATCATCACGCCACTGGAAGAAATAGAGGACACGAGAATCAAGGCGATCATCGGATCCTTTGCCAGGAAGAAAGACATGACAGAAGATGAATTGTGGCAGACGTTAGGGAAGCATAATGTTCAATCCTTTCACGACTGGTTTCCATCCTATTTCGAAACCAATACGGCCATGGGATTTCTCATGCTTATGGATAAGGTGCATGCGCAACTGACGAAGATGATTCCTGGCGCAAAACCACCAAGACTCATTCCGGAACCTGTTGATGAGAAGAATTTCATCATGGTCTACAAATCCACCAGAGGCTTACAGCAGTATCTCATGGGTCTGATTGAGGGTGTTGGAGAGTTCTTTCATGAAAAGATCGAGACGAAAATACTGGAAGAATATATGGAACAGGATACGCATGTGGTTAAGATTCATCTTAAATTCGAAAAAACGCCTAGAAAAATCAGGAAATACTGGCTTTCAAGTGTTCTTTCCTTTGGATTCATCAGGTCCATCAGTTTGAAAACAGCACTCATACCTGCAGTCTTAAGTCTTATTGTGCAGCTGCGATTATCCGGTCTGGATGGCCTTCTGATGGCACTGGCTGTATCTGCAGTGGTTTTCCTCTCTGTCTATCTTGTAAGCAGACTGCTTCTGAAGCCTTTACATACGATTGAAAGCGATTTAAGAGAGATTCGACTGCTTCATCTTTCAGAAGAAGTGAGCGTCATGACAGGCGACCAGCTTGAATCGCTTTCACACGAAAGTGCACAGATGAAAGCTGTTTTACGTGAAGAGTTCACCTATTACAAAGGAAGTATGGACGACTTATACTCCTTCACCGGTAAATTTTCAGAAGTCGCAAAGAAATTAAGTGAAGTGTCAGGACTGATTGCCTCCTCTGTGGAAGAGGTGGCAGAAGGCGCAAGTCATCAGGCTTCTGAAACAGAAGAATCTGTCCATATCCTATCGAGGAACATAGAAATCCTGAATCAGATCAGTGCAAAGGAGCTGGAGGGAAAAGAGCGTCTGGAGAAAGCAGCCAAGCAGATTGAAGTCTCCTCTGAAAATCTGGAAAATGTCTTTGTTACGATGAATCATATGAAAAATAAATTTTCCGCAGTCAATGCGCAGGGGAAGGAACTGGGAACAAAGGTACAGGACATAAAAACCATCGTAAGCACAGTGGAAAGCATTGCGGAGCAGACCAATCTTCTAGCGCTGAACGCATCCATAGAAGCGGCAAGAGCCGGGGAGATGGGGAGAGGATTCAGCGTAGTAGCAGAGGAAATCAGAAAGCTCGCTGAAGATTCCAGAGGTGCGGTCAGCACCATCAATGAGAACCTCAATGAATTTGTGGTAGGGGTCAATGAAATGGTTCATCAGGTGAACAGCCAGTATATGGAACTCGACAGTGGAACCCTTACTATGGAGACTGTTACTGCCGAAAGCAAGGAAGCGGTCAGAAGCATCAGTGATGTTACAGCGTCCATTTCAGATATATCCGCCAGGCTTTCAGAAGAAACGGAAAGAATCAACGATGTATTTGTGAATGTGCATAAACTGGCTGCCATCGCTGAAGAAAATTCAGCTTCATCTCAGGAAATGAGTGCAAATGTCACAGACTTCACTGCAGAGATCAGTTCACTGACAGAAAATATTGATGAACTGGAAAAAGTGATACTGTTTATAAAGAATGACCTCAAAAATATCCGGTTATAGACAGGAAACTGTCTTGAAACAGAACCTTCTCGGGATATACAACTGCCTTAGGGCTCCTGTATATCCCGAGTTTCAGTTGTTCGTATAGTAGAAGCGCTCGAAGGACAAACAGCATATAGAAAAACATGTTTCAGTTAGTTAACATAATATTTATTATGGCTTAGCGGTTTATAGTAAACTTACTCCATGCTTTCTGATACAGATTTAACCATCGTCTGCATAAAAAATTACACATAATGTGTTCAAGAGGATATAATGAACTTAACAATACTTTTTGGAGGATATTTAGGATGGAAAGTAATAGAGATGATCTGATGAGAATCATTCAGAGCAGATATGCCAAACTCAGCAAGGGACAAAAACTGATAGCAGAATTTATTCTGAAGCATTATGATAAAGCAGCATTTATGACTGCATCAAAGTTAGGAGAAAGTGTGGGGGTCAGTGAATCCACAGTAGTCAGGTTTGCCAATGAGCTGGGATATGAGGGATATCCTGAACTTCAGAAGTCCCTGCAGGATATAGTCAAAGTGAAGCTTACCACCGTTCAGAGACTGGAGCTTACAAACAGCCTTGTGAATCCGGAAAATGCGCTTAAAGGTGTGCTGAAGGCAGACATGGAGAACATTCGTGCAACGTTGGAAAAAATCAACGACAGGACATTTGAAGAACTGATCAATGCTATATTTGAAGCCAAGAACATCTACATCATTGGATTGAGAAGTTCCAATACACTGGCGGATTTTCTGGCATTCTATCTGAATCTTTTTCTGGACAATGTGCGCTCTGTTCATCAGGGATACAGCGATATTTTTGAACAGATGATCAAATTAGGGGATCAGGATCTGGTCATCGGTATCGGTTTTCCCAGATATTCACAGAAAACCATAGAGGCACTCGATTTTGCCAAGAGCAGGGGAGCAAAGGTGGGTGTCATCACGGACAGTCTCTTGTCTCCATTGGCTTCCAGAGCTGACTACAGCCTGATAGCACAAAGCAATATGGCGTCATTTGTGGATTCTCTGGTAGCACCATTGAGTGTAATCAATGCTGTTATCGTATCTGTCGGGATGAAAAGAAAAGAGCATGTGGGAGAAATATTCGGGACACTGGAAGAGATATGGAAAAAGCACGACATTTTCAATTAGGATTTACGCTCTTTTATTCAGATTTCGCGCTATAGATATCACTGATATTAATTACATATATATGCGTTATAATTATAACAAAATATTGATTTTGCCTGAAAACTTTAGCAGAAAAGGTTTTTCTTAAATAAATTCAGGAAAAACTAGGACTATCTATAAGGATGTAAAGGTTTTTATAATAAGTTAGTAAAGTTCTTCAAAGGGATGAAAAAGGCGATATTTCATTGTAAAATAGACATGTAACGTATAAAAAGCAAATACTTATTACGGTAAAAGAAATTTGGGGGTAAAAAATGCTAAAGACAATGTTAAGTTCCACTGAGTACATTGAAAAGGTAATGAATGACGTCAAAGAGAAAAATGCTCATGAATCAGAGTTCATACAGACTGTTGAAGAAGTTCTTCCAACTCTTAAGCCTGTTCTTGAAAAATATCCTGAGTATATGGAAAAGAATATTTTAGGTAGAATCGTTGAGCCTGAAAGACAGATCATGTTTAAAGTATCCTGGGAAGATGACAACGGAGATGTACATGTGAACAGAGGATATAGAGTTCAGTTCAACGGAGCCATCGGGCCATACAAGGGTGGACTTAGATTCCATCCATCAGTAAATCTTTCCATCATGAAATTCCTGGGATTTGAACAGACATTCAAGAATTCATTGACGGGACTTCCTATTGGTGGAGGTAAGGGTGGATCAGACTTCGACCCAAGAGGAAAAACAGACAGCGAAATTTTAAGATTCTGTCAGAGCTTCATGACTGAGCTTTACAGACATATAGGACCGAACGTGGACGTTCCTGCTGGCGACATCGGAGTTGGTGCTAGAGAAATCGGATACCTATTCGGACAGTACAGAAGAATCAGAGGCGCATTTGAGAACGGTGTATTCACGGGTAAGGGAATTCCTTACGGTGGTTCACTGATCAGACCGGAAGCAACCGGATTCGGTATTGTGTATTTCTGTAATGAAATCCTTGAGCACAACAACGATACCATGGTGGGCAAGACCATTGCAGCATCAGGTTTCGGAAACGTGACATGGGGTGTCTGCAAAAAGGCGACCGAATTAGGTGCAAAGGTTGTGACACTTTCAGGTCCAGACGGATACATTTATGATCCAGAAGGTGTAGCGACAGATGAAAAGATCAACTATCTGGTGGAAATGAGAAACTCAGGAAGAGATAAGGTGAAGGATTATGCCGACAAGTTCGGAGTGGAATTCTTTGCGAATGAGAAGCCATGGGGCAGAAAAGTTGATATCATCATGCCTTGTGCAACACAGAATGACATCCATATTGAACATGCCAAGATGATTGTTGAGAATGACATCAAGTATGTATGTGAAGGTGCGAACATGCCTTGCACAAACGAAGCGGTATCCTACTTCCTTGAGAAAGGACTTATTGTTGGACCATCCAAAGCCGCAAATGCTGGTGGAGTTTCCGTATCAGCACTTGAAATGTCTCAGAACAGCATGAGATTATCATGGACTGAAGAAGAAGTGGATGCCAAGCTGCATCAGATCATGAAGAATATTCACAAGAATGCTATGGATGCTGCCGAGTTCTACGGATTCGGATATAACCTGGTAGCAGGTGCAAACATCGCAGGATTTGACAAAGTAGCAAAAGCTATGGTAGCTCAGGGACGTTACTAAAATCAAACTAAATCATGAAAGGCTTGCATAAGTGCAGGCCTTTATTCTATTATTGAAGAAGATTAGAGAGAATCAGAGAAACCTGATTCGATAAGGACGTGAATATATGAATGTAGTAGTTATTGGTGGTGGTCCTGCAGGAATGATGGCTGCCATTAAAGCGGCGCAGAACAAGAAGCATCATGTAACGCTTCTGGAGCGAAATGAAAAACTGGGAAAAAAACTGTTTATAACTGGTAAGGGAAGATGCAATGTAACAAACAGCAGGGATATCAGTGATTTCTTCGAATTCATTCCCAGGAACCGAGAGTTTTTATATAGTGCACTCTATACTTTTACCAATGAACATCTCATGACTTTTCTTCAGGATAAGGGATTACCGCTAAAAGTGGAAAGAGGAAACAGAGTGTTTCCGGTTTCAGATAAGTCTTATGATGTAATACAGGTTCTGAGAAATGAACTGAATGATCTGCATGTTGATATACGACTTCATACAAAAGTGGAAGATCTCATTGTGGAAGACAGCACAATCAGATCACTGATCACCAATAAGGGTGTTATATCCGCTGACTGGTATATTTTTGCCGGAGGTGGAAGTTCCTATTATGGAACGGGATCTGATGGGAGTCTTCATAAGCTCATCGAGAAGACAGGACATACCATCACTCCGTTGAAGCCGTCTCTGATTCCACTGGTCTTAAGAGAAGGATTTCCCAAAGAACTTCAGGGGCTCAGTCTCAGGAACGTCAGATTCACATTGAAAGAAGGCAGGAAAGAACTCTTTACAGAAATAGGGGAGATGCTGTTCACACACTTCGGAATCAGCGGACCACTGGTGCTTTCGGCATCCGCATATTATAAAGGTGGGGATGCTTCAGGAAGTATTGACTTCAAACCTGGTCTTGATCTGAAGGAACTGGACAACAGACTTCAGCGTGATTTCATGAAATACCAGAACAAGGATTATAAGAATTCCTTGTCGGATCTTCTTCCTTCCAAACTGATCCCGATCATTATTGCAATGTCAGGGATAGATCCGGATAAGAAATGCAACAGCATTATAAAAGAGGAAAGAATGAACCTTGCAAGGTTACTGAAAAACTTTGAAGTGCATATCAATGGAACCAAATCCATCAATGAGGCAATCATCACAAGAGGTGGTGTTGAGGTGAAGGAAATCGATCCAAGTACAATGAAATCCAAGTTAATCAGAAACTTATCCTTCGCAGGAGAAATAATCGATGTTGATGCGGTGACAGGCGGATATAATCTGCAGATCGCATTTTCAACAGGATATCTGGCAGGTGAAAGCATATGATCGCCATTAGAGGAGCCATAACCATTGAACAGGATACACCTGAACAGATCAAGGATGCCACATTAGAACTTCTGATTGAAATAATGAATAGAAATCATCTGGATTCAGATAAAATGGTGTCGGTGCTTTTTACAGCCACCACAGATATAAAAAGTGCCTATCCCGGGAAATTTATGCGGGAAGGATTGAATATTTACGATACAGCGATACTTCATTTCCAGGAAATGAACGTGGAAGGTTCTCTGCCTCTATGCATACGTGTTCTCATACATTATAATGATGATATTGAAGCATATCCTATCTATTTAAGAGGAGCAAAAGTCCTGAGACCCGACTTACATGAACTGCTATAATTATGAAAGTGGTTATTGTCGACTATATAGGTAGAAAATGTAGCTAAAAAAACTAAAATAGAGTATAATATTTAAGGTAACGTTTATGTATAATTGTTTTTTGTATTTGTACTTTTTATGAATAACGGGAACAACTAGTGAAGAGCCTTTTTATCACTTCACTATTTGTGTTATAATTTGGTATGTGAAGACAATTATAGGATTAGGAGAGAAATGAGAGAAGTAATTCGTGCAAAGAACTCCGGCTTCTGTTTTGGAGTGGAACGTGCAGTAAATGAATCATTCGGCTTCATAAGGTCTGAAGG
The DNA here is from genome assembly GCF_043951855.1 of Proteiniclasticum sp. C24MP. Classification (NCBI taxonomy): domain Bacteria; kingdom Bacillati; phylum Bacillota; class Clostridia; order Eubacteriales; family Clostridiaceae; genus Proteiniclasticum; species Proteiniclasticum sp. C24MP. The sequence goes on from NZ_JBINJW010000003.1 coordinate 64,330, forward strand.
AAGAATTGTAACATTAGGGCCACTGATCCATAATACTGACGTGACAAATAAACTTGCTGAAAAAGGAATCAATGAAATCTCCATAGATGAAGTTCCTTTGCTCAGTGAACAGGACACAGTCATAATTAGAACTCATGGAGTTTCCATGGAGGTCTATGATGAACTAAAGGCAAGAAAAGTGGAAATCATAGATTTAACTTGTCCTTTTGTTATAAATATTCAGAAGAAAGTCAGAAAATATCATGAAGAAGGGTATAAGATCGTGATTCTAGGTGATGAGAACCATCCAGAAGTCATCGGGATAAACGGATACTGTGAAAACAGTGCTTATATCACTAAAACTGGGGATTTAGACATTCATCTGAAAGGCAAGTTTTGCGTGGTCGCACAGACTACTGAAAAACAGGCCAACTGGATTAAGCTCATAAACAATATTGCTGGTGCTGCCAAGGAATTTATCGCTTTCAATACAATATGCAAAGCGACAGAGGACAGACAAAAGTCTGCTGAAGAACTTTCCCGGGAAGTTGATGCAATGATTGTTATAGGAGGAAAATCCAGTTCCAACACAACAAAACTCTACGAAATTTGCAAAAGAAATTGCGACCTGACTTTTCACATTGAAAATGCGAAAGAACTGGGACCGATTAAGGAAAAAATTAAATATGCAGTGAAAGTAGGGATAACTGCAGGTGCATCCACACCAGAATGGATAATTAAGGAGGCAATGGAAAACTTATGATGGATAACAACAACATCGAAAACAACGAAAATGAAATGTCAATGCAGGATCTAATGGATCTTTATGACAAGCCAGTAAGAATCGGCCAGATCATAAAGGGTAAAATCATTCAGCTTGACGATAAAGAAGCTATAGTTGCATTAGTGGGCGCAAGCCATGACGGAAAACTGGTCATCGAAGAAGCAAATACAGGTTCTGATGAAAGTCTTACAGATGTTCTTGAATTAGGACAGGAGATTGAAGCGAAAGTGATCAGAAGACCACAGGAAAATGATTCTTTCTTTATCCTATCTATGGTAGAAATGCATAGAGAAGAAGCGCTTAAGGATTTAAGAGCAGCATTTGAGAACAACGAAACCATTAAGGTTAAAGTAAAGAATGATGTTAAGGGTGGTGTTGTTGCAACATACTTAGGCCAGAGAGTCTTCATCCCAGCATCACATCTTGAACTTCATTCTGTAAGAGATCTTTCAGTATACAGAGAACAGGAATTAGACGTAAATATAATTGAAATTGAAGAGAAGAGAGGCTCAACAAGAATTGTAGCTTCAAGACGAAAGAAACTTCAGGAAGACAGACAGTCACAGGAAGCTGCGGCTTGGGAGAACTTTGAAGTGGATCAGGTTCTTGAAGGTACAGTGGAGAGACTGACAGACTTCGGAGCATTTGTTAATGTTAACGGAGTGGACGGACTGCTTCATGTTTCAGAGATTTCATACGGCAAGGTTGGAAAGCCTAGCGATGTTCTCAAGGTTGGAGAGGAATTAAAGGTTAAGATTATTGCTCTTGACAACGAAAGAAAGAGATTATCACTAAGTCTGAAGGCATTAGCTGAAAATCCATGGAATAGAATCGAAGAGAAGTACCCTGAAGGAAGCGTAGTATTAGGTAAGGTTGTCAGATTCACAGATTTCGGTGCATTCATTGAACTTGAACCTGGCGTGGATGGACTTGCTCATATTTCACAGCTTTCACATCAGAGAGTCGAATCACCTTCAGAGGTTCTGACCATTGGTGAAACAATCAAAGTAAAGATTCTTGATTCTTCAGAAGAGAACAAGAAAGTTTCATTAAGCATTAAAGCAATCGAATAGTACGAAAAAGGTCTCAGGATTTTCCTGAGACCTTTTTTTGATGGTGAATCAGAATTCGTTGGTTCTTTTCTGTAAAAAATGATAAAGTATTATCATGATTAATATTTCTGGAGGGAGCCGAATATGAATACTTCAAAAGAGACAAACAATATGATTATCAGTGCACTGTTGCTGACGCTGGTAGTAATCATACAGATTTTAGGCAAAAACATACCACAGATCAACCAGTTTTTCGTTGGACCCATGGTCAATGCGATGCTGCTTCTGACTGTATATTTTTCAGGGGTGAAGTGGGCAATACTGGTAGGACTTCTCACTCCAGTACTGGCATTTTTCACGAATGTGCTGGCGCCCCCTATGGCGCCGTTTATTCCTTTCATCGCAGCAGGAAATTTGCTATATGTAATGGTGTTTTCACTATTCAGGAACAGAAAGAACCTTGATATCATAGGGGTTCTCAGTGCAGGCATTACTAAGTTTCTCTTTCTTTATATCAGTGCGACAGAGCTTATAAGGCTCTTTGCGCTGGGCATTCCAGAGCCGGTTAGAGAGAAACTGGCAATCACCATGGGGCTGCCGCAGCTCATTACCGCTTTAGCTGGCGGTGGTATAGCAATTACGCTTTTCAATATGCTGAAGCGAAGGATTCCATCCCTGAGATAAATCAGTTTCTTGAATCGATGGTGAATATGATATAATATGCATACGTATAAAAATCGTGAACTAGGAGTGGAGTATGGTTTTATCAGAACAATTCAAAGCCAAAGATTTGCAGACATTCAAAAACCAGCTGCTTGATTATAAAAAGTTCAATGAACTCAACGAGAACCTGTATGGTATGTATGGTAAAAGCTCTTTGTTCAATAAAATACAGTACCGTTCAGGTACGAGAATCATCACCCATCAGGATGAACCGATACTGATCATCTGGTCAGAGACAAGAAGTTATAATGTTAAAATCAGAAGCATCATACCACTGATCGATTCGGAGAAGCTCGAAAAGATTCCGCTGGATGATGTGATGGAGGTATTCAGGGACAGTCTGCCTCAGCATCTGGAGATACATCAGTTCGAGTATGTTGTGATTCGAAATGAGATCAATGATCGGATTCTTGAACTTCTGAACTTTAAAATGAGGAGAGGCATCAAAAGGATGCACATGAATCTAAGTGAGCTGATGGAACCTGCTCATCCGGTTTCAATGAAAAAGTTTCAGATTGAAGACATCAAAGCAAGAGTGGATATTCAGAATCGGATCTTTGACAATAAATACAGACTACCCATCAATTCAGCAGATATCCTCATCGAGATCTCCAAGAAATCATATATTCCTGAATTGAGCTATTTTTATCAGCATCAGAATCACTACATCGGATATGGTCAGATCAATAAAAGCGAGAATCTCTATTTTCTTGTGAATTTCGGGATTATACCCGAATATCGCCGAAGAAAACTGTCTAAGGATTTTCTGCTCCATCTTCTTCAGAAGGCCAGAGAATACGGCATTAAGGAGATTTATCTTGATGTCAATGAGCAGAATGAGAAAGCTGTCGGTTTATATGAAAAGGCCGGTTTTAAGGATAAGCAAAGCAACTGCTCCTGGCTATACTACTTCAAATAGAAAATAAGCATTATAAAACAGACAGTATTCCTACTGTCTGTTTTATAATGCTTGTTTTCTGTTATTCCTGTGTTCTTTTATATTCCTTCAATCCCAGTTCCAGAATTTCTACACCAAGTTTCAGATCCTCGATATTGATGCAGTAGGACAGGCGGACTTCATCCACGCCCAGACCTTCTGTGAAGTAGAAACCTTCAGCAGGGGCCATCATAAGTGTCGTGTTTTTATGACTGAATTCTGTCAGCATCCACTTGCAGAAGTTCTCCGCACTCTGGATCGGGAGTTTGATCATCATATAAAAAGCGCCTGCAGGTTTTTTCACCTGAACATCTTCAATGGCAGAGATTCCTTCGAAAAGAATATCTCTTCTTGCCTTGTATTCTTTCTTCACTTCATCGAAATAAGACTGTGGTGTCTCATATAATGATGCAGCGGCAATCTGTTCCAGTGTGGGAACGCATAACCTCGCCTGCGCCATTTTCATCACGGAATTGATGATCTCAGTATTCTTTGATGCGATCAGTCCTATTCTGGCCCCACACGCGCTGTATCGTTTGCTGATGGAATCGATGAGGATTACATGCTGATCGATTTCATCGATCTCCAGAGGGGAATAGGGCTTCTGTCCGTCATAAACGAATTCGCGATAGACTTCGTCGGAAATCAGAAACAGGTTATGTTCGATACATAACTCAGCGAGCATCTCGATTTCTTCACGGGTATAAACCGCTCCTGTAGGATTTGACGGATTTGAAATCAGAATTGCTCGTGTGCGGTCAGTGATGATCTCTTCAAATTTCTCTTTTGATGGAAGATGAAAGCCATCTTCACCATAGGTAGTCAGCGGCTTCACTTTGCAGCCTGCTATATCTGTAAAGGAAGAATAGTTCGTGTAGAAAGGTTCGGGTACAATTACTTCATCTTCCGGATTGCATGTTGCATAGAGTGCAAAATGAAGTCCTTCGGACCCTCCATTGGTGATGATTATATTTTCATGCTTGAAGTCTACACCAAAGTCTTTATAGTACTTGATAAATGAATCAATAAGAACAGATTCTCCTCTGGATTCCGAGTACTTCAGTACTTTGCTGTCAAAGCTGCTGATGGCTTCAAAAAACTGGGGAGGTGTTTCAATATCCGGCTGACCGATGTTCAGTCCCAATACTCTAAGCCCTTTGTTTCGAGCATCCTCAGCATAAGGTGATAATTTTCTGATTGGAGAAAATTTCATATTATTAATTCGATTGGATAGTTTCATTCGTCTTACCTCATTTCAAGTTTATACTTAATTATACACTTATTCGTAGTATTTATTAAGAACTTTGGCCAATCGCTCTATACCTGTTCTGATTTTGTCTTCAGGCATACAGGAGTAATTCAGTCTCATGTAGTTGTCGTGACCGCTTGATGCGAAGAAGGATGCACCTGGTACAAAAGCGATATTCTCTTTCAGTGCTTCCTGCATCAGCTCCTTGGTATCGATGTCTTCCCGGACGGTTACCCAGGTGAACAGACCACCTGTTGATTCCGTGAATGTGATATCTTTATGAAAGGTCTCTCTCATTGTATCGAGCATGACATTTCTTCTCTTCGAGTAGACATCAATGATCATTTGGATGTGCTCGCTCAGGTCGTATCTAGACATATACTCTGCAGCGATTCTCTGGTCCAGAGAAGATGTCTGCAGATCTGCTCCTTGTTTCACCTGAATGAATTTGTTGATGATCGCAGGGTTCCCCACAACCCAACCGATTCTCAGACCAGGTGTGAAGGTCTTGGAGTAGGTTCCCATATAGATGACGCGGCCTTCGGTATCAAGAGATTTAATAGGATCCAGCTGCTCGCCGTCAAAGCAGAGTTCAGCATATGGAGAATCTTCTACAACAATCAGATCATATTTATTTGCGATATCAATGAGTCTCTTCCTTTTTTCCTTCGACATGGTGATTCCTGAAGGATTCTGATAATCGGGAATCGTGTAGATGAATTTCGGTCTTACACCACTTTCAAGAACCTCTTCCAGCTTATCCATATCCATTCCATCTTTCTCTAGAGGGATTTCAGTGTACTTGGGATCATAAGCAAGAAATGCGTTCAATGCACCAAGATAGGTAGGAGACTCAACAATAATGGTATCGCCTTCGTTGATGAACATTTTTCCTGTAAAATCCAGTGCCTGCTGAGATCCGGATGTGATTGCGATTTCATCCAGGTTCGCTTTTATGTTTATCGGATTCAGTCTCTGAGATATGATGATTTCTCTTAATTTCTTCAATCCTTCGGTAGGGCTGTACTGCAGAGCAGCTTTGCCTTCCTTTAAGACAACATCCTTAGATACTTCAGCAATCTTTTCCAGAGGGAAAAGCTCTGCAGCCGGTAGCCCGCCGGCGAATGAGATGATATCCGGCTGAACTGTAAGTTTCAGTAGTTCACGGATTTCTGAAGCTTTAATTCTATTTGCGCGTTCTGAAAATTCTATTTTCATATTCCACCCCCATCATAATTACATGATAAGTATAAACGTTTACAAAAAATACTTCAATAATGATAGAACATTAACAAAGTGACATCAATCAGCACAATTCAATGTAATTTATTGAATTATTAGCTGAAATAACTTACTTTTATTAATGAATGGAATTAGCAGAGCTACTTTTAATTATTTATTATATTCGCTATAATAGAAATGTTGCGTAAGTGTATGAAAATTGTCTACGTCAGACAATACGTTGATATAGAGTATAAGAAGGAGAAATTTATGTTGAAAAAGAAATATCTTATAGAGACATGGGGATGTCAGATGAACGAGGAAGATTCGGAAAAGCTGGCTGGAATGCTCAAGAGTCTGGGTTATGAAGAAACGTTGTTCCGTGACAAAGCCGATGTGATCATATTCAATACCTGTGCCGTAAGAGAGAATGCGGAACTGAAAGTATACGGCAATCTGGGCGCATTGAAAGCGATCAAAAAGAATAATCCGGATATGATTCTGGCGGTCTGCGGCTGCATGATGCAGCAGAAAGGAATGCCAGAGGAAATCCTGAAGAAATACAAGCATGTGGATATTGTATTCGGTACACACAATGCGCATAAATTTCCGGAGTATCTGGAAAGAGCGAAATCGGAAAATGCTCAGATCTGCGAGATTTATGAGAAAGAGACGGAGATCGTTGAAGGGATTCCGATCGTGAGAGACTCTGCTGTAAAGGCTTTTGTCACGATCATGTACGGCTGCAACAATTTCTGCACCTTCTGCGTGGTTCCATATGTAAGAGGAAGAGAAAGATCCAGAAAACCGGAAGACATTCTGAATGAAATAAGACAGCTTGTATCCAAAGGCTACAAGGAAGTGACTCTTCTGGGTCAGAACGTGAACTCCTATGGACTCAATCTGGAAGAGAAAGTAAGCTTCGCCTCGCTGCTTAGAATGGTCAATGAAGTCCCGGGTCTGGAACGCATACGATTCATGACACCACATCCGAAGGATCTCCATATGGACGTGATAATGGCCGTCAAGGAATGCGATAAGGTTGTAGAACAGATTCATCTGCCGGTTCAGAGCGGATCTACTTCACTGCTCAAGAGAATGAACAGAAGCTACACCCGAGAAGATTATATGCGTATCGTGGACGAGATCAAAAGAGAGATTCCTGGGGTTGCGATTTCAACTGACATCATTGTAGGGTTCCCTGGTGAAACTGATGAGGATTTTGAAGAAACGCTGAGGCTTGTTGAAGAAGTGAAATATGATTCCGCCTATACATTCATCTATTCCAGAAGAAAGTACACACCGGCAGATCGCATGAAGGAACAGATTCCAGAAGAAGTCAAACATGAAAGATTCAACCGGCTGGTGGAAGCGGTTAACCGGAATGCCATAGCCATAAACAAGACTTATCAGGATCAGATTGTGGAAGTGCTGGTGGAAGGACAGAGTAAAAACAATGAGGAATACATGCAGGGAAGAACAAGAACAGGAAAAGCTGTGAACTTCCCCGGTGATGAATCACTTACAGGAAAACTTGTTCAGGTGCTGGTGACGAAAGCAAGATCTTTCAGCTTAATGGGAGAGTTGCTGGAGAATCAGAACGAGTAAAAAAGGCCAGAAAACATCCTCTTTATCTGGAAGAGGATGTTTTTGCTATACTGGAAGATATCTGAAGAAAATTTAAGATGCTTTTGGTATACTGATAAGTAGATGATTTAACGGAGGAATGAATATTATGGGATTAACACCAATGATGCAGCAGTACTTTTCCATAAAAGAGAATCATAAAGATTGCATCTTGTTTTACAGGCTGGGTGATTTTTATGAAATGTTCTTTGATGATGCGGAACTTGCATCAAAAGAACTGGAACTGGTTCTAACAGGAAGAGACTGTGGGCTGGAAGAAAGAGCCCCCATGTGCGGAATACCTTATCATGCGGCCAATGGATACATCGGCAAACTGATAAAAAAGGGCTATAAAGTAGGAATCTGCGAACAGGTGGAGGACCCCAAGGAAGCGAAAGGAATCGTAAAGCGTGACGTGGTAAGAATCATCACGCCGGGAACAATGCTTGATGAAAACTTCATGGATAACAGACGGAACAACTATATCATGGCTGTGACGGATACAGGGGAGCGTTACGGACTGGCTTTCTGTGATATTTCCACTGGAGAGTTTCAGGGAACCTTCATAGAGAAGCGTCTGGTGCTTCTTGACAATGAGATCAGTAAGTTCTCTCCTACTGAAGTAGTGGTCTCCGATCCTGTGATCAGCGAACACTTAAAGGATAAGTGGAACATACTGATCAACATACGCGAGATGCAAGACGCTGTGGATAAAAGCGCAGTTCAGAGCTATTTCAAAAGTCTGTCCGGAGGATACAATTCCGTGGTGGCTTCAGCATCCAGCATGCTTCTTGCGTATCTTGAAGAAACGCAGAAAACCGCGCTGACCAATCTGACCCATCTGGAGATCTACAACACCGAAGACAGCATGACCCTTGATGTGAATACCAAGCGCAACCTGGAACTTACGGAGAATATCGTGGACAAGGGGAAGCGCGGCAGCCTGCTTTGGGTTCTTGACGACACTTCTACAGCCATGGGCTCCAGGAATCTGAGAAGATGGGTGGAGGCTCCTCTGGTGAACAGAGATATGATTGCAAGAAGACTGGATGCCGTGGAAGCGGTTTTTAGCAACATCAACCTTCTGGAAGACCTGAGAGAGGCATTGAAAGGAGTATTCGATATTGAAAGAATCGTATCGAAGATTGCTCTGAAATCCGTGAATCCCAAAGAGATGCTAACGCTGAAGAAATCTCTGGGCAATCTTCCGGCCATCAAAAACCTGCTTGCTCTGATCGATTATGGAGAGCTTTCAAGACTGGTCAGTAAATTTGATACCCTAACCGATATTCACGATCTCCTGGAGCAAAGCATGGAGGAGGATGCACCGATGTCCATGAAGGATGGGGGTATCATCAAGAGCTCCTTCAATGTGGAGATTGCGGAACTTCGGGACATCAGAATCAACGGTAAGAAGTGGATTGCCGAGATGGAGCAGAAGGAAAGAGAGTTTACAGGAATCAAATCACTTAAAGTCGGATACAACAAAGTATTCGGATACTACATAGAAATCTCCAAATCCAATTACAGCAATATTCCGGAAGGAAGATACATCAGAAAACAGACTTTGGCCAATGCGGAAAGATTCATTACGGAAGATCTTAAAATCATCGAGGATAAGATCCTTGGCGCCGAAGAGAAACTGGCTGCACTTGAATACAGAGTCTTCGGGGAAATCAGAACTTCCATCGAACTGGAGATTGAAAGACTGAAACAGACTGCAAGAATCATTGCAGATGTGGATTGCTATCAGTGTCTGGCGAAAGTTGCCAGGGACAACAGTTATGTGAAACCACATCTCAATGAGGAGGGCAGCCTCACCATTACGGAGGGTAGACATCCGGTGGTTGAAAAAATGATGCAGAAAGGAGAGTTCGTCTCCAACGATCTGACTATGAATCAGAAGGATGAAAGATTTCTGATCATCACTGGGCCTAATATGGCAGGTAAATCCACCTACATGAGACAGGCGGCGCTGATCAGCCTCATGGCGCAAATCGGATCCTTTATTCCTGCAAAATCCGCCAGCCTGCCCATCTCTGACCGGATCTTCACAAGAATCGGGGCATCTGACGACCTGGCGGGCGGAAAATCCACTTTCATGGTGGAGATGAGCGAGGTTTCAGACATTCTCATGCATGCCACAAGTGATTCTCTGATTATTCTGGATGAAGTAGGCAGAGGCACCAGCACCTATGATGGATTATCCATCGCATGGGCTGTCATTGAACATATTCTGAAGGCGATTCCAGGTGCCAAGACCTTGTTTGCAACCCACTATCATGAACTGACGGTTCTTGAAGGAGAGCTGGAAGGCGTGAAGAACTATTCTGTTCTGGTGAAGGAAGTGGGCAAAAGTATTGCGTTCTTGAGGAAGATTGTCCCTGGCGGGGCAGACGAGTCCTACGGTATTGAAGTGGCAAGGCTTGCGGGACTTCCTAAAAATCTTCTCGGACGAGCGAAAGAGATTCTAGGAAAACTGGAGAAGAAGGATGCCAAGGTGATTAAAGGAATCAGTGGGGTCAGAGAAGAGAAAGAGACCCTTCAGATCGGACTCTTCGACTTTGAGAAGGATCTGATGCTGGAAAAACTGAAAACACTTGATGTTCTGAACATCACACCTATGGAAGCGCTGAAGATTCTGCATGAACTCAATACGGAAGCGAAGGAGATGAACTGATGGGCAAAATCAATATTCTGTCGAAAGACACCTTCAATAAAATCGCTGCAGGAGAAGTGGTGGAAAGACCGGCTTCTGTGGTCAAGGAACTCATCGAAAATTCCATAGATGCAAAAGCGACGGAAATCTATGTTGAAATTCTTGAGGGTGGAGAAAAGCTTATAAAAATTGTAGACAACGGAGAAGGCATTCTGGAAGACGATATGAGAAATGCCTTTCTTCCTCATGCCACCAGTAAAATAAGGACTGCGGAGGACCTGTTTTCCATTATTACCATGGGGTTTCGCGGGGAAGCCTTATCCAGTATTTCATCTGTTTCAAAGGTCCTTATGCGATCCCGGACCAAGGAACAGGACGGACGTGAGATTCTTGTGGAAGGGGGAGAAATCCGTTATGAAAAGTTTTCTCCCATGGACCAGGGTACCCTGATGGAAATCAGGGACCTCTTTTACAATGTGCCAGCCAGAAAGAAGTTTCTGAAATCCACATCCAGAGAAGGTTCCATCATTTCGGAGATCGTATCAAAGATATCCATGGCACATCCTCAGATCTCCTTCAGACTTATGGTGGAAGGAAAAGAGATCCTCAGAACTTATGGAACAGGAAATCAGAAGGATGTCATAAGACAGGTCTATAACAAGAAGGTCTATGAAAATCTCTTTTATTTCGAGAATCATTATGATTCCTTCAGCATATTCGGCTACATAGGAAATGAGGAGATATCAAGAGGTTCCAGGGCTCATGAGACCATCTTCGTGAACAAGAGACTGGTTCAGTCCAAAGTGATCACCACGGCTGCTGAAAAAGCTTTCAAGTCCTTTGCGACGGTAAGCCGATTTCCGTTCTTTGTCATCAATATAGAGGTGTTTCCGGAAATCATCGATGTGAACATTCATCCGCAGAAGGCGGAAATCAAATTCGAGGATGAAAGCCACATTTTCAAAAGTGTTTTCGGCACCATTCATAGTGCCATGGGAGAAGGTCTGAGAGACACTTTTGCTTTGGAAGAGGAGGAAGAAAAGGAGTCCTTTGTCCAGATGAGTCACCCATCGGCAGCGGTGCCAGTCTATATCGATATTCCAGTGGATACCATGAAGCAGGTGAGTGCAGAGCAGTTTGAGCAGAAAGCGCGAAGTGATGCTGAAGAGCCGCATGAGGATGAGAAAAACTATGCTTCCTATGTAAGGTCCGATTTCAGCATCAGGGAAGAAGACAGTCCGCTGAAGAGAGAAGTCTGGCCAGAAGATTCCAGTGAGAAAGAGGAGAAGACTGCCAAATTTCCAATGCCGAAGATTATAGGGCAGTTCAGAGATACCTACATACTGACGGAGATTCATGATGAACTGTATATCTTCGATCAGCATGCAGCCCATGAAAAGATCAATTTCGAAAAGTATATGATGGACATCAGAGAAGGCGAAGTGGCTTCTCAGGGGCTTCTCATTCCTGAAATTGTCGATCTGGATCTAGAAGACCATCAGCTGTATCTGGACAACAGAGAGGTGCTCAATGAGGCCGGATTCGTCATCGAGGACTTCGGTGACCGGAGCATTTCCATTCGAGAAGTACCATTGTTTCTTGGGAAAGTGCAGGCTTCCACTTATCTTCATGAAATTCTGGATAACATCAGGAATCTGGGAAAAGGCAACAAAGAGGATGTGAAGTATCTCCGGATTGCCACTGCAGCCTGTAAAGCCTCCATCAAGGCCTATGAGCCTTTAACCATGGAAGAAATGAGATACCTCATCGATGAACTGCGATTCATAGAGGAGCCATTCACATGTCCTCATGGAAGACCTACTCTGGTGAAACTCACAGAGAAAGACATGCAGAAAATGTTTAGGAGAATTGTATGAGTACTTTAATCATTATTGCAGGACCCACAGGGGTCGGGAAAACCGAGATTTCGCTGAAACTGGCGGAAAGGATTCATGGAGAAATCGTCTCTTGTGATTCCATGCAGATTTATAAAGGAATGGACATCGGATCTGCGAAAGCGGATGAAGAGGAAAAGGGGAGAGTCAGGCATCATATGCTGGACATTGTTACTCCTTTCGATCCTTTTACTGTTTCAAATTACAAGGTTCTGGCGGAGAAGGCCATTGATGATATTCTCTCCAGAGGGAAAGTACCCATCATGGTCGGTGGAACGGGGCTGTATATTGATGCGGTGATCAAGGACCTGTCCTTCACGGAAGGCGGAAATGATGAGGCTTACAGAAAAGAGCTTGCAGATTTGTCTGAAAAGAAAGGGAGAAGCTATATTCATGAGCTGCTTCAGGAAGTGGATCCCCTTTCAGCAGAGAGAATTCATCCCAATAACCTCAAAAGAGTCATACGTGCCCTGGAAGTGTATAAGGTCACTGGAAAACCTTTTTCAAGTTTCAAAGACAGCAGCAGATTGAATCCCAAGTACGACATTCATTATTTCTATCTCAACAAGAATCGGGAAAGCCTGTATAAGGGAATCGATGAGCGAGTTGAAAAGATGCTGGACAGGGGACTGCTGGAGGAAATCAGAACATTGAAGGCACTCGGGCTCACAAAGGATTTCGTTTCCATGAAAGGAATCGGGTACAAGGAGTTTCTCAGTAATCTGGACCAGGAGATTACCCTGAAGGAGGCCACAGATCTGGTTAAAATGAGATCGAGAAATTATGCGAAAAGGCAGCTTACGTGGTTCAGAAATCATGATATTGCCAAGGAATTAAGCAAAGATCAGCTTTCGGATGAGGAAATTCTGAAAATTATGGAAAAATGCATAAATAAATAGAATGAATCCCAATAATGTATTATAATGAGACAAAAGGATATATAAAAATACATTTAGCAGATCACAGGTTGGGGGAATGAATATGAATAAAGTAATCAATAATTTTCAGGATGTATTCCTGAATGGGGCTCGAAAAACAAAAATTCTGGTAACGATTCATCTGGTCAACGGCTTTCAGCTGAAGGGGATCGTGAAAGGATTTGATAATTATGTGATCGTACTGGAAACAGAGGATAAGCAGATGCTTGTCTATAAACATGCGATTACAACAATCACGCCAGGGAAACCTGTTCTCATACTGGGCGATGAAGAAGAAATAGAGTAGATTCAAAAAAGGCATATCATTTATGGTATGGCCTTTTTTGGCGTGAAGAATATTACGAAACGCAAAACGCATTTAAATCGAGGAGAAAATGTGGTATACTGTTCAATTGTATGTCAGTGATAAATAACAGAATAAACAGATGGACATAGACGGGAAAGGAAGAAAAGAATGTATACGAGATCTCAGGAATATCTGATGAATGAATATAAGATAAGCGCATCTGCTCTTGAACTCCACGATCGCGCCATGGAGGCAGTTGAACCGTTATTCAAAGAGTATGAGGACATAAGAGAATACAATCAGTTTAAAGTGCTGAAGGCTTTCCAGGAGGAAAGAATCAGCGATTATCATTTCACCAATACCACTGGTTACGGATATGGAGATGTGGGGAGAGATACGCTGGATCTTGTATACGCAAGAGTCTTCAAAGCGGAAAAAGCACTGGTGAGACCTCATTTCGTCAGCGGTACCCATGCGATCTCCAGCGTGCTCTATGGAATCTTGAGACCTGGGGATACACTGCTTGCCATCACCGGCAGACCCTATGATACGATTCTTGGGGTCATCGGAATTGATCAGACGGAAGAAGACGGGAATATCGGTTCCCTGAAGGATTTCGGAATCAGCTATGAGGAAATCCCTCTGAAGGACAATACGATCCAGACGGATGAAGTGCTGAAAACCTTAAGAGCAAACCTTTCTGTAAGAATGCTTCATGTTCAGAGAAGCAAAGGGTATACATCCCGTAACAGTTTCACCATTGCAGAAATCGAAAAGGCAATCAGCACGATCAGGAAGGAATTTCCTGAAGTGATTGTGTTTGTGGACAACTGCTATGGGGAATTCATTGAAGAGCGTGAACCCATCGAAGCAGGTGCGGATATTGTTGCAGGTTCACTCATCAAGAATGCCGGTGGGGGGATATCGCCCACAGGAGGATATATCGCAGGAAGAAGTGACCTGGTGGATCTGTCATCCTATAGACTGACAGTACCAGGTCTGGGTGGGGAGACAGGGTCGACCTTTGGCGTCATGAGAAGCTTCTACCAGGGACTCTTCATGGCCCCGCAGGTATCTGTCGAAGCGCTCAAGACTGCAATCTATGCTGCTAAGATCATGGAACTGGCTGGGTTTGAAGTGCATCCCAGAGCTGAAGTGAAAAGGACGGATATCGTCCAGGCCATCACTTTCAGAGATAAAGACAAACTCATAGATTTCGTCAAGGGCATTCAGTATGGTGCTCCAGTGGATTCCAATGCAACCTGTGAACCATGGGATATGCCGGGATACAAGGATCAGGTGATCATGGCAGCTGGTGCATTCATCCAGGGTGCTTCCATAGAACTGTCCTGTGATGCGCCGATCCGAGAACCCTATACAGCGTATCTTCAGGGTGGCCTGAGCTTCGACCATGGAAAAATCGGAATTCTTATTGCAATCTCAAGGATTCTCTGAAAAAAATACCCGCTGTGTGATATAATGAACACAATATAAAAAAAGAACATTCAAAAAATATGAAGAAAAAGGAGATTAAGATAGGTCAGATTTTGACCTAGATAAAATTTATGGATTCAAGTGATTTAGGTTCCCAGTTATTGTTTATTGTCGTACTCATCCTGATCAACGCTTTCTTTGCCATGGCTGAAATGGCAATGGTTTCTGCAAATAAAGTGCGAATCAGCATGATGGTTGAAAAAGGAAATAAGAAAGCCGAAAAGCTCTTGAAGATTCTGGAGAAACCAAGTAATTTTCTTTCTACAATACAGGTAGGTATTACTTTGGCAGGATTTCTTGCCAGTGCACAGGCTGCGACAGGGCTTGCAGTGCATTTGTCGGATTTCACCTCATCAATAGGATTGAAGTTGCCTGAGCAGGCTTCTATCATAATCATTACGATTATTCTTTCCTACTTCACGCTGGTTTTCGGAGAACTGGTTCCTAAGAGGATCGCGCTCCAGAATTCGGAAAAAATCGGCATGGCTACAGTAGGGATCATCGGCGTGATATCGACTATATTCAAGCCGTTTGTGCTGCTGCTTTCATTTTCCACCAATATATTTGCTCGTCTGGTCGGCGTGGACAGTGATACGCTGGAAGAAGAGGTTTCACTGGAAGAGATCCGATCCATCATTGAAGTTGGTAGGGAAAAGGGGGTCATCAATGAGACGGAACGGGATATGCTGGATGGTATATTCGAGTTCGACAATCGCCTTGCAAGAGAAATCATGACACCGAGAACAGAAGTCGAAATGATAGAGATCATTGAGCCGATCAATAATGTCATAACGAAAATAACCAACGGAAACTATTCCAGAATCCCTTTTTATCTGGATGAAGTAGATAATGTGGTAGGAATTCTCTACATCAAGGATCTCTTCAGGCAGCTGATCAATAAGGGAAAAGTGCATAATCTGGAAGATCTTCTCCGTAAACCTTATTTTGCACCGGAAAACAAATACATAGATGATCTTTTCAAGGAAATGCAGGTGGCCAATGCCCAGATGGCGATCCTTCTGGATGAATACGGCGGATTCTCAGGAATTGTGACCATAGAAGATATTCTGGAAGAGATTGTGGGGAACATTTATGATGAACATGATGTATTTGATGAATACATCAATAAAGTGACGGATAACATCTACCTCATCGATGCGCTGGTTTCAGTGGATGATTTCAATGATGCTCTTGGATTCGAGATTGAAACAGACAATGCGGATTCCATAGGCGGATATGTCATTGAACGTCTTGGAAGAGTACCGAAGAAGGGAGATTCCATCTTCTATCAGGGACATGAGTTCAAGGTACAGCAGATGTCAGGAAGAAGAATCAAAGTTCTGAAACTGATTCTGGACCAGAAGAAAATCGACAAGGAATATATTGATGCGAAAGACTCATCAAAGTAAATACACATGAAAAAAATCCTCTGGGAAACCAGAGGATTTTGTATTTGATCCAAATCAGTATTTTCTGTATAGGCCTACAAGCTTACCGATGATTTCACACTCGGTGACGATGATAGGTGACATGCTGGCGTTTTCCGGCTGAAGTCTGATATAGTTCTTTTCCTTGAAATATCTTTTGATGGTCGCATCGCTTCCGATGAGCGCTACAACAATGTCTCCGTTATTGGCGCTGCTCGCTTTTTCGATGAAGGCGAAATCACCATCATGAATTCCGGCTTCGATCATGCTTTCGCCTTCCACTTTAAGGATGAAAAGATCATTATCGTGTTTCACAAATTTCAAAGGAATCTGAAAGTAATCTTCGACATTTTCCACTGCAAGCACAGGTTCTCCTGCTGTGATTTTTCCGACCATAGGAATCGGAATCATTTCAATCTGCTTGTTCATCAGTTCAGGAATCATAAGCGCTCTTGGTTTTGATGGATCCCTTTCAAGTTTTCCGTCCTCCTCCAGCTGAAGAAGATAGGAATGCACTGACGATGTGGATTTGATATTTAAAGCCGTACAGATTTCTCGTACTGATGGTGGATATCCTTTGGCTTCTGTATAGGAAAGAACATAGTTGTAAACCAGCTCCTTCTTTAATTGACCTTTTTTCATAGCACTCACCTCAAGATTATTTTATAGTGATTATATCATGTATAGAGGCAATAATCAAACGAGCGTTCGAATATATAAGAATCATTGTCACAGTTTCATGCTCAAGTGAAATGAATTTGCGATATTGCCTGAAGCATGAGAAAGGATATCGCTTCATCAATGATTATGGAAGATATTTATCCCGTCTCATGGTAAAATAAGAGAGAAAAGGCAGGCTGAAGAAACGAAAACAGGCTTTTCTGCACTTCAGCATGTTAAAAGAAAATTGGAGGTATGTTATGTCAACACATATTGGTGCAAACAAAGGCGATATCGCAAAAACAATACTACTGCCGGGAGATCCGCTAAGAGCAAAGTTCATTGCTGAGACATTCCTGGAAAATCCGAAGCAGTACAACAACGTCAGAGGGATGCTGGGATATACAGGAACCTACAAGGGTGTGGAGGTCTCTGTTCAGGGAACAGGAATGGGTATTCCATCCATTTCCATCTACGTTCATGAACTGATTCACGAGTACGGCGTAAAAAATCTGATGAGAGTAGGAAGCTGCGGTTCCATGCAGGAACATGTCAAAATCAGAGATGTCATTCTGGCAAGCTCCGCATCCACTACTTCTTCCATAAACAAGAACAGATTCAGAAACATGGACTTCGCTCCAACTGCAAGCTTTGAGCTCCTGCACACCGCTTATACCAAGGCGAAGGAATTAGGGGTCAATGTACATGTAGGCAACGTGCTTAGCTCAGATATCTTCTACGATACAACTGGTGCAGCAAAGCTGTTTATGGATGCAGGAACACTTGGAGTGGAAATGGAGGCTGCAGCGCTTTATACAGAAGCTGCGCTTGCTGGTGTCAATGCTCTTACACTGCTTACGGTTTCAGACAGCCTGATCACCGGAGAGGAGACCACTGCACTGGAGAGACAGGAAACATTCAAGGAAATGATGAAGATTGCCCTGGAAACTGCTGTGGCAATGGCTGAAGTGGAATAGATCCCATCCAGTTTCATAAAAAATACAGGTGAAGAGCTGGCAGAGATAAAAGTCTCTGTCAGCTCTGTTTGCTTTAAACAATAAAATATTATTGATTATCGATAAAATTAATGATATAGTATTTATGAAATAAAGTATATTCACTATGTAAGAAAGAAGGTTTATTTATGAAGAGAATGAGCATTTCCTTATTTCAGATCGGAGTATTGTTTATCACCCTATGTATAGTACTGCTTGCAGCATTCTGGCTGCCGCAGACAGCAGCCGTTTTTGCTGAAGATGCACCAGAATATGCATATCTGCAGTATCCGCTTCTTGTAGCCATTTATGTGACGCTGATCCCTTTTCTCTGTGCCATTGTGGAAGGACTTCGGTTAAGCAGAAGAGTAGCATTGAATGATGCCTTCTCGGATCTGTCGGTTCTTCATCTCAAGAGAATCAAGATGAGTGCATTCATCATTTCTCTGCTTTATCTTACCGGAGGCATCATCCTCAATACTCTGGTGGACATGGCTCCGGGAATAGCACTGCTTGGCATCATCATCATGCTTGCATCCCTCATGATCGGACTCATAAGTGGGATACTGGAAGAATTATTACGAAAGGCGCTTGAGATCAAAGAAGAAAATGATCTCACCGTATAAGAGGTGAAGATATGGGAATCATTGTGAACCTGGATGTCATGCTTGCCAGAAGAAAGATGAGTGTCACAGAACTGTCTGAGCGGGTTGGAATCACCATGGCCAATATTTCGAATCTGAAGACAGGAAAAGCGAAAGCGGTGCGTTTTTCAACGCTGGATGCCATCTGCAGAGCACTGGACTGTCAGCCAGGTGATATACTGGAATTCCGGGACGAGATGGAAGACTAGAAAAAAACAGTACAATTGGGGAATCATGTGAATGGATTTTGAAAAACTGAAGAAAATGGATAATGAATTTGAGCGTATTGCTGCAACTTATGAAATCTTCCAGGAAAATACCAGGCTAAGCTGGTCACAGGCTGCCCGGGTGGAGTTTCTGACCACTGTGAGATACATTGAGAAGTATCTTGAGCCTGGGATGAAAATCCTGGACATCGGTGCTGGAGCAGGTGAGTACAGCATTCATTTTGCGAAGAGCAATTACGAAGTGCATGCACTGGAGCTATCCGAAGTGAATATCCGGGCATTCAGAAAGAAACTGAATAGTGAGATGAACCTTTCTCTGGTTCAGGGGAATGCCATCGACTTATCCATGTATGGGGACGCATCTTTTGACATCGTTCTACTGTTTGGTCCGTTGTATCATCTAAGCAGGGAAGAGGACAGGCAGAAGTGCATCAGTGAAGCGAAAAGAGTGCTGAAAGATGACGGGACACTGTTCTTCTCCTTTATCAGCAATGACATGGTCATTCTGACGGAGTTCAAATACAGGAAGAACTTCTTTCTGGAGGACACCTATGATCATGACACTTTCAAGGTGAATGATTTCCCATTTGTCTTTTTCACCCTGGACCAGTGCAGAACCATGCTGAAATCAGCAGACATCAAGGTGATGGGGGAAGTGGCATCTGATGGGGTCTCGGAACTGATGCAGGATGAGGTGAATGCTCTTGATGAAGTCTCTTATGCGAAGTATCTTGACTATCATTACTACACTTGTGAGAAACCGGAAATGCTTGGAAGAAGCAATCATCTGCTTTTCATCGGAAAAAAATAGAGGATGAAATCTCTTGAGGCTGATCCGGAAATGTCCTGTGAATACAGCAGAAATCGGGATAGGATTCATGAAGATGACAACAGGATTCCGTCCTGATTATAAGAACTGGAAGGAGATACAGTATGGCTAAAAGATGGATCCATATAGCTTTGATGCTTACTTCTTTTCTGATTCTCACTGGTTGTCATCCGCTGTCAATCCAAAAAAGAATCAGTGATTCAACAGGGATCTCTATACCTCATTCTATGAGAATCGACTATGAGGATACCCATGGTGGATTTCATGGAGATGGCGAGACAACTGCCATTGTAGCGTTTCACGAAGACGCTTCGAAAGACGTTCGAGCTGAAATATCAGAGAACATGAACTGGCTGAGACTGCCGCTTGAGGAAAGCCTTGACATTATGATGTACGGCGGGGTTAAGGACGGTATTCTTTATACCTATGAGTATGCTGAACTTCTTTCTATGCCTCGTATAGAAAACGGATACTGGTATTTCGAAGACAGGCTGCCTGAAGGCAGTCTGAAGGAGCTGCTGGCCTTACCATCCTACAACTTCACCGTGGCAGTCTATGACTTTGATACGGATATCCTCTATTATCTTGAGGTGGATACGTGATTCATTCTGCAGACCGGAACATGCTGGGAGACAGCGTTTCAGATTATCCGGTGCAATGAAATGGAAGACAGAGAATCAGGCCATTGATATTTTTTTATCCGGATCAGTCAAAATAATCCTTTGACATTATAATACTACCTGCACTATACTGTGGATATAACACAAAACGAAATAATACATTAGGTATCTTTACTTCAGGTAAAGATTTAATAGGGAAAGAGGTTAGAATCCTCTACAGCCCCCGCTACTGTGAACAGGGATGAAATCTTCAATAACCACTGAGTTAAGCTCGGGAAGGTGAAGAGAGTAAGGTGATCTGTAAGTCAGGAGACCTGCCTAATTGTAGTTCATCATTTTCATAACTTCGGAGGGAGGTTTGTGAGTTTTTTCTTTTGCAGAAAAACACATGGATTTCGCCATGTGTTTTTTATTTTTTTTCTGGGGGGTTATTAATTGAAACAGATCATGATTTCAGGAACAGGAAGTGGCACAGGGAAGACAACGATCAGCACAGGGATCATGGGGGCATTGAAAAGAAGAGGACACAAAGTGATTCCTTTCAAAGCAGGTCCTGACTATATCGATACCGGATTTCATAAAGCGGCGACAGGATTGTCCTCTGTGAACCTGGATATATGGATGGCGGGTGAATCCCATACGAGGTTTCTTTATGGACATCATATGGAAAAGGGGGACTTTGCCGTGGTGGAAGGGGTCATGGGCCTCTATGACGGAACAGGGGATGAAAAGTGTACTGGGAGTACGGCGCATACGGCAAAAATCCTGCACCTTCCCGTGATTCTCATCATTGACGGGGAAAAGACAGGCAGCTCAGCTGCTGCCGTAGTCCTTGGATTCAGGGAATACGACAAAGAGTTGAATCTGGCGGGTGTGATTGTGAATCGTGTCTCCTCGGAATCTCACTACAGACTCATAAGAGACGCAGTAGAGAAAAGGACTGGAATACCCTGTCTGGGCTATGTTCCGAATGATCCGGATGTTCATCTTCCCTCGAGACACCTGGGCCTTGTTCCGGAAAATGAGTCCCGGGGTGCAGATACCGTGATGGAAAAGACAGTCTCTCTCATGGAGAAGTACGTGGATCTGGATGGTCTGGAAAGAATCGCAGCGTCAGGCACCAGAGGAGAGAATCTGAAAGACCCTCGAGAAGATCTGAAAAACATGGGGGCAGGACTTCGGATCGGCCTGGCGAAGGATGATGCCTTTTCCTTCTACTACAGGGACAATCTGGAGCTTCTGGAGTATTTGGGGATGGACATCATACCCTTCAGTCCACTGAAGGATGAAGCACTTCCTTCAGACCTGGATGCGGTCTATCTGGGCGGAGGATTTCCGGAAGTGTATGCAGTGCAGCTTTCTTCCAACCTCTCTTTCCGGAAGTCCCTATATGAGGCCATGGAAGATGGAATGCCTGTCTATGCGGAATGCGGAGGCTATATGTATCTGACCCAGGGGATTCTTGATGGGGAAGGAGCGTTTCATGACATGGTGGGATTTCTTGGAGGACACTGTGAAATGACGAAGAAACTCCAGCGTTTCGGCTATGCGGAAGTGACAGCTGAAAACGGAGCAGTATTTCGGGGCCATGAGTTTCATCATTCCAGGTGGATCGGCCGGGCCTGCGTGAAGCATTCTCTGTCTCTTAAAAAGCCGGATCACATGAAAAGCATGACGCACTGGACATGCGGTCAGAGAAGAAAAAACGTGCAGGGAGCCTATGCTCATATACATTTCTACAGCAATCTCCATGCAGTGGGTGACATCGCTCAGCTGCTGGTGAAAAGAAAGGAGTCGAAATAATGGAAAAATCTCAATCAGTGATAAAAACGAAGAATCAGGTCCTTGTTCTCATGAGCCTTCTGGTGGCATTTTCCTATATGGGTTCTCTTGTGAAAATCCAAGGCACCATCGCACTGGATGCACTGCCTGCATATCTTGGTGCACTGCTTCTGGGACCGCTTCCCGGCGCAGTTATCGGATTTGCCGGACATCTGCTCACGGCGGTGACCAGCGGGTTTCCCATGTCGCTGCCGATGCATCTTTTCATCGCTGCCCTGATGGCTATGACCATTGGGCTCTTCGGTTGCATTGCAGAAAAGGTGAATCTTTTTCTGGCGACTCTGACGGGGGTTTTCATGAATGGTCCCGTGAGCACCTTGGGGGCATCGTATCTTGCAGCTGTGCTTGGACTGGGTTTTTCTGGAAAGATCATGTTCTTTGCACTGATCCTTCCCCTGACCCTCACTTCCCTTGTGAATGCAGCAGGGGCGGTGGTGCTGTATAAAGTCCTGAAGGCAAGACATGTTCTGGGAGGTCATCATGAAGTATCGTGATCTTACGCTGATACCGTGGGATGAGGAAAGCTATCTGGTGGTTTCCTGCGACAGCTCAGGAGGCATTGGAAATAGGAAGCGGGACGCTGTACCTGTATCGCCGAGAGTTCTTGGCTTTCATACAGCGCAGGTGGCTCTTCTGGAAATGCTGAGCGTTGGTGTTTTCCCTCTGGTTCTCTGCAACACCCTGTCTGTGGAGATGCATCCTTCGGGAGAAGAAATCCTGAAAGGAATTCATGATGCACTCAGCCTTCTGGAAGATGGGGACCAGGTGGAGATCACTGGCAGTACGGAGGAAAACATCATGGTTTCTCAGACCGCCATAGGCATCACGGTTATGGGGAAAGCGGCGAAGAAAGACTTCTTTTTTCCCGAAACCTTTGAGGGGGACCAGGCGGTGGTCATAGGAAAGCCCCTGATGGGGGAAAGCGTCCTGGAAGCGAAGCGCTCAGAGCTGTTCGGTCTGAAGACGCTTACGAAGCTCCTGGGAAAAGACTATATCCATGAGGTGATTCCGGCAGGGTCCCAGGGCATCATCCAGGAGATCCGCCTTCTGGAGAAACGGACAGGGCTGGTATTTCTGGAAGCAGAATCCAATCCGGTGGATCTTCATGCATCTTCAGGGCCGGCCACGTCAGCGCTCATCACGCTTGATAGAAGTGAGGTAGAAACACTGAGAAAGGATGCGGAAATGCCGGTCCATGTAGTGGGTGAATTTGTGAGAAAGGAAAGGGGTTGAGCTTATGGGAAAAGTCATACTGGTAACCGGAGGCGCGAGAAGCGGGAAAAGCGGATTCTCGGAGAAATTGCTCTCTGGAAGAGACGCGGTGCTCTATATCGCCACAGCTACTCCCCTGGATGAGGAGATGGAGAGACGGATTGCGCATCATAAAGCCCAGAGACCTTCTTCATGGGAAACGCTGGAAGCCTTTTCTGATCTGGAAAGAAAGCTCTCCGAAAAGAATCGGGAATATCAGGGGATTCTTCTGGACTGCATCACGGTGATGCTGACCAATCTTCTGTTTCAGCATCTGGATTTTGAGGAAGACCAGTCCTCGGAACAGTTCTGGGCGGATTTTGAGAAAGAGGCTGCGATGGGGCTTCAGAAGCTCCTTGATGGAGCGCGGAGCATGTCTCACACATTCATCCTGGTCACCAATGAAATCGGCATGGGACTGGTTCCGGAGACGGCTTTGTCAAGACAGTTCCGTGACCTGGCCGGCCGCATTAATCAGATGCTTGCCAGAGAGGCGGATGAAGTCTACCTCCTGGTATCAGGCGTTCCGCTGAAGATCAAGGAGGGGAATCTCTCATGAGTGTTTTTCTGCAGCTGATTTCTCTCTTCACGAAAATCCCGATTCCGGAAAGAATCGGATTTGATGCGGAAAGGTTGAGAAAAGGCGTCCGTCTCTTTCCGCTAGCAGGCCTTCTAGTGGGGCTGCTTCAGGCGGCGGTGGCAGTGCTGGCATTGCGGTTTTTCAGCAGAGAAGTCGCTGTGGCTGTCTCCATGGCCTTCGTCATTCATCTCACCGGCGGGCTGCACCTGGATGGCCTTGCAGATACCATGGATGGGATCCTGTCAGCGCGAAGAAGAGAACAGATGCTCCTCATCATGAAAGACAGTCGCATCGGGACCCATGGAGTTCTTGCACTGATTCTGTTTCTTCTGCTGAAGTTTCTCTTTCTTCTGGAAGTGGAGAAGTCGCTTCTGATCCAGATTCTTGTGGTCCTGCCTGTGGTCGGAAGGACATCCATGGCGATGATGCTCTGGGGCAGCCGGTATGCAAGAGAAGATGGACTGGGAAACCTGTTCATCGGAAAGACTCTGCGGAGAGAATCCATCTATGCAGGGGCAGGTGGGGCGATGCTTCTATATGCTCTTAATGGTCTTTCCGGCGTGCTTGCGCTTATTCTGGTCTTTCTCATGATGCTGCTTTTCAGAAGACATCTGGAAAAACTTCTGGGCGGACTCACCGGAGATACACTAGGTGCCATGAATGAGATGGCAGAGCTCCTCTTTCTGCCTCTGATTCTACTGCTTCAGGGAGGTGGACTGCTATGACCCGATACTATTTTGTAAGACACGGCACCACGGACTGGAACAAGACAGGCATCTACTTCGGACTCACGGACTGTCCGCTGAATGTGGAAGGCATACTGGAGAGCAAGAAGCTGGGCGGACTGCTATCGGGAATTGATTTTGACGAGATTTATGCAAGTCCCATGAAAAGGTGCACGGATACAGCAAGGCTCATCACAGGAAGAAAAGACCTGAAGACATCGGAAGCGCTTCTGGAGATGGATTTTGGTCTCTGGGAAGGGATGCATTATACGGAGTGTATGGAGAAATTCCCGGAAGAATTCAGCAACTGGTCTTCGGACTACAGAAACTATGCACCGCCAGGCGGTGAAAAGTACTGGGACTTCTATGCCAGAGTCCGTGGTTTTTATGAAGCGGTGCTGACGGAAGAGAAGAAAAATGTCCTTATCGTCACGCACAAAGGGGTGCTGCAGCTTCTGACATCCCTGCTTCTCACTGGAGAGGACGCTCTCTTCTGGAACTTCAGCTTTCAGCATGGAGCGTACAGCGTTCTTCTGAAAGACTCCGGCCACACAACCATAGAACGAATGAACATCAGGGAGGGATAATTTATGAGCAGAAACATCATGGTCCAGGGGACGTCTTCCTCAGTAGGAAAAAGTATTCTGGCGGCAGCCTTCTGCCGCATCTTCACACAGGACGGATACATCGTTTCTCCGTTCAAATCCCAGAACATGTCACTGAATTCCCATGTGACCACAGAGGGACATGAAATGGGCAGAGCACAGGTTCTGCAGGCGCAGGCGTCCAGAAAAGCACCCCACGTGTCCATGAATCCGATTCTTCTGAAGCCTACGACAGACCAGAAGTCTCAGGTCATTGTCATGGGGAAGGCGGTGAAGGATATGAATGCATCAGATTACTTTCGCTGCAAGCATGAACTGAAGGAAGTGATTCTCTCCGCTTATGAAGAGCTTTCGGAAAAAAGCGACATCATGGTCATTGAAGGGGCGGGAAGCCCCGCTGAAATCAACCTCAGAACCGACGACATCGTCAATATGGGATTTGCGGAAATGGTGGATGCGCCGGTGATCCTTGTGGCGGACATCGACCGGGGAGGTGTCTTCGCCTCCATCTACGGCACAGTGATGCTGCTGGAGGAAAGGGAAAGGAAAAGAATCAAAGGGGTCATCATCAATAAATTTAGAGGAGACCCCACTCTTCTCACCTCAGGCATAGAAGAGCTGGAAGGGCTCATCGGCATCCGCGTTCTGGGCATCATTCCCTATTTCTCACTGGATCTTGATGAGGAAGACAGTGCCATGGATCTGATGAAATTTTCGGAATCAGCAAAACCCAAGCTTGAGATTGCGGTGATAAGGGCTCCTCATCTCTCGAACTTCACAGATTTCCAGCCTCTTTCCGTTCTGGGGGAGGTCAAGCTGCGATTTGTGGGGCTTCAGGAGGAAATCGGTCATCCGGATCTGATCATACTGCCTGGAACCAAGTCCACGGTGGAGGATCTTCGGAAAATGAAAGAAAGCGGAATGGATGAAAGGATTCTGAGATCTCATAAGGTTGGGACGCCCATCATGGGCATCTGCGGGGGTTATCAGATGCTGGGCGAAAGCATCTGTGATCCCTATGGTGTGGAAACGAAAAGGCTGGTGACTGAGGGGCTTGGTCTACTTAAGATGGAGACCCGGTTTGCGGAGGAGAAGAAGACGTTTCTCGTGGAAGGCACCAGTGGTTATGGTGACGCGAAGATTTCGGGCTATGAGATCCATATGGGTGAAAGCCTGCACAAAGAGAAGTATTCCCCGCTTCTGACCATCACAAAAAGAAGCAATAAGGAAGTGGATCCTGTAGAGGAAGGGGTCATGGACAGGGAGAGGGGTTTATTCGGCACTTATGTTCATGGAATCTTTGAAAGCGCAAGTTTCACCAGATCCCTTCTGGATGATCTCTGCGCGAGGAAAGGCATTCCTCCCATAGAGGAAACAATCACCGATTACTGGGACCATCGGGAGGAAGAACTGGATAAACTGGCACAGATCGTACGCGAGAATACGGACATGGAGGAAATCTATGCGATACTTGCTGAAACCTGAAGCGGTCTATGTTCTCCTTGCGCTGATGATGGATTTTTTCCTGGGAGACCCTGAAAGGATCTATCATCCGGTCAGAGGCATCGGTCTTTTCATCTCAAAAGCGGAAAAACGAATCAGAGAGAAGACGTCATCTCCAGGACATTTGAGGGTATGGGGGCTTCTCCTATGGATCGTCACGGTATTTGGAACCTTTCTTGTGGTCTATGGTCTGCTTCTCATCGCTGCGGGAATCCATTCGTTTCTTCTCATCGCGCTTCAGACCCTCCTGATCTGGCTTGGCCTTGCGGCCAGGTCCCTGGAAAGAGAAAGCGGAAAAGTGATTGTGCCCCTTCAAAGTGGAAGTCTTCGGGAAGCCAGAAAACATCTGTCCTACATTGTAGGAAGAGATACAGAATCTCTTGATAAGGAGGGCATCATCAGAGCCGCAGTGGAAACCGTCGCAGAAAACACGTCAGATGGCGTCATCGCGCCGCTGTTCTATGCTTTTCTTGGAGGAGCCCCGCTTCTCTGGGCCTACAAAGCTGTGAACACGCTGGATTCCATGGTGGGGTACAAAGATGAGCGGTACGGAGATTTAGGCTATGTTTCAGCAAAAATGGATGATCTTCTGAACTACATTCCCGCACGCCTCACAGCACTTTCACTTATATTGTCTTCGCTTCAGCCCGGGTATTCCTTCAAAGGAAGTTTTCATATATGGAGACGGGACAGAAGAAATCATAAAAGTCCCAACTCCGCTCATCCTGAGGCAGCTGCAGCAGGAGCGCTGGGCATTCAGCTTGGAGGAGATGCAATCTATGCCGGAAAGACCGTTCAGAAACCATTCATTGGGGATGAAAGAAGACTTCCGGAAGTGGAAGACATCAGAAGGGTCCATCAGCTGATGTATACTGCCACGCTTCTCTTTGCGCTTACCTGTAGCCTCATCCATGTACTGATTTTGAAAGGAGGTGATTTGTTTTGAATTATCATGGTGGTGATATCTACCAGTATAAAGAAGAAATGACGGACTTCAGCGCCAACATCAATCCCCTGGGTATTCCGGAGCATTTCAGTAGAATTCTCACGAAGGACCTGTCCAGCCTCACCAGATACCCGGACAGACACTACAGAAAACTGAAGGCATCCATAAGGAAGTATCTTCAGCTGGACCAGGAAGCCCATCTAGTTCTGGGGAATGGTGCCATCGAAGTGATCTACAAAACCATACAGGCGCTCCCAGTGAGAAGCGTGCTCATAGCATGCCCTACTTTCTCGGAATACGAAAGAGCCGCCAGGATGGCTGGGATTCCCGTACGGGAAGAAGTGCTCTATGACGGGAAGGGAAAGCTTGACGTTAAAGCGCTTGCGAATCTTCTGGAGGAGAAGGACCTGGTCATAGTATGCAATCCGAACAACCCCACCGGTACGCTGACCTCTAAAGAAGAGCTCCTTGTGCTGGGAAAATTGATTCAGGAGAAACAGGGATACCTCCTGGTTGATGAAACCTTCATTGAATTTACGAAGGACTATCCGGAAACAAGCGTCATGGATGCAAAAGAGGGAAATTTCATCATCATCAGAGCGCTTACGAAATACTTCGGCATGCCTGGAATCCGTCTGGGGTATGGTGTGTTTCATCAGAAGAAACTGGCCAGTGAAGTGGAGGAGCTCATGGAACCCTGGCACATCAATTCCATAGCCGACCTTGCAGGGCAGACCGTGCTTCATGACAGAAATTATCAGGAAGCGACAAGGCGGTGGATTCTGGAGGAGAGCGCTTTTATCATGATGGAACTGGAGAAGCTCACAGACTTCACTTTTCTTCCCACGGAATCAAATTTCATACTGCTGACTTCGAAGAGTCATAAAGCGGAGAAGATTCAGGAGATGCTTCTTGAGGCAGGACTTCTGATCCGACTTCCCATCGGATTCAAAGGGCTCAGCGACAACGCCTTCAGAATCGCCATCAAGGACCACGCTTCAAACAGGAAGCTTCTAGCTGAACTGGAGAAGATCGAGCGGAGCGTTAGCTTGAATCAGGAAAAAAGAAAAAATCAGATAGATAAAAATAATAAACTGGAGTGATTGAAATGAAAAGAAAGATAGTAGCCTTACTGACTGGACTAATCCTTACTGCGGGAGTTTTCACCGGATGCGGCGTGAAAGAAGAAGCGGAAGCACCTATAGAGAGTGAAACCATCGAAACACCAGCAGGCGGGGAGGAAGTGAATGAAGAGCATACGATGTATCCGTTAACCATAGAAGATTCCTTCGGCACTGCGGTGGTCCTTGAGAAGAAACCGGAAAGAATCGTTTCCGTTGCTCCGAGCATTACAGAGACGATCTTTGCCTTGAATGCGGAAGAGTATCTGGTAGGCAGAACGGATTACTGTGATTATCCCCTGGAAACAGCTGATGTGGAATCCATTGGCAGTCTGAAGGAGCCGAATATCGAGAAGATTGTGGAACTTGAGGCGGATCTTGTCATTGCTTCCACACACTTCAGTGAGGAAGTCTATGAAAAACTGAGTGACCTGGATATACAGGTGATTGTACTGAATCCCAATGACAGCTTTGAAGGAGTCTTCGGTGTCATAGAGGCGCTTGGTGAAATCACAGATGAAAGCACCACTGCAGAGCAGCTGATAGAAGGGATGAAGGCTTCTATTCTTGAGGTCACGGAGAAGGTCAAGGGACTGGAGGCCCCCAGTGTGTACTACGTTGTCGGGTATGGCGAGTTTGGAGATTATACAGCAGGCGGAGATACGTTCATCAGTGAGATGATCGGTATGGCCAATGGCAGAAACATCGCGGATGATGTGGAAGGCTGGAGCTACAGCATAGAAAAAATCGTCGAACATGATCCGGATCTGCTCATCGTGTCAGAACACTATGATGCGAAAAGCGGTGTGATGGAAGCAAACGGATATAAGGATCTGCGTGCCGTGAAGGAAGGAAATGTCTTTGAAATAGACAACAATCTCATAGACAGGCAAGGTCCAAGACTTGCGGAAGGATTCAGCGCACTGGCCAGACTCATTCATCCGGATGCGTTCAAATAGGTGGGAAGATGAGTTTTGTTGAAAGAAAAGGGTTTTACCGATCTCTTTTCTTCCTGCTTCTTCTCGGACTTCTGATGCTGATGATCTTTGTGAGCACACTTGGTGCAGCGGAAATATCTTTTCTGGATGCACTGGCTGTTCTATTGAAGAAAGTGCCTGTTGCTGGAGATCTGATTCAAGAGGATGGACTAAAGACCCATGAAATCATTATGCTGAATATAAGGCTGCCCCGAGTGATTCTATCGGCTATCATCGGAATGGGCCTTTCAGTGGTCGGTGCGGCCTTTCAGGGCATGTTCAAAAATCCCATGGCGGATCCCTATGTAATAGGAGTTTCTTCAGGTGCCGCATTGGGTGCAAGCATTGCCATAACCCTTGGGTCCGGCTTTCTGCCTGGTTTGTTTCTATCCGTTCAGTTCATGGCTTTTCTGGGTGCAGTCATGACAGTGGTCTGTGTATACGAGATTGCAAAAGTCGGGACAAGGATTCCGGCAGTGACCCTGCTTCTGGCTGGGGTGGCTGTCAGCGCCATGGCTTCGGCCATGATTTCCGTACTGATGATTTTCAACAGAGATCAGGCCGACACCATCATCTTCTGGACCATGGGCTCTGTGGCGGCAGCCAGATGGGAGCAGATTCTGTATCTCCTTCCTGTGGTCAGTATCGGAACGCTTGTCATTCTGTTCTATGCGAAAGATCTCAATCTGATGATGGCGGGGGATGATGCAGCACACAACCTGGGCGTGGAAATCGAAAAGACGAAGAAAATGCTGCTGGTTGTCTCTTCCCTGATGATCGCATTCATTGTATCTTCCAGCGGAATCATCGGATTTGTGGGCCTCATCGTTCCCCATGCGGTAAGACTGCTGCTGGGTCCGGACCATCGTGTGCTCATTCCCTTCTCTGCCCTGGGTGGAGCAGTGTTTATGATTCTGTCCGATACTATTGCCAGAACCTTGCTGGCGCCAATGGAAATACCTGTAGGTGCCATTACCGCGCTTTTTGGTGCACCCTATTTCATATTCCTTCTGCGTAGAACCAAAATAAGGGGGATTTCTTTATGATAGCCATCTCTGTAGATCAACTGGACTTTGCCTATGAAGAAAGTCCTGTATTAAGAGGGATTGAATTTTCTCTGGAGAAAGGAAAATTCTATAGTATATTAGGACCCAATGGCTCAGGAAAGACCACGCTGCTTAAAAATATACAAAAAATATATAAAAATAATAAAGAATGCGTATATATAAATGGTGAAGACATCACATCCATCTCTGTGAAGGAGCTTTCAAAACGTCTTTCTGTGGTTCCACAGGAAACACACATGGATTTTGACTTTTCAGTGCTTGATATGGTCCTCATGGGGCGGTCCCCATATCTGAAGCGTTTCGAAACGGAAAGCGGCAGTGATCTTAAGCTGGCGGAGAGTGCCATGAAAATCACAGATACATGGAGACTGAAAGACAAATCAGTACGGAGCATCAGTGGCGGAGAACTGCAGAGAGCCATAGTTTCTCGAGCTATGGTTCAGGATACGGGTATCATGCTCTTGGATGAACCGGTATCCCATCTGGACATCCATCATCAGATTGGCATATTGAAGACCGTGTCAGGCTTCTCAAAATCCAAGGAGATCACAGTGGTAGCTGTGCTTCACGATATCAATCTTGCCATCGAGTTCAGTGATTCATTGATGCTGCTGAACAAGGGTGAAATAAAGGCCATGGGTCCACCTGAAGAGGTGATTACAGAAGAGATGATCCGAGAACTCTACAATACGGAGTGCATGATCATCAGAAATCCATCTTCGGGGAAACCCCATGTCATACCAACCGAACTGAGTATAAAAGGAGATTGAAATGGAAAAAGGATTTGTGCAGATTTATACAGGAGAAGGCAAGGGAAAGACGACCGCCGCTTTGGGGCTGTCCTTCCGTGCGGCAGGAAGAGGGAAAAAAGTCCTTTTCGTTCAGTTTCTGAAAGGAATCAGAACTGGGGAGGAGATCAGTATGAGTGAGAATGAGAATATAATACACCTGAAACTGGCGGAAACCGTTCGCTTTTTCCTTACCCTTTCTGAAGATGAACAGATTGAGCTGAAGTCAAAAACGCTGAGGGAATGGGGCGATCTGAAGAAAAGAATCGAAACGGACCCCATGGACATACTGGTTCTAGATGAAATCATGGCTGCCATTCATAACGGTCTGGTGGATGAAATGGCTGTGGTATCTTTCTTAAGGGACAGACCAAAATATCTGGAAGTGATTCTCACGGGGAGATCTGCCTCTGAAAAACTTATGAATGAAGCGGATCTGGTGACCGAGATGAGAAATAGAAAGCATTACTACAATGAGGGAATCTTATCAAGAATCGGCATAGAATACTGATTTATGGCTTCGGACGAAGGTCCGAAGCTTCTTTTTACCATGAATACTATGAAAATATCAATATTGAGGCTGTAAACCATTATAATCTCATATTTCGTTGAAAAATAGACCTAATTACGTTAAAGTACATATATAATGTTAGGTATAGGTTCATTATTTTAAAATTAGTTATGTGGGGTGCACAATGAGTAAGACAGCTTTAAATTCAAGAAAAAACATCCTGATCATGTTTTTTCTTCTTCTTTTTTTCTGGGCGATCATCGACGGAAAACTTACGGTGGAATCTGTTCTCCTTGGAACAGTATCCTCCATCATGATCCTATATTTCAATAAAGACATCCTGTTTACCAGAGAGGATGGAGGTCCTGTGACATTAGGATTTCTGTGGCATTTCATGACGCTGATCGCAGTTCTCATTGTGGAGATCGTGAAGTCGAACATCAATGTGGCGAAAATCGTTCTGAACCCCAAAATGCCCATAGACCCCTCATTTGTAAGGGTCCCTGTTCGGTTCAGGAAGGATTTCAATAAGGTGCTCTATGGGAATGTGGTGACGCTTACCCCTGGAACACTGACGGTGGATATTGTAGGGGATGAATACATCATTCATGCACTGACCAGAGAGGCGGCGGAAGGTTTAAATGGAAGTGCACTGGAAGAACATGTTCTTCGTCTGGAGGAAAGAGACTGATGAGTATACAGGTATTTACAGGCATGACGATTTTTCTGGCTCTTCTGGCTTTCGTCTGTCTTTACAGAGCTTATGTGGGTCCCACCGCAGCAGATCGAGTCGTTTCCATCAATGTGATCACCACCAAGGTAACGGTGCTGATCGCCCTCATATCCGTCATCACAGAGCAGAACGCATTCATAGATGTGGCGCTGATCTATTCCATGATGGGGTTCATCGCCACCATCGCCGTATCCAAATTCATAGAAAAAGGTAAATTGTATTAGGAGGTGCTTATCATGTTCAAAGACATAGTAATCCTGCTGCTTGCTCTTTCAAGCTGTTTTTTCTTTCTGGTAGGCACAACAGGACTCATAAGGCTTCCGGATGTTTTCAGCAGAATGCATGCAACCACCAAGAGTGATACCTTGGGTGCGGGACTTGCGCTTCTGGCACTGATCGTGTACAAAGGATTTGATCCGGTGAGTCTGAAGCTTCTCATCGTTCTTATTTTCATCATGATCACCAATCCCGTGGCGGCACATATCATATCAAAAGCCGCATATGACAAAGAGCTGAAGAAGACAAAGGAGGATCCTCATGGAGATATTTAATGTGATTCTCATCGTGTTTCTGATTGTCGCGGCCATTGCAGTGGAAAGAACAAAGGATCTTCTAGGTGCAGTGATCATTTTTACAGCCTATAGCCTGGTGATGGCTCTTTTATGGCTGCTTCTTCGAGCACCGGATGTAGCCATGACGGAAGCGGCCATCGGTGCGGGCATCACCACCATACTTTTTGTGGTGGTCATCAGCAGGACCAGGAGGATGGAATAATGAAAAAACTTTTTACGCTCATCATACTGGGTGGTCTTCTCATCGTGCTTCTTTCAAGCATTGCTGAACTTCCTCCCATAGGGGAAAAGACGAATCCATCCTACAACGAAATTGCGGAATATTACATCAGTGAAGGCGCAGAGGATACGGGGAGCACCAATCTTATTGCGGCGATCATCACGGATTACCGTGCATTCGATACGCTGGGTGAGACCACAGTGCTTTTTACAGGCATTGCAGCTGTGGTGTCTTTAATCGGAGTCTTTCATCACAGGAAATCGGACAAGGAGGAGGAACATCATGGATGATCTATTTGTACGAGTCATAACAAAAATGATTCTTCCCTTTATTCAGCTCTATGGCGTCTACGTGATCATACATGGGCATCTGTCTCCTGGTGGGGGGTTTTCCGGTGGAGCTATTTTTGCGGCGAGTATTGTTCTGTACACTTTAGCCTTCGGATTAAAACCCGGACAGAAAAGGATGCCTCATAAAGTCTCCTCGAAAATTGAAACAGGCGGTATCATATTCTTCATTCTTATGGGATTCACAGGTATTATCGCGGGCTATAATTTCCTCACAAATCAGGAAGCCGGATTTCCCATGGGCGAATTAGGAAGTGTATTCAGTGCAGGTCTCATCCCCATTGTGACCATCGCCATCGGGCTGAAAGTCATGAGCACCATTGTGACATTATTTCATACCATGCTGGAGGAAGACTGATGAAGTTTGATTTAAGTACAATCGTGAATAACATCAATTACATCGGTGCCATGATTCTCTTTATCATCGGTCTTTATACCGTGCTCACGCATTCGAACCTGATCAAGAAAATCATTGGGATCAATATCATGGAAACTTCGATTTTTCTTTTCTTTGTTTCCATAGGATATGTGAAGGGGGCTGTGGCTCCCATTATAGACCCCTCAACCGGAGAGAAAGTGTTTGTGAATCCGCTGCCCGCTGCAATGATTCTCACAGGGATTGTCGTTGCTGTAAGCATCACGGCTTTCGCCCTAAGTATTATCATTAAGATACATGAAGCCTATGGCACCATTGACCTGGATGAAATCATGAAGTTAAGGAGTGTGGAAGAAGATGAGTAATATACATTTTCCCGTCTACATCCTGATGCTTCTGCTGATCTTTGCGGTGACCATTCCACTTCAGAGAAAACCTTACGGTAGACGATTCCAGATACTCATGGTATCGGTACTGGGCATTACATGGATCATGGCGCTTCTGGAACTGCTGAAGGTTCTTTGGGATGCTCCATACAGCTATACCTTCGGGTCTTATCCCGCCGGAATCGGAATCGAGTTTCTCGTTGACGAGTTCTCCGCACTGATGACACTGGTGATACTGACTTTATCCATACTGATCATTATATATTCCCTGAAAGATCTGGAACATGAAATCGAATCTTCAAGAATGTACAGCTATTATACTCTGGTTTTTTTACTGATTTTTTCGATGATTGGAATGATCTTTACTAACGATATGTTCAACTTATATGTCTTTATGGAGATACTCTCCATCACTTCCGTTGCGATTATCGCAATCAAGAAGAAAAAAGACACGCTCATGGCCAGCATGAAGTACCTTATGATGGGCGCCATTGGATCCGTCACAGTGCTTATGGGCATCGCACTGATCTACATGGTCACAGGACAGCTGAACATGAGTGCCATCAACCTGGAAATCAGTGAGGTCTGGAGACTTTATCCCCGGAATATACTGCTGGCCATGGGATTCATGATCACGGGATTCAGCATCAAAGCGGCTATTTTTCCACTTCATAACTGGCTTCCGGATGCGCACTCCACGGCACCAACACCATCTAGTGCGCTGCTGTCAGGACTGGTTGTAAAAGCGTACATCTTCTCCATTGCCAAAATCATGTATAGGGTAGTGGGAGTGAATATTTCCGTAGACATCGGGATTGCGGACTATCTGATCATTTTTGCAGTCTTAAGCATGATGATGGGGTCTGTTTTTGCGCTGACCCAAAGAGATATCAAGCGAAGACTGGCATATTCCAGTGTATCTCAGATCGGCTATATATTTCTGGGACTTGCACTTGCAAGTGAACTCGGATTTTCCGCAGCGCTTTTCCATGTGGTGTCCCACGCATTTATGAAATCCGCGCTGTTTCTCAGTGCCGGATCCATCATTTATCTCACTGGAAAGAGAGATGTGAAGGATCTGGATGGCATCGGATATGAAATGCCCATCACCATGACTGTGTTCAGCATCGGTGTACTTGGCATGATCGGTATTCCTGGTACCAGCGGATTTATGAGTAAATGGTATCTCGGTCTTGCGGTGCTGGATGCAGGGCATCCGGAACTTCTCATCGTCCTACTGCTCAGCAGTTTTCTTAATGCGCTGTATTATCTGCCCATCATCGTTTCCGCATTTTTACGGGAACGTCCGGGAAAACCTCTCGAAATGCATCGAGACGGAATTCCTAGAACAATGAAAGTATCCATGGTTCTAGTGGCTTTCACCAGTCTGATCATAGGACTCTTTCCGCATCTGGTGATGGATATTATCCAGCAGGCTGTTCCAACCTTCATCGGTTCGGGAATAGGCTTATAAGTGGAGGATTATTTTGAAGCAAATTAACAAACAAAGCAAATATACGGAATTCAAGAAAAGAAAAAAGCTGGATTCTTTCTGCATCAACTGTATTGTCCTCTATATTATTTTAGGACTGCTGTTCGCTGCGTTTCTGTTTTTCTCAGCGAATGTGGACAAGTCCAGATTAAGCGGAATCTCCCTTTATGCGGTGAATATTGCTGATCGCATATCTGCCTCTTTGAACAATTTCAAGAGTCTTCCGCTGATCATCGTCCTGGTACCGTTGGTGGGAGGGCCCATTGAAATGTATTTCTTCAGAAGGAAAGAAAACTCAAGGGATATGGCTGTGGTGTATACCACAGTACTCACATTCTTTCTGATCCTTGCACTATTCCCTCAGGTCATGGAAGGAACCATGAGATTTGAGATTCCTAAAATGCTTGGACTGGGACTGAATTTCAAAGTGGATCTTATGGGATTCATCATGGTCATGGTATCATCGATCATCTGGGTCCTTGTAAGCATGTATGCGCATGATTACATGAGCATCGAAAAACATCGAAACAGGTTCTTTCTTCAGATGTCCATCACCTATGGCGGAGTGCTTGGAACCATCATGGCTGGGGACCTCATCACCATGTTTCTGTTTTTTGAGATCATGACATTTGCGTCCTATTTTCTGGTTGCCCATAATCAGTCCAAGGAGTCTCTCATTGCAGGTGACAGCTATATCTATATGGGTGTAGCCGGGGGACTTGCGCTTCTTCTTGGCATTATACTTCTTTATGTCAATGCAGGTACAGTGGCTTTCGTTCCCATGGCGGCGAAAGTGAGTTCACTAGGAAACGTCAAGTACCTCATTGCCACATTGTTTCTCATCGGATTCGGCATCAAAGCGGGGATGCTTCCGCTTCATATATGGCTGCCTAGAGCACATCCGGTGGCGCCGACGCCAGCAAGTGCGCTCTTATCCGGTCTGATGATCAAAATCGGTGCGTTTGGCATGTTAAGGGTACTGACCAGTTTCTTTATGCCTGCCAAGGGGGCCTTCCTGCCATACGATGATCCCATCTGGGATCTGAGTAATGCGTTAGGGGCAGCGATCATCTGGATCGGCATCATCACCATGGCTGCAGGTGTATTCATGGCACTGCAGCAGAGCAACATGAAAAAAATGCTTGCCTATCATAGTATCAGTCAGATGGGTTATATCATCATGGGCATCGGTGTTGCTGCATATCTCGGACCCAAAGGGGCCATGGGCTTCTCCGGGGCAATCTATCATATGGTCAACCATGCCTTATTCAAATCACTTCTCTTTATGGTTGCAGGGGTCATTTATCTGAAAACCCATGAGATGGACATGTATAAACTTGGCGGTATGTGGAGAAAATTTCCCTTCACAGCACTGGTATGTCTGATCGCTGCACTTGGAATTACCGGAATGCCTCTGTTTAACGGGTTTGCAAGCAAGTCCATTCTTCACCATGCCATTGTGGAAGCCTATGAGTATGGGCATCCTTCCTTCAGATATGCGGAAATGATTTTCACGCTGATCAGCGCCGGAACCGTGACCTCATTCATCAAGCTCTTCGGGTTTGTATTCTTAGGAAAACTTCCTGAAAAGTACAAGGATATTCAAGGGGAGAAGATCATGATGAACCTGGGTATGGGGGGACTGGCTCTTCTTGTGACGCTTATTGGCGTTTTCCCGAATTTCATCATGAACCAGTTCATCATTCCTGCCACAAGAGGGTTTGCCTATAGTGAAGATTTCATTGATCATTATCTGGTTGGAATGAATTTCTTCAATAGTCATGATCTCATGACCATGGTGTATATTTTCGCCATCGGCATTGCAATCTTCTATCTGGGCATCCGCTATCATCTGTTCCATCTTCATCTCCCAAGGTGGATGGACGGGGATTTCACAATGCACAAAGGAATCAGAAAAAAGAGTCTGGCCATGTCCAATACATTCATCCATGGCATGGAAACGACCATCATCAAGAGTGATGTGGTGATATATGCCATCGTATTACTTGGCATCATCATTTACCTCGTAACATAAAGGAGGGTGTAGCGATGAATACGGCACGAGCGATTATCCAGTTATGGCTTCCTGTCATCATAATTGTGCTGACACTGATCGAAATCCTGATTATCCCTCTCTTAAGTGGAAAGAACAGAGGGGTAAGGAGACTTTCTGTGAGAACAGTGATTCTCCTGACAACAATACTGATGATTTCCATCTACCCGGAAGTGCTATCTGAACCTACGGAATATGAGATTGCCAGTCTGTTCGGAAATGGAATCATATTCAGAATCGACTTGCTTAGTCTTCTCTTCATGATTCTGGCAGGGATCATCTTCCTTACCGTGAGCTTCTATACTTCTGTTGACATCAAGGGCTGCGGCCGAGAAAGAAGCTTCTATCTGTTCTTTATGATCACTTATCTTGCCACCATAGGAACACTTATGGCAGGAGATCTGCTGAGTTTCTTCATGTTTTTTGAAGTTGTGACTTTTGCCTCCTTTGCGCTCATGGTTCATGAGAGGGGACAGAAGGTCATAGAAGCGGGCAGCATCTATATCTATTTCGGAATTTTCGGGGGCTTATCCATTCTTGCCGGGATTCTTGTGCTATCTGCTTACACGCAGAATTATGAATGGATTACCATTGCGGAAAAGTTCGGTGAAATGGGTAATGTCAAATATGTTTCTGCAGCTTTCTTCATCACCGGATTTGGTGTGAAAGCTGGAATGGTACCGCTGCATCACTGGGTACCGGTTATTTATCCGAAATCTCATATATCAGTGAATGCCTTGTCTTCAGGGATTCTCATGAAATTAGGGGGATATGGCATTGTAAGGCTGATTGTATCGGTCATAAGTTCTACAAAGACACTGGAGCAGCTGAATGTGAACAGGGTACTGATCACGCTCAAAGACATTGGTGCTGTAGTTATATGGCTTGGCATCATCACCATGGTGGTCGGTGTCATTGCCGCTCTGGAGCAGGAGAAAATGATTCGTATGCTCGCATATCATAGTGTGAGTCAGATGGGGTATGTCATCATGGGCATAGGCGTAGCAGCGTATCTGGGGTACGAAGGTGCCATGGGCTTTTCAGGAAGCGTTTATCACATGATCAACCATGGATTGTTTAAAGCATTGCTGTTTATGGTAGCAGGCATTGTATTCTTCAGAACACGAGAAAAGAACATGTATAATCTGGGCGGTCTTTGGAGAAAGATGCCCATAGCGGCAGCGGCAGGACTGATTGCAGCTTTAGGAATCACAGGAATGCCTCTCCTGAATGGTTTTGCCAGTAAATCTATCCTTCATCATGCAATTATTGAAGCCTATGAATATGGTCACCCGGCATTTAAGTGGGCAGAATATCTGTTCACATTCGTGAGTGCATGCACTGCAGCTTCATTCATTAAATTGTATTCTCATGTTTTTCTTGGCCATATACCTAAAAAATACAAATATGTGAAAGAGAGGTATGATACCGGTACCATTGCACTGATCGTACTTTCCATCCTGATTATTGTAATTGGAATCTTCCCGAATCTGCTGATGGATCATTTCATCATACCGTCAGCAAGGGCACTGAATTTTGATGCTTACTTCATAGATAAATATCTTGTTGGCATGAACTTCTTCAACAGTAAAGATCTGATGTCGATGGTAACTGTATACAGTGCAGGATTTATCATCTATATCGCAGGGATTAAATTCAATCTGTTTCATTTTCACTTGCCTCAGCAGCTGGATTTTGAAAGTGAGTATTATGCTCCATTTTATGAAAGATCTGGTAAATTTCTAAGGCGCATTATAGGATCAACTGAAAGGTACATCAACAAATCTGATGTCTTTATATACGGATTTATGCTTCTTCTCCTGATTTTGCTGCTGCTGAATTTTCTGTAATGAATAAAAAAACATCACTATCTAATTTCCAAATGATTAGATAGTGATGTTTTTTTGCATTAAAACGAGTAAGGGGAGGGAAGCTTATGATTGCAATATGTCCGCAATGGATGGACATATTGATCGTTGATTAAGCGTAAAATATTTAGAAAAGGAACAGGTAAATAAAGTGAATCAAGAATAGTCAAATCAAAATCATGGGGAAAATAATGAGTCCTTTCGTAGATTGCGGTGCATCTGGCTGATTTAAGGAAAATCCAAGAACACATGATGTAAAGCTTTCATTCGAATCAATAGGGAAGGAGGGGAGATGGAAAAAATAGATTTACCCAATAAATATTATGTAAATCTAATAATCATTAGAACTTAAAAAGCACTACATATTGACATGATAAGATTTAATTTAATCAATATGTAGTGCTAATTTTATTCTTCAGCCAGTGGATTTGCATTCACAGCTTCACGAAGTGATTCATTATCCACATGTGTATAGATCTGTGTAGTCGAAACATTCTCATGTCCGAGAATCATCTGAAGACTTCTTATATCAACTTTTCCATGTTTGTACATGAGCGTAGCGGCGGTGTGCCTAAGTTTGTGAGGGCTGTATTTTTCATCGGTCAAACCAGCATGCTGCACATGTTTCTTTACGAGAATTTCTACAGTTCTTTTGTTGATTGGTCTTCGATGGGTGGACAGAAACAAATAGTCTTTATACTGATCATCCGTTTCGACTTTGGATCGGATAGTCATATATTCATTCAGGCTAGATATACATGCGTGATTCAGATACACGACGCGTTCCTTATTTCCTTTACCGATTACAGTCAACGTATCTTCTTTAATCTTACTGATTCTGATGCTGACAAGTTCAGAAAGACGAAGTCCGCAATTCAGAAATAATGTCAGGATGCAGTAATCGCGTTTATAATTTATATTTTCTTTATCCATAGATCTTAATAAGGAGAGGCTTTCATCAAGCGTCAGATACACCGGGTTTCTTTTCTTGATTTTAGGTCTTTCCAATTCTACAGTTGGATCTTTATCGATGATACGGGCTTTGACGGATAAGTATTTAAAAAAAGTTTTGATACAGGCCGTTTTTCTAGCACGTGCATAAGTTGAATTTTTACGTTTCTTATCTGTATAAGATAGAAATGCATAAATCTCTGATAAAGTGATTTTCCTTAGAAACTCATCATCAATATCATGAATCAGGATGTCATCAAATGGAATATCAGAAGGAACGAGCCTGCGGTGCATTTTTATGAATCTGAAGAACAAACCCAGGTCATAACCGTATGCTTCAATGGTGCTGT
The DNA here is from genome assembly GCF_043951855.1 of Proteiniclasticum sp. C24MP. NCBI lineage: Bacteria > Bacillati > Bacillota > Clostridia > Eubacteriales > Clostridiaceae > Proteiniclasticum > Proteiniclasticum sp. C24MP. The sequence continues at coordinate 105,839 of NZ_JBINJW010000003.1, forward strand.
CTGATTTTCCGCGTATGGTGCTGGAGTAGTTCAGAAAGTCCAGCACACGCGCTGGGTAAACTTCATAATAAACAGTGTTATTTTCACTCATAATTACCATCCTTAATTGTGTATTACAGAAGGGCGATTTTGCAATAAAAGCATGAATTTCTCGTTTCTATTTAAATTATATCGCATTAAATTCGCGAAATCAACATTTCGCGAAATAAAATATTTATAGAGAAATGGACTCCGAAAGCCCTCTTCTATCCTATTCAGAAATATTTATTGTGAAAATTGAGTTCTTAACTGTCGATCTGACACTTTCCATATTACGGATCCGGTCTCTCTATAATCTGGCTTGGTTTAAGTTGCAGCTGCTCAGAATAATCTGCATCTGTTTACCAGCACATTGCTATATCCTGGCCATAATGATTCATACTGTGAGTTTCTATGTGACCAGAGAAATTAATTATTGTTTCTTTCCAGAATTTTAAATATATAATTGAATTCATGTGATATTAAAATATATACATTAATCCTGAAAAACCACAAAAATGATCAAAAAAGTGCCAAAATCCCGAAGAAGTTCGGGGTTTTTTCTTTTGAAAGTATGTTAGCATTAGTATCAAGATAAGTTATTAAAGACTTATCAGGTTTTACTTCAATCCATCACGCATATATTTAGACAACAGCTGGAATGGGATTCCCCCCTTCCAGCTGTTGTCTTTTTGAAAGCTCAATTCATTATTCTCCGAATATGGTCAGATTTTCTGTACCGATGATTTTGTATGGGATTGCAAAAGATACAGGAGTTCTTTCATCCTGATTGATTTCTATGGATTCACTTGCAAAGTAGATTTCGGTTCTGTTCAGTCTGAATGTCAGGCTTTTCATAAGCTGATCAACAAACTCGTCAGATCTTTCGACACCTCTGGGAATTGCCCCGATGAGCACTTTTCTGATAAGTTCTTCATAATCATAACCGGGTTGAAACAGTGATTCCAACGGCACGATGGTTCCATCCTCTCTGAAAGTAGTGTATTCCTGAGTGAAGTTGAATTGCCCATCATGATAATTTTTCATCTTGCTGAAGATGATATAGTCGCCAATGGAATATGCGGTAGATTCCTGGTAATAAAACTGCTGGTGCTCTCCTTCTGCGATGTCTTTGATTTCTCCTATGTTCAGTTCGGAGAAATCGATGAATTTTTTCTTCAGGCTGCTGATCAGATTGACTGGATACCTCATTTCTTTTTGAGCATCAATACTGTCAAATGCTGTTATGGAGTTCTCTCCTTCTATTTGATCCTGAAAATTACTGATGAGGATGTGTTCCCGTGGAGTTTCGTTTTCAAAAATGGACGAATCTTCATTGTAAAAACGTTCTTTGATGGCTAAAATATCCTCTAGATCCTTATAAGGTATGTTGATTGTCACAGGATAGTATCTTGTGTCAAATTCAGGTGTAGCATAGTCGAAAATCAGCATCAATGCATTTTCAGTCAGATTGAATTTCTGGTCTTCCTTAAGCCCTGTAAACGGCCCTGTAAGCGTAATAAATCCAAACTCCCTGCCGTATTCCTCTGTAGCCTGCTGATGGCTCAGGTAATCCGATACAAGGGTATTCAGGGTATTCATATAATCCGTATCACTTATAAATAGGTCCGACAGGTGTATCTCCTCTCCGGTATGAAGATCCAGAGTCAGACTGCCACGATAATCAATGTATTCTGTTTTCAGACCAGATGCATCTGTGCTGTATATTCTTGATACAGATGACATCACTGAAATGATGTCATTGTAGCTGAAGGTCAGCTGGGTGGATACATCCTGGTTCTGGATCGCAGATCCTTCAGGAATCAGTCTGCGAATTCCCCTGTAGGGAGGCATATCCATGTCTTTGAGGCTCATGTGATGATCCATGATTTTCTGGTTGATCGCCTCTTCCGTGGATTTATCTTTCAATCCTTTGATGGAAAGTGCATAGTCTCGAAACTCAGGGCTTTCTGACTTTTCAGTAGAGACGTCTATTGGTGGATTGGCAATGAGGTAAGTCGTATGAACAGGACCTGTTACTTCACCAAATGGAGAAACATAGGCGTCTGTCCCCTCCTCATTCACCGCAGAAGGATCCGGAGAAGCCTCAACAGGGTCTTCTCCTGTAGAATCGCATCCTACTGTAAGAAGTAGGAGTGCGATCATCCATAAACTGATGGATAAATGTTTGATATTGCAGATTCTATGGTTTTTCTTTGACTCTGACATAACCTGCCTCCTCTACCATCGCCTGACCATCTTCTGAGAGCAGATAGGAGATCATCTTGCGTACAGGACTGTCCGCTGATTCATCATTTCGTATAACAGCATAATAGGCTGTCTGCAGAGGGTATTCCCCTGATGTGATGGTTTGGGGGTTCGGCTCAATACCGCTAACTTCCAGAAGTTTTACTCGATCGTTTCCCCACATTTCGCTGGTATAGTAATAATACGAATATCCAAGTCCGTCTGGACTGTCTGTATAGGCTGCAACTGAATCTATGAGTTCACCCATACCCGCTATGGTTTGCTCTATAGGTGCTTCCATAGGCGTCAGATCCTTCATGACCAGATCAAGGAATCCAGTCTGGCTGCCTGAATTCACCGGCCTCTGATAAGCGGTGATACTCATATCCAGGCCACCTACATCTTTCCAGTTCGTGATTTCACCTGAATAGATTCTTCTTATTTCTTCAAGACTTAATTCTGATACGGGATTGTCTTTGCCGGTGAGAAAAACGAAGGCTTCACTGACGATTGGAATCACTTCCAGTTCCATATCATTCTTTTTTGCCAGTTCCAGTTCCTCCGCAGATGGACTGGTGACGAAAATGATGTCCGCATTCTTTTCGATGAGATTGACATACCCTTCATGAGTTTTATTATGTATGATGTATTGCCTAGCTTCTTCCAGTGGCAGATCCATCAGTCTGGAGGCAAGCATTTCTGAAAGAGGGATTGTTACCGTAGATCCATCGACGATGGGATAAGTCTCGGGTGTAAAGAAGAGTTTTTCGGGTTCCTCCTTTGTTTCTGTACAACCGGATAAAATAGACAATGAGAGCACAGCTGAGGTTACGAAAGAAATGAGATGTGATATTTTCATAATAATTCCCCTTTACCTTAAAAATATTCAAGGTTTCAATTTGGCCAGTCTATTGAACAGTGGCCATATTGAAACCTTTTTAAACTACTTCACTTTGGAAATGGTTCCATCATCTTGTACTGTTACTATGTATTCGATATGTTCTTCTGCAGTTTCTACGCCTTCCCAGGACTTGTAGTAATCAAAAACGAGGGTCACTTCTCCAGCCTTTAGACCTTCGAATGTATACTGATGCATCCCTCCACCTCCCACAACATTTGGATCGTTGGACTCTGCCGTATATCCATCCTCAACAAGGTGGATCACATTTTCATCCGATATCGTATAACTCCAGCAGAATCCGGTTGTCGGATTTTCCTCAAGTGCTATGGTCAGTGTGTCACCTTCAATACTCACAGCCCCGGAGGTACCATCCGGAAACAGCAGCGCGCAGGCGGTGAGAGATAACAGAAGCACAAAAGCAATAAATAAAGCACTCAGCGTTTTTGTTTTTGATGTACTCATTTTTATCACCCTTCTTTCTTTATGTCTAAAATATATCAAAATCATCAATCATAAAAGATACAAATCCATTAAATTTTGAAAAATCTGATTTATATTTATTGCAATAAAAAAGATATCTCTGCAATTGCAGAGATATCTTCTCATATTATCTTTTATTGTGATTCAATGCTTTTGGTTTATCCAGGATTTCATGCCATATGAAACCTTTCTGAGCTTCAGCAAGTGTGAATACAAGTGGTATGGAAGCAGCGCTTCCAGATTCATCTGGTACACCATCATCCAGCATTTCTAGCTTCAGTGCATCATTTTCTTCCAGATAAGCCTTTTCTCTGGCTTCTGATTCCAGTCTTCTTGTTTTCTCAAAAGCTTCTACAGCTTCCTGTTCGCTTCTCTTTTTTGCTTCTTCCAGTTCCAGTTTCTTTAATCGCTCCACGTCAATGGACTTCCGATCTTTAAGTACTTCTTCGCCGGCCAGCATATTGAAAAGTGAAGTAAGACCGTCTTGCAGATTCTCGGGCTTTTTCATTTCAGCAGCTCTTGATTGAACTGTGCCTGCACGAGGATCGCTGGATAGACTCTTGCTGGGATAGTTGGTTGTTGCTGGTCTTTTATTCTGCGGCTTTTTGCTCTTTCTGGTTAGAGAAGAGATCAGACCGAAGATCACCAGCATTACAATAAAATCCATAGGAATCCTCCTATCTTAATCTTCCTTCTGCTGTGGTGTAGGTTGTTTGCCACTCTGAGAAATAGAATCTCTCATGTTGGTGTCTGCCATTACATTTTTCATGTTGTAATAGTCAAATGCACCGATGTTTCCTTTTCTGAATGCTTCCGAAAGAGCCTTTGGTACTTCAGCTTCTGCTTCAACAACCTTAGCACGCATGGCTTGTACTTCTGCACGCATTTCCTGTTCCTGAGCAACAGCCATGGCACGTCTTTCTTCAGCTTTAGCCTGAGCAATCTTCTTGTCTGCCTGAGCCTGATCTTCCTGTAGTTTAGCACCGATATTTCTACCGATGTCCACATCAGCGATATCTATAGATAGGATTTCAAATGCAGTACCGGAATCAAGACCCTTCTTCAGTACTGTAGAAGAAATTGTATCCGGATTTTCAAGAACGGATTTGTGATCTTCGGCAGAACCTACGGTTGTTACAATACCTTCACCGACTCTTGCGATGATTGTTTCCTGTCCAGCACCACCGACAAGTCTGTCAAGATTTGCACGAACTGTAACTCTTGCTTTAACTTTTACTTCGATACCATTCTTTGCCACTGCAGCAATGAATGGAGTTTCAATTACGATAGGGTTAACGGACATTTTAACAGCTTCTAGAACGTCTCTACCAGCCAGGTCGATTGCCGCTGCTCTTTCAAACTGCAGAGGAATCTGAGCTCTTTCTGCTGCGATAAGGGCATTGACGACTCTGTCGACATTACCACCTGCAAGATAGTGCGCTTCAAGCTTGTTTCCGTTCAGTTCAAGTCCAGCCTTATCTCCCTTGATCCAAGGATTGACGATTCTACTTGGCACAACTCTTCTAAGTCTCATACCGATCAGGTTGAAGAATCCGACTTTGACACCTGCTGCTAGAGCACTGATCCATAATCCTACTGGGATAATGGTGAAAAGTAGAATAAGTAGAACAATGATTATCACGAATAGAATAAGTGATCCATAAATTTCTGGCATTTACTACAACTCCTTTAGTTTTTCTTTTACGATGACTCTCATACCTTCGACACTGGTGACAAGTATTTCTGTACCAGCTTCGATGAATTCCCCTAAAGTGACCACGTCCACTAATTCGCCATCGAAAATAGCGGTACCTGATGGTCTTAAGGTTGTTTTAGCAATTCCTGTTTTGCCGATGTACTCTTTTAAACCCGGTTTCGCAGCTGTGTAGCCACGCTCAGGCGTCTCGCCCATGCTTAGCACCAATTTCCTGAAAAAGTTTTTAATCGGCACCTACGTCAACTCCTTTAGCTTGTTTTACGATGACTCTCATACCTTCAACATTTGTGACAATGATCGGTGTACCCTCTTCGATGTATTCACCGGAGGTGACGACATCAACAAAAGCATCATCAAATTCAGCGGTTCCGGAAGGTCTGAGTGTGGTTTTGGCAATTCCCTGTTTCCCCATAAGGGTAACAAGACCCTGCTTTGCTGCCACATATCCTTTATCAGGAGTTTCCTCCATCTCCAGTACGAGTCGTTTAAACACTTTTCGACCTGGAGTGAACCTGAATACCACGATGATCAGCAGTGCTGCACCAATGATTGCAATGACTAAGGATTGTACAGCCGTTGAAGGATCTGGTGTTGATAGGAATATACTTCCGAATAATGCTGCAAGTCCAAGAACACCTGCAATACCGAATCCGGGAATTATAAATACCTCTACCAGAAGCAGCGCGAGTCCGATGATAAACAGCAGTGCTGCTTCCCATCCTGAGATTCCTGCAAGGATCCCTCCTCCAAAATAAAGACCTAATGCGGCTATTCCTATGCCGCCGGGTATTCCGAATCCTGGAGTGAATAACTCAATAAGTATGCCTGCAATACCAATCATCAATAGAATAGTACTGACTGCTGCGGTTGTCAGAAAATCCGTCACATAATTGATGGTTGTTTTTCCTGATGAACCAATGATAGTCAGATTTTTGTCTGCTCTCAGATCAAGGTCGCTACGATAGACACCATCAGTCATATCATATTTCAGTGCTTCTTCGGCCGTCAGTGTCAGAAGTTTACCTTCTTCTACAAGGCCCTCGATAGAGATTGTGTCATCAGCCATTGCGCGTGCGATGAGTGGATCTCGTCCATTCTTCTCCGCTTGAGAAGCAAGTTCTGCTGACCAGACGGAAACTGTTTTTTCATCTGCTCTCTCGCCGCCGATCTGAGGTTCAGCTCCACCGATGGTTGAGCCGGATGTCATGTACATTTCACTTCCGCTAAGGGCCATGAGCGCTCCTGCTGAAATTGCACCACCATCCACCAGAACAATCGTGTCCATGGAAGATATGGTTTTGGACATTTCCAGTGCCGAGTCAACTCTTCCACCAAGTGTGTCCAGAATGAGATATACTGCATCAGCCTGATTATCCTCTGCTTCCTGGTATGCATTCGCAAGCCATTGGGACTGACTTGGAGATACTTCACCATTGAAGCGAACTTCCCATACATCCATAGCCATAACTGTGGTCAGTAACATGGAGAACATCAGAACAGTCATAATCATGGTTTTCAAGACTCGTTTCATACGACTCCCTCCTTTCAGAGATTAGACACTGAAGGTCACTGCTAACTGGCACTATTCTATACTGTTAGATTTGACCACATGTCTTAAATATATCATATCACTAATGCACTGGTGTTTCTATCTTTTTCGATGAATATGACAGTTAGTTGTACCTTTATCTCAGGTAATTAAAACCATTTCATCTTCAGGAATGATAAATTTATATCAGGGGTCATTGGAACCTCACCGGCAAATAGGATGTGAAAAAAACCGGATACGCATATCCGGTCGATTTACCCTTACCGATTGTACCAGGCAGAAGCATCTTGAACCTCTTCCTGTGTAAGTGAATGTCCCCTCCTATAGGTATGAAGAGATACATCTGCACCCATTTCCTTTAATCTCTTTTCGAGCGTAAGTGTATTGTCAAAAGGTACGATGGGATCATTTTCTCCAGCACCGATGAAGATTTTCGTTCCCACTAGACTGATATCGGGTGTTTCCTTCAGTGGAACCATGGGATGGAACAGAATCGATTTACTGAAGATGCCTCCATAAAGATAATGGGCAGCTGCGATGATGTTCGCACCGTTGGAGTATCCGATTCCAGTCAGATTATCAGGACTGAATCCGTACTCTTTCGAAGCGCTTTCAATGAAGCTTCTGATTTCTTCTGCTCTGTAGAGGATATCTTCTTCGTCGAAGACCCCTTCCTGTATGCGACGGAAGAAGCGGTTCATGCCGTTTTCGTTCACGTTTCCGCGTAAGGAAAGGATGTTTGCTTCAGAATCGATCATACGCCCCAGGGAAATCAGATCATTTTCATTTCCTCCAGTTCCATGAAAAAGCACTAGTGTTTTGTTGTTATCGTTTCCTTTTATAAATATATGCTTCATGTTTCCTCCTGTTTCCTGGATTGCATCAAGTGAATCAGCAGGCTCTCGAGACTGGATATGGCACCGCAGTATCCCTGAAGTGAATCGGTTCCCGTTTTCTGATGCAATCTGTTATTACCATACAGTTTAGCTGATAAAATAAGATTGGTCAAATTAAATAGCATGAAACTTAATGTGCGGTCTTTTCATCTGCACGAAAAAAGAGATAATCTTTTCAGATTATCTCATAGTTCCTTTCTATAAAGAATGATCCCGGACTCTGTGCTCACTGCATAAACGAAGTTAAAGTTTTTTCCTTCTTCGATCTCCAGTGTGAAATAGAGATTATAGACTTTCTTGTTGTTGTATACATCCACTTCGTGTTTGATGATTTCCTTGGTAAGCCTGGATGAGAATTCCTCGGTGCTTGCATTCGCGCTGAAATAATTGATGATGATTTCTTTTGCTTCATCTACAGTGATCTTGTCAACAGTACTGAGTACATCCGGGTTTTCATACTTAAAGGAAATACTGATCAGTGTACCGTCACTGGTATACTGAATGTAGATGTTGTTTCCGGTGAAAAGTTCACCCTGTTTTTCGCGGGACACGCTTTCATACTGCTTCAGGCTTTCATTGTAAGCTACAACCGTCTTGAATTTCTCCACTTCGTAATCCAGCCTTTTCAGGTTATCCTCCGCTTTCAGAAGGATTTCTTCCTCTGTGGCCAGATCGGGTGAGGTGTTTCCTGGGGTATTTCTCAGGAATACGGTCATGAGACGCCCTTCCGGAGTCACTTCGTAATAGTACCTGGAATCTGTGAATTCCTTGATGGTCATGCCATCATAGGACTTTGTTCTGACGAACTTTATGTTCTCTTCTTTATCATTGGTGTAAGTTAAGATTGGAGCCATCTGTGTCTTTATTTCTTCTTCGTTGGTACCACATGCATTAAGGAAGAACATCCCTAAAATGAGCAGTATACCAAGGATGATTTTTTTATGCATAGGAATCCTCCTTTTGAATACTTTTAAATTATATCTGATAATTATAAATAGAATATAAAGCTCGCGCTTTAAAGTTCTTAAATTCTTTTTAAGAACTTTATAGTGGAAATATCCTCTGCTCATTTATTTTACCATACGAAAAGACATTCCCGGATTAATTTCATCAGAGAATGTCTTCAGATTGCATTTCGTTTTAGAAAATCGTCTTTGCGGTGAAGAAACCGGGGATCAGCAGACAGATGATTGTGATCACGGTTGCGGATAGAACAGCTCCGATGAAATTACACAAAAGCGATTTCTTGAAGTCCAGCCCCAGAAACGCTGCTACAGCACTCCCGGTCCAGATTCCTGTAGTGGGAAGCGGTATGGCCACGAAAAGAATCAGGCCGATTTCCTTTCTTTTCTCGAGTTTATCCGAATTCTTCGCGATCTTATGGTCGATGAGATCCACAAATCTCTTGAAGAAAGGCTTCGATGCCATAAATTTGTAGATCTGCTTGAAGAGAAGCAGGATAAAGGGAGATGGCACGAGGCTTCCGAACAATGCCAATAGAAAGATGGTCACTGGTTCCATTTCATAAACAAAGCCCAGAGGAATGGCTCCTCTCTGCTCGATGATGGGAATCATGCTTAATATAAATACTTGCAGTTGTTGACTCATGTAGTACTCCTTGAAGGCCTGAAAAGAACTCTGTCTTCTGAATTGCGCTCAGGCTGATTTTCTAGACGGTTATGTCTGATTTCTGATAGGTGTCGCTTTCATATACGTGGATGAGAGGATCGATCTCTTCCTTCATGAACGCCTCCACCTGCTGCGGTGCTCTGCCGATGTAGTGCTTCGGGTTCAATGTGTGTTTCAGTTCGTCTTCGCTGAGACCGAAGCGGTCGTCGCCAAGTATTCTGTTTATGAGGTCGTTGTCGAGACCTTCCAGTTTCACACGCTTGGAAGCTTCCATGGAGTGCTCTCTTATGAGTTCATGGAGCTCCTGTCTGTCTCCGCCTTTTCGGACTCCTTCCATGATGATGTTTTCCGTCGCCATGAAGGGAAGTTCACTATGGAGGTGGGCTTCAATCATCTTGTCATAAACGACCATGCCTTCAGTGATGTTGATGTACAGATTCAGTACACCATCCAGTGCAAGGAACGCTTCTGCCACAGAAATCCTTTTGTTGGCGGAGTCGTCCAGGGTTCTTTCGAACCACTGGGTGGATGCGGTGATGGCAGGATTCAGGGCATCCACGATGATATATCGGGATAGAGCGCCCATTCTCTCACTTCTCATGGGGTTACGCTTGTAGGCCATGGCAGAGGAGCCGATCTGATTCTTTTCGAAGGGTTCTTCAATCTCTTTCATGCTCTGAAGCAGTCTGAGATCGTTGCTGAATTTATAGGCGCTCTGGGCGATTTCACTCAAGTTGTTCAGAATGAAGCTGTCCAGTTTCCTTGGATAGGTCTGTCCTGTCACTTTGAAGGTTTTCGGAAAATCAAAATGCTCGGCGACCTTTCTGTCCAGCTCCTTCACTTTCTCCTCATCCTCATCGAAGAGGCTCATGAAGCTGGCCTGGGTTCCGGTGGTTCCCTTGACGCCTCTGAAACGCATGGTTTCGATGGTGTGATTGAGGTTCTCAAGGTCCAGTGCCAGATCCTGCATCCAGAGCGTCGCTCTCTTCCCCACAGTGGTGATCTGTGCAGGCTGGTAATGGGTATATCCCAGTGTTGGCACGTCTTTGTATTTTAACGCAAATACCTTAAGATTCTTTAAAACTTCTATGAGTTTTCTCCGGATCAGATGAAGGCCCTCCCGCATGATGATGAGATCCGTGTTGTCTCCCACATAGCAGCTGGTAGCCCCCAGGTGGATGATTCCCTTTGCGGATTCCGCCTGAAGCCCGTAGGCGTATACATGGCTCATGACATCATGACGCACTACTTTTTCCCGTGCTTCCGCTTCTTCGTAATTGATCTCATCCTTGTAACGGATCAGATCGTCAAGCTGAGACTGGGTGATGGGCAGACCCAGTTCCATTTCCGCTTTGGCCAGTGCGATCCAGAGTGCTCTCCAGGTTCTGAATTTCTTTTCGTCTGAAAAGATGTAACTCATCTCCTTTGAAGAATATCTTCGGTTTAAAGGGCTTTCGTAAGTGTCTCTCATAATTTCCTCCTGATTATCATCTTTTGCTTTGTTTTCTGTTTTATGAACACAGTTCCTTCCTGTTTCACAGATCTATGTTCATTTCGGCACATATTTCAGTGACAGATCCTGAACGCACAGCTGGATACGATCTGTTTCAAGCAGGTATTCCACATAGCATTGGAGCATTCTTTCCACCACCAGATACTTGAAGGTGGAATCGATCCGTATTCTCATGGTCAGTGCCACTGTCTGAAGGATCTCCTCCTTTGTCATGGGCTTCGTGATGACCGCAAGAATCTCTTCCGCTCGGTTTCTGTAGAAATAGATGTTGTCCGTGATGAGGTCCTTCACATCGGGATAGATGCCTTTGTGCGCCAGAACATAGTGGCTGGAGCGTAGGCTGTACAGCTTCATCTTGCTTGCGATATCCTGGGTAAGGATGTAGGCATAGGGAAGCTTTGCGCTGTCCATGACTTCGTAGCTGATGAGGGCGTCCCCGATGTAGGTGACATCGTCCGGTGTTGTGATGGTGATGTGTCCCGTACTGTGACCAGGCGTATGCAGGATCTTGAATACTACGCCGCAGAAAGTGATCTCCTTCTCCTCAGCTTCAATGATACGGTCTGTCTTCACCATCATATGGCCGAAGTGTTCCTGTACGGTACGGATGGAGTAGTTTGCATAGAACTTCTTCAGGGACATGACGGAGTCCACGACACCGGCCTCTTCCCTGGTCATGGCCACAGGGCATCCGTACTTTTCTTTGAAGTAGGCTGCATTTCCCACATGATCGATATGAGCATGAGAGCAGAGAATACCCGCTACATTCAACTGATTCTTCTCCAAATAGGAGGTCAGTCTTTCTCTGTCATTGTGCATGTATCCGGTATCAAGAAGGATGATGTTCTTATCGTCAATCCTGTAGAAAGGCAGATAAAGCAGGTCCAGGTCCAGTACATAGGTATTTCCTTTGACATATATGCTTTTCAAGATATTTTCACCTCGATATTCCGTTGGATGATGTTAGACAACATACCAATTATACACTAAAACACATATATTAGAATGAAATTTTCGTAAAATGTTTGTGTTTTCGGTTTCATGAGGGCAAAAAAGAAAAACTAGGACTGAAAACTCAATCCTAGCATGTTCTTCAAATACTTTCTTGAAAATTACTCTTCAAGTGTTTCAATCAGCTTGGCAACTTCTTCACAGGCAACTTCTTCGTCTTCGCCGTTTGCGATTACTGTGATGGTTGCACCCTTAGTAACTCCTAAGGATAAAACACCGATTAAACTCTTTACGTTTGCTTTCTTGCCGTTATACTCAACACTTACATCAGATTTGAAGGAAGATGCCTTCTTGACAAGTAGTGTAGCAGGTCTAGCGTGCAGACCGGTTGGATTTTTTACTGCAACGTCTTTTGAAACCATTAAATCACCTCATATTCATATACTTTTAATAAACAACTTAATTATATCATGTTTTATTGCTAAAACAACTAAATCCTAAAGAGAGATTTCTGCGAATTTTACAAATGCCCCGGTAGCCTCATAATTGATGGACAGATCCTTCACTTTTTCCGGCGTGGTGATGATGATCGGTGTCGTGATTTTCGCATCCAGTTCCACGTAATCCCGGTCCATATAAAGAAGCTTATCTCCTACCGTTACCTGATCACCCACTTTGACATAGGTTGCAAAACCTCTGCCCTCAAGCTTCGCCGTATCAAGACCTGCATGAAGGAGGATGGTCAGCTTTTCTTTCGTGCTGATGGCGACGGCATTGAGGTTGTCGGAAACAAGAACCACTTCACCAGATACGGGTGCAAAGAAGATATCTCCGTCTGGAATGATGCATACACCCATGCCACCTAACAGATCATCTTTCAGGTAGTGGTTTGCCTCCTCCAGAGGGATGATTTCTCCAGCCACAGGCATGTAGAGTTCACATTTCATTTTCATTTTCTTCCCTCCTATGAAAGTTGAGACAGAAATTCTTCGATACGATCAAATCCCTTTCCGATGGATTCCTTGCTGATGGCATAGGATAGTCTCACAAACCCTTCCAGTCCGAATCCGGAGCCTGGAACCAGCGCCACCTGATGGTCGCTGAGAAGACTGTCTGCAAAGTCCAGAGAGTTTTCTATGACTTTTCCTTTATAGCTTTTGCCCAGGTAGTTTCTGATATCCACCATGAGATAGAATGCACCTTTGGGATAGATGTACTTCAGTCCCTCCACCTTTTCGGCGCGCTCAATCATATAATCTCTTCTGCTTTTGAACTCCTTGTTCATCTCCGGAATGAAGCTCTGATCGCCGCTCAGTGCTTCCACTGCCGCATACTGGACAAAGGATGTGGAGTTTGAGGTCGTATGACTCTGGATATTGGACATGATCTTTATGAGATCCTTTGGTCCTGCGGCATAACCGAGTCTCCATCCTGTCATGGCATAAGCTTTGGACAGCGCGTTGATCACAAGTGTTCTGCTGTAGGTCTCTTCACTGAGCCCAGCGATGGAATAATGCTTCTCCTCTCCATAGATGAGCGGCTCATAGATTTCGTCGGAGATGATGAAGATGTCATTGTCTCTGCAGAAATCCGCAATGGACTGCAGCTCTTCCTTCGAGTAGATGGTCCCGGTAGGGTTGTTCGGACTGTTCAGAATGATCACCTTCGTTCTGGGTGTCAATGCAGCCTGAAGGTTTTCTCGTGTGTACTTATAGTCGTCTTCTTCCTTGGTGTCCACAATGACTGGAATACCGTCTGCCAGATGGACAAGGTCAGGATAGCTTACCCAGTATGGTTTAGCGATGAGCACTTCATCTCCGGGATTAAGGAGTGCGCTTAGCCCGTTTGCAAGGCACTGCTTGCCTCCAGTGGAAATGATCACCTGCTCTCTTGTGTAGTTCAGTCCGTTGTCACGGCTGAATTTGGCGATGACGGCATCCTTCAGCTCCACAAGACCTGATGCTGGAAGATATTTTGTTTTTCCTTCGTCCAGAGCGTTCTTGCAGGCTGCTATGATGTTTGGTGGTGTGTTGAAGTCCGGTTCGCCGGCACCAAAGCCGATGATGTCTTTCCCCTCTGCCTTCATTTGCTTCGCCTTTGCTGTGATGGCCAGTGTGATGGATGGTGCAAGTTTCCCTGCTTTTTCTGAAAAGTTCATGTTTTCCCCCTTGAATTGTCCTTTATTTTGATTTTCTGAGATTGCGGTTATAACTGATGAGTTTCATCATCAGATGGTCATTGAGCCCATAACGCCCAAGCCGGTCATTGAATGAATTCTTTTTAAGGTCCAGTTGACCATGGAAATCACTTCCACCTGAAATTACCATTCTGTGCTTTTTAGCCAGAGCATAGAATCTGTTGGTCAGCTCCTTCTTGTGAGAAGGATGATAGACTTCCAGTCCCAGCAGTCCATGGACCTTCAATTCCGTAAGCAGTGCTTCGAAATGAAGGTTATAGAGCTTTTCGCCGGGATGAGCAAGTACCGGTATCCCTCCTGCTTCACGTAGTGCTTTCAGCGCCTCGCGTGTATCGATCTTATATCTTTTCTCATAGGCGATCTTATCCACGTCCAGATAGACATTGAAGGCTTCCTTGATGTTCTTCACATACCCATGTTCGATAAGAAGCTTCGCGATATGAGCTCTTCCGTAGGAATCCTTCGGTGGAGCTTCATCAGGCAGATGAATATCCAGTTCTTCGAGGTTCTTCAGGATTTTATGATACCTTTCGATCCGGTCGGTCTTAAAGCGGTCCAGAAGCGCCAGGAGCGGTTTGTTGAAAGGATCGTGGAAATAAGACAGTATGTGAAGTTCCAGACCTTTGTAGTAGGTGGATACTTCCACACCGGTAATCACCGTAAGATCCTTGTAATCCGTCTGAAGGTTCTCATAAGCGCCCATGGTGTCATGGTCGGTTATGGAAATGTAGCGGATTCCTTTCTCCCTCGCCATTTCAATAATTTCATCAGGTGTAAATGCCCCATCCGAGTAAGTCGTATGGATGTGCAGATCACTCAGCATTACATCACCTCTTTCTATATATTAAATTTAACATATTCTGGATGAAATGTAATCTGATTCTCCGAAATTAAGAGGGATTCACATCCTGACAGAGGAATGCGCCTTTCACTGAAAGTATCATATCGATTTCAGGCGTAAGCGGAGAAAATGTGAATAACAATGCGGATGCATTCTGTTTCCGGTTTCAGCAGTGAAGAGGAAAGGAAAAAACAGTAAAATTGTAGAGCTATCCTGCAAAATAGTGTCATAATCTCCGCTGAGGAATATTTTATAATGAAGTTGGAAGCAAAGGAGTGAGTTCATGGAAGAGAAAAATCAGAAAATGAGAATCATTCAGGAAACGGTACCTGGAAAGCAGATCACCCTGGCCCATCTCATCGCCAATCCGGATCAGATCATCTACAAGAAGCTCGGACTGAATCCTCATGTGGATTATCAGAAATCGTCCATCGGCATCATCACCATGACTCCCAGTGAAACAGCCATCATTGCAGGAGACCTGGCTGTCAAGACAGCAAACATTGATCTGGGGTTTGTGGACCGTTTCAGTGGAACACTGATCATCACCGGTAAAATTTCAGAAGTGGAATCCGCCATGAGAGCCATAACGAACTATGCTAGAAATGCTCTAGGGTTCACCATCTGTGACGTGACAAGGACATAGCGCAATGAAAAGAATGCTACTGGTCGGTCGGAGTGAATCCGGCAAAACCACACTGACCCAGGCCCTGAAAGGAAAGAAAGTAACGTACCATAAAACGCAGTATATCAATTATCATGATGTGATCATAGACACACCTGGTGAATATGCGGAGAACAAAAATCTGTCCCAGGCGCTTGCGCTGTACTCCTATGAGGCGGATGTCATCGGACTTCTCATCAGTGCCACGGAAACCTATTCCCTTTTTCCGCCCAATGTTGCACCCTGTGTGAACAGAGAAGTCATCGGCATCGTCACGAAAATCGACCTGGAAGATGCCGATCCGGATCAGGCTGAAAAATGGCTGAGATTGACCGGCTGTCATAAGGTGTTTCATGTAAGCGCCGCCACAGGAGATGGGATCAGCAATCTTCTCACTTATCTTCTGGAATCTCCAATGGTAATGCCTTGAGTTAGAGAGAAGGAATCTATATAGTATGACCTGAAACGTTTCTCTATGGGCGTTTCAGGTCTTTTCATTCGCGGATACGAAAGAATGCTTGGTGGTGGTCTCGAGAATTCCAGAGATGAAAAAGAACAGGCCGCCTGGTACCTGTTCTCTGCTGCTTCAGATTCTCTATTGTTTCTTACTCCAGGTGACTGGTAAGTCCCTGAAGAATTTCCTCTTCCTGATCTCTGCTCCCATGGCCGCCAAGTGCGATGGCAGGCTTGGTCTTGCCGTGAAAGTCGCTTCCGGCAGTGAAGAACAGTCCTCTTCTTCGGACTTCCTTCAGGTAATGGGCTGTTGTGTTCTCGTCATGGTAGCTGCTGTAGACTTCGATGCCTGGAATGCCTTGAGAAAGGATTCCGTCAAGGAGCGCAGCATCAAGCCCGATGTTCTGTCCCAGATGAGCCAGTACGGGTACTCCTCCTGTATCCATAATCAGGGCGATGGCCTCCACTAGAGTCATATAGATGATGGGCACATAGGCCGGTTTTCCCTTGGCGCAGAGATCCCAGTAGAAATTCACATAAGGATTGTCGCTTCTTTCTCCCCCTTCAAAATAGGGAATCATGAGCGGATGATTTCTGTTCTCCGGCAGTTCCATGGCCGCTTCGGCCAGGATCTCCCCTGTTACGATTCCGCCTCCGGAAAGTTCCCGGATCCGTTCTCTGCTGAAGATGATGCCCAGTTTTTCTAGAAGAGCCAGCCGCTGATCCGCGGAAGCCCTTTCCTGTCTTTCCAGATCCTCTTCATAGGCATCATACCGTGGATCTTCATGGATGCCATACCCGAGCACATGGAGGTTCACCTCATCATAGGTGCAGTCCAGCTCGATGGCAGGAATCACATGAATGCCGTACCCTTTTGCGATGCGGATGGCTTCAGGAATCCCCTTGATACTGTTGTGGTCGGATAGAGCCACCACTTTCAGGTTTTTCCGATGACACATTTCCATGAGCCTCCTGGGACTGAATTCCCCATCGGCACTGTAATTCGAGTGCATATGCAGATCGATGTAACTCATTAGGATCACCTTCGTGAAGGACGATGTTCCTTCACCCTTTCCTCCTGTCAGGAGACGATTTTTTCATGCTGCTGGAGTAGCGTGTTCCGTTTCTTCATCATGGCATTGATCTTTTCTGTAGAGAAAAGAAGCAGCGCCAGAAGGATCAGAAGATAGGGTGTGAAAAGCCACAGGTACCCTCTGCCTGCAAGAAAACCGAACAGTGCCGGCATAAAGGTGCTGCCCATGTACGCAAAGGCCATCTGAGCACCGATGATGGTCTGTGCATGAGCTTTTCCGAAGCGTGCAGGTGTCTCGTGAATCATCCCCGGGAAGACCGGTGCGCATCCGAAACCTACAAGCAGAAAGCCTGGGAACAGCAGGAATGAGACGCCGGAGAGGATCAGAAGAATGCCCAGGAGAATCGATAGGATGCCACCGCGTATGATGGACCGGAAAGAAAACTTCATGGTGACGAATCCGGTGAGAAATCGTCCCATTGTGATGCCTCCGAAGTAGAGAGAGGTATATCTTGCTGCCGTTTCAGCGCTGAACCCACTATAGTTCACAAGATAACTGGAGCCCCAAAGGCCCATGGTCATTTCCACGGCGCAGTAGGCGAAGAAGCTTAGAATGGCATACCGGACCCCTTTCATCCTGTATATGTTCCCGCCTGCCTGGGGTGGTTCCGGATCTTCTTCCCTCTCGGAGATGTTTTTCAGGTCGAAGCGTTTCCATAAGGGAAGCGTCACGAAAAGAAGAACAACAATACCGATCTGGATGGCTGATATCACCCGGTACCCGGATCTCCATCCACTGCTTGACAGAAGAAAAAAGGATAGGATCATAGGTCCTGTGGTCGCGCCTACGCCCCAGAAGCTGTGCAGCCAGCTCATGTGTTTCGCCTCATAGTGCAAGGAGACATAGCCGTTTAGCGCTGCATCCACGGATCCTGCACCCAGACCCAGTGGAAGCGTCAGAAGAACAAGCCAGTAGAAGCCAGGTGCCAGAGAAAAGCCCATGAGGGCAAGGGCAGTCATGAGCACACTTATGAGGGTCACTTTACCTGTACCGAAGCGTCTTGTCACGCGACCGCTCATGAAGCTGGAAAGGATGGTTCCACCGGTGGTCATGACCGACAGAATGCCTGCGTATTCGATGGGGATGCCAAGGGACTGATGCATCGCAGGCCAGGATGCTCCAAGAGCGGAGTCTGGAAGCCCAAGACCGATGAAGGCCACGTAGATGACCATAAGGAAAAAAGTCGCCATATTCTTTCTCTCTTTCATATAGTATTGTACATGTACGTACAAAGATTATTTCAATTATAGAAGGTATTTATGGAAGGGTCAAGGAAGCTTAAATGAAAAAGAACAAGTCCTAAGACTTGCTCTTTTCTAACTTTCAAATTCAATTACCGAATCCATTTACAGGTTCCGGATTATTTTGCGTAATCAACAGATCGGGTTTCTCTAATGACATTGATCTTGATCTGTCCAGGGTATTCCATTTCTTCCTCTATTCTCTTGACCAGGGATCTTGCCATCAGCATTGCGCCCGCATCATCAACCACATCAGGTTTAACAATGATTCTGATTTCTCTTCCAGCTTGAATTGCATATGACTTCTCAACGCCTTCGTAAGAATTTGCAATTTCTTCCAGTTTCTGGAGTCTCTTAATGTAGTTTTCCAGAGTTTCACGTCTTGCACCAGGTCTTGCTGCAGAAATTGCGTCTGCCGCCTGTACGAGTACCGCTTCCATGGACATCATCTCCACATCTCCGTGATGGGCTCCGATGGCATTTACAACGAGTGCCGATTCATGATACTTCTTCGCCAAATCTGCACCAATCAGTGCATGTCCGCCTTCTACTTCGTGATCCACGGCTTTACCGATGTCATGAAGCAGTCCTGCTCTTTTTGCTAGTGTTACGTCTAGTCCCAGTTCTGTAGCCATGAGGCCTGCCAGGTTGGCGACTTCTATGGAGTGCTTGAGGACATTCTGTCCGTAGCTTGTTCTGAACTTCAGTCTTCCCAGAAGTTTCAGCAGTTCCGGGTGAATTCCATGGATTCCGATTTCGAATGAAGCCTGTTCGCCTTCTTCCTTGATCACGTTCTCCACGTCTTTCTTGGATTTCTCCACCATCTCTTCAATTCTTGCAGGATGAATTCTTCCATCTACAATCAGTTTCTCTAGTGTCAGTTTTGCAACTTCTCTTCGGATAGGATCAAAACTTGATAGGATTACAGCCTCTGGAGTATCATCGATGATGAGATCCACGCCTGTAAGAGTTTCCAGTGTTCTGATGTTTCTACCTTCTCTTCCGATGATTCTACCCTTCATTTCATCATTTGGCAGGGATACCACATGTACTGTAGTTTCAGATACATGATCCGCTGCACATCTCTGTATTGAAGTGGTAATGATTTCTCTCGCCTTCTTGTCCGCCTCTTCCTTTGCTCTGGACTCCATTTCCTTCACCATCAGTGTCAGGTCTCTCTGTACCTCACCTCTGACTTCGTCCATCAGCACTTTCTTTGCGTCCTCTTGTGTAAGACCGGCGATTTTCTCCAGTTCAGTTCTTCTGGATGCCAGAAGCTCTTCCGTTTCGTTCTCTTTTACAGTCAGATCGGAAATCTTCTTATTGAGCATTTCCTCTTTCTTTTCCAGCTGTTCCATCTTCTTGTCCAAGGATTCTTCTTTCTGAATGGTCCTTCTTTCAAGTCTCTGGACTTCGCTTCTTCTCTCTCTGACTTCCTTTTCGGCTTCAGATTTCAGCTTGAATGCCTCATCCTTTGCTTCCAGAGAAGCTTCTTTCTTCAGGGCTTCCGCCTCTTTCTTTGAATCCTCAAGGATTCTCCTGCTGTCTTTTTCCGCATCGCCAAGGATTTCCTTAGCTTTTTTCAATTTACTATTAGATAAATATAAGATTATGGCACCTACCACCAGTAATGTAACAACTCCTGTTACGATAATAGCGATTTGTTCTGTGCTCATATTTACACCCCCTTGCTTTTTTAGTCATTTTTTATAGCTAAATGTGAAAGCTTGGAAAGTGCATATCATTCTCACTGTGAATTTTGATAAACCAATACAAATTTATTGTATCTTATCCCATTATAAGTGTCAAATAAATCCTTTTGTATTAATCAGTAAAATCACACTTCATGGAACCCTTTCCACGAAGTGCATGTGAAGCGGATGAAGACAGGCTTTTCAAAGAAGGAAAGCTATCGATTCTGCAGCAGGAACTTCAGGTGATCCGACAAAAAAAACAGTGAGACCGATTCGATGAACCGGTCTCACTGGAAGATTATTTCTTTTTCTTTTCTTTTCCCTCTTCTTCAATTTCAGCAATGATTTCCTTTGCTTCGATGATTTCCGCCATCTTAGCCAGGGGAAGTTCGTACTTCGCTCGGATTTTGTTTTCGATTTCAAGAAGAAGCTCCGGATTTTCAGCAAGATAGGTTTTGGAGTTCTCTCTGCCCTGCCCAAGTCTGGTTCCTTCATAGGAGAACCATGCTCCGGACTTGTCCACGATCTCTTCACTCACACCAACATCCAGCACATTTCCTTCTCTGGAAATACCACCATTGTACATGATGTCGAACTCTGCCATCTTGAATGGTGCAGCGACCTTGTTCTTGATGACCTTGATTCTTGTTCTGTTTCCGATGACGCTGTCTCCGCTCTTGATGGAATCGATTCTTCTGATGTCCATTCTTACGGAAGAATAGAATTTCAGTGCACGACCACCTGGGGTGGTTTCAGGGTTACCGAACATGACTCCTATTTTTTCTCTCAGCTGATTGATGAAGAGAATGCTGCAGTGGGTCTTGCTTACGGTACCGGCAAGTTTTCTCAGAGCCTGGGACATCAGTCTTGCCTGAAGACCCATATGGCTGTCTCCCATCTCTCCTTCGATTTCCGCTCTTGGCACCAGTGCGGCTACGGAGTCGACGATGACAAGGTCGATGGCGTTGGATCTTACAAGCGCCTCAGCGATTTCCATGGCCTGTTCTCCGGTATCCGGCTGGGATACAAGCAGATTGTCTATATCCACACCCAGTCTTTTCGCATACTGAGGATCCAGTGCATGTTCCGCATCGATGAATGCGGCGATTCCGCCCAGCTTCTGCGCTTCGGCAATACAATGCAGAGCTACAGTCGTCTTACCTGATGATTCAGGTCCGTATATTTCAATAATTCTTCCCTTGGGGATTCCACCGATGCCAAGTGCGATGTCCAGTCCCAGACATCCTGTTGGAATGGAAGCCAGGTTAAGCTTGGAATCTGCACCCAGTTTCATTACGGAACCTTTACCAAACTGTTTTTCAATCTGATTCATAGCAGCGTCCAAAGCTTTCATTTTATCTGCATTAATATTAGCCAAATCATTCACTCCTTGTGTGTTAAATTCTGTCGTTCTCCAAATAAAGAACATCCGTTCAAAAATAATTATATGTCATAATCCGGAGACTGTCAACCGGATTCCCTACTGCATATTATAGAGGAAAACCCGATTTCTATTCCTTCTTTTCTTCAAGCTTGTCCATATAAGCTTTGATTTCCAGAAGGATTTCATCCTCGCTGTCCATGAGTTCTCCGATGGCGATATGATCCTTCGCCGATTTCAGATCACCCAGATTGATGTAGCACATGATGAGATTCGTCAGAATCTCGATGGTCCGGACCTGTTCAAACAGTGTTCTGAAATAGTTCACAGCCTGCGTATAGTCTCCGATGGCCGCATAATTGATGCCCAGTTCATTGAGAACATCCACGTAGGCTTCATCAACAGCTAAGGCATCATTCAGATAGAAGATGGCCTTTTCGTGATTCTTCAGGATTCTGTAGGCGATGGCGATCATCAGAAGCAGCCTGGGGTTGTCTTCCTCTCTGCTTAGCAGCGGCAGCACCAGTTCCAGAAAGCGCTCCGGATTATCGTAGAGAATCTCTTCTCCCTCGACAATTCTGGATTTCCGGTCAAGAAATTCCATCTCTTCGGTGATTTCGCTGGTTTCTTCTCCACCGAATCTCAGATACTCTCTGATGTTATGGAGCGCTCCGGCGAAGTCATCCTTGAATCTCAGTGCGGACCCTTTGAAAAGATATCCTTCATTGATGCCCAGCGCAACAGCTTCCTCCGCGTACTTCTGAAGAGCCTCTCTGTACATGGTGGTCTTGAGAGACAGTTCTTCCAGGACCACCAGAGCATTCTTGAGAACCTCGGCTTCTCCATGGACATGATACAGCCCCAGAAGATAGATGAGTGCTTCCTCAACCTTCTCTTCCTTGAGGAGCTTGGAAACGAGTCCCTTGATGACGCTCTCTCTACCGATCTTCTTCAGAATGGTTTTGTAGAGCTCGATCTGGTTGAACTGCGTATCTGCCCCTGCCACATAATACATCCCCTTGACAAATTCTCCAAAGGGAAGGTTTTTCGTCAGATCCTCATTGATGTTCTCTGCGATATACTCAGGAGACAGAGGAAGAAAAAGTTCTTCCTCTGTCTCTCTGATTTCAGGAATCTGAAAATGTTCAATGAGTATGTTTTTATTGATCTCAAGAAAGATGAGACCGGATAAGTTTGATTTCAGATGATTGATGTAATCCAATGGATCCTCCTATTTCGGCTCAGGTTCTAGAAGCCTTTGTTGACAATGGAAATGACTTCGGTTTTGAATTGTGTAAGCTTTCGGTCTGCATCTTCCAGAGAACTTCCCTTCACCGCCATGTATGCTTTCATCTTCGGCTCTGTTCCGGATGGTCTCACGACAAACCAGGATTCGTCCTCGAACATGTACTTGATGACATTGGATTCAGGCAGCGTGATGGGAGTCTTTTCGCCGGTTCTGATGTCGACTCTTTCTCTCAGCTTATAGTCTTCCTTGTATAGCGCTTTCACACCGTCTATTTCGGTAAGTGTATTGTTTCTGAAGTATTCGATGCACTTTCTGATCTGATCTTTTCCGTCTTTTCCGGTCCTGGTGAAGGACTCGATCTCTTCACGGAAGAATCCGTACTTTTCGTAGATTTCAATAAGCGCATCATAGAGCGTCATACCTTTGGTCTTGTAGTAGGTTGCGATCTCACAGAGAATCATGGAAGCCACCACGGCATCTTTGTCTCGTACATAGGTTCCAGCAAGGTAACCGAAGGATTCTTCAAATCCGAAGAGGAAGGTTTTTTCCTTTGTTTCTTTATACTCTTCGATTTTTTCTCCGATGTATTTGAACCCTGTGAGCACATCCAGAAGCTCTACACCAAAGTCCTCGGTGATGTTTCTGACGCTTTCCGTGGATACGATGGTCTTGATGACGACTCCATTTTCAGGAACTTTATTCTCTTCCTTCATGGCTTTCAGGAGATAGTATGTGATAAGCATACCGATCTGGTTTCCGGAAAGCACCTGATTGTTTCCCTTATTGTCCTTCACGATGACGCCTACACGGTCCGCATCCGGGTCTGTACCGAAGATGATGTCAGGATGCACTTCTTCGGCCAGCTTCAATGCGAGTTCGAATACCTGAGGATTTTCAGGATTCGGATAAGGTGCGGTGGGAAAAGTTCCATCTGGGAACTCCTGCTCCTTTACCACATGTACGTTGGTGTAGCCCAGTTCTTTCAGAACACGACGTACAGGGATGTTACCTGAACCATGAATCGGTGTATAGATGATGGAGAGATTTTCCGCATTTTCCTTCAGCATGTCCTTTTTGACCGTAAGCGTCTTGATGGAATCGATGTAGGTTTTCAGCACATCTTCACCGATATACTGTAGAAGGCCCTTTTCAAGTGCTTCTTCTTCAGACATGTTTGCCACTTCATCGAATTTTTCAATGGATCTGATTTCCGCAAGAATCTTGTCCGCTTCCTCGTCGGTGACCTGTCCTCCATAGGAACCGTACACCTTATACCCGTTATAGGCCTGCGGGTTATGAGATGCCGTAATGACGATCCCTGCGCTGGTATCATAATGTCTTACCGCAAAGGAAAGCAGCGGAACAGGTGCCAGTGTATCATAAAGATAGACCTTCACGCCATGTGCACAGAGAATCAGTGCGGATACTTTAGCGAATTCGTCCGACTTGATTCTGGAGTCATAGGCAATGGCACAGGATGGATTCTCCACTGTCTTTGTGAGATGCCTCGCAAGACCTTCTGTTGCCTTCCCCACTGTATGAATGTTCATACGATTGGTTCCGGCACCTAGAATTCCTCTTAAGCCGGCTGTACCGAATTCCAGTTCGGTGTAGAATCTGTCTTCCAGTTCCTTTTCATCTGTGATGGCCTTGAGTTCTTCCTTGAATTCATCGGATACAAATTCACTTTCAAGCCACTCCTGCAGTTTTTCTTTATAGGACATGATGATTTCCTCCTTTGTTATGCATACTTCACTCACATTATAATATATTCCTGATGAGATTTCACAGATTTATCTCGCTTTCTCCGATGTTTATGGAAAAACGGAAAATGTTTACGAAAGATGAGATGAAAATATTGTCATTATATAATAGAATGGAAGTAACGAAGTACTGAGATTTTTCATTGTAAAAAAGAAGAATTATGCTATTATTAAATAGTTATTTTTGACATGAGATTTTCATGTGAACTGGAGAATACGGAAAGAAGGTGGCGGTTAAGTTGTATAAGCTGAATCAGAATGAGACTCCCCTTTTTGATGCCCTTATGGAATATGTGGATCGGGATACCGTGCCCTTCCACGTACCGGGACATAAAAAAGGCGAAGGAATCGAAAAGAATTTCAAGAAGTATATCGGGGAAAATCCCTTCAAGATAGACGTTACGGTTTTCCAGCTGGTGGATTCGCTTCACCATCCCACAGGACCGATCAAGAAAGCCCAGGAGCTTGCAGCCGATGCTTACGGAGCCGACGCTTCGTTCTTCTCCATTCATGGAACTTCAGGCGCAATACAGGCGATGATCATGTCCGTGGTCAGTGAAGGGGATACCATCATTGTGCCCAGGAACGTCCATAAGTCCATCACTGCCGGAATCATTCTCAGCGGAGCGATTCCTGTCTATATGCAGCCGGAGCTGGATAAAAAGCTTGGCATCGCCCAGGGCGTGACGCCTGAAACCGTGGAAAAGACATTGAGAGAGAATCCCCATGCCAAGGCGGTGCTCATCATCAATCCGACTTACTACGGTGTGGCTACGGAGCTGGAAAGAATCGCGGAAATCGTCCATGAATATGACATTCCACTGATTGTGGATGAAGCCCATGGTCCCCATCTGGCTTTCTCCGAAAAGCTGCCCATGTCTGCCATGCAGGCGGGTGCAGATCTTTGTGCACAGAGCACTCATAAGATCATCGGTGCCATGACGCAGGGGTCGATTCTTCATGTGAGAACGAAATATGTCAGTGCGGCAAGAGTGCAGCAGATCATGAATCTTCTGCAGACCACATCCCCTTCCTATATTCTCCTGGCATCTCTGGACACATCCAGAAAGCAGATAGCCCTGGATGGTGAAGAGCTCCTGGATAAGGCCATCGAGAATGCGCAGTATCTGAGAAGCGAGGTCAACAAGATCGATGGATTCTACTGCTTCGGCAATGAGATTATGGGGAATCCCGGTGTCTTTGCCCTGGATCCCACAAAGATCTGCATCACCTGCAGAGATCTGGGCATCACAGGATTCGACCTGGATATGATCCTGGCCAATAAATATCACATCCAGATGGAGCTCTCAGATCTCTACAACACCCTGGCTGTCGGAAGCTTCGGAGATACAAGAGAGAATATGGATAAACTCATCACAGCCCTTAAGGAAATCAGCGAGGAGTACATGAACAAGGACCAGATCAAACCCGACTTCATAGACATTCCATCCATTCCCAAGCAGGTGCTGATTCCAAGAGAAGCCTTCAATGCGGAAAAGGTGTCTGTTCTACTTGAAGACAGCATTGGGGAGGTGTCAGGCGAATTCCTGATGGCCTACCCTCCAGGAATACCAGTGCTCTGTCCAGGAGAAGTCATCACAGAAGAGATTGTGAACTATGTCAATGACCTGAAGAAGACAGGACTCTATGTACAGGGAACGGAAGACCCTAGAGTGGAATACATCAAAGTAGTGAATTAAGGAAACAGAAACAGACAGCCTGAAAGCTTGTGAAAAAAAGCTTTCAGGCTGTTTTTGATGCTGTGGTCATCTGTTTCGGTCAATGATGAGATATTTCAGTACACTCAGGTATTCTCTGAGATATCCTTTCACTAGCGTGGTGGGTGGCGTAGTGGAAGGAATGCCGAAGGCATCCAGTCCGTTTTCTCTTGCAGTGAGCGTTCCTCTGAAGACATGGAAACTGCTGGTGACGATACCGAACTTCGTCTCCTCCAGTTTCAGAGTCGGCATTTCCTTCTCCAGCATGGCGATGCTGAAGGTGATGTTCTCATAGGTGTTGAAAGAGCCTTCTTCCGTGAGGATTCTTCTCTCGTCAATGCCTTTCTCCATGAGATAGGTTTTCATGGCTGCGGCTTCTGTGATCTCTTCCCCTCTTCCGATTCCCCCTGAAACGATGGCAATGGCTTCCGGATGACTCTCCAGATACGCAGATCCTCTGTCCAGGCGATGCGAAAGGGCTGGAGAAGGAGTTCTTCCATAGAGTCTTGCACCCAGGATGATGATGACATCGGCTTTTTCATCACTGGTTCTGTTGGCGTGATAGAGGATGAGTCCTTCCACCACCACAAAAGTCAGCACGAAAACGGCAGTAAGGACAAAAAGGGTTTTTCTGAGGATATGCTTTCCGGAGTGCTTCTCTAGCTTCTTCTTTTCCATTTCAGCTCCACTATGGACAGCAGATTGTCCTCTTCATCATAGATTTCATGATAGGAGAATCTGTCCTCCAGCATAGACTTTACCAGAACATTCCCGCCAGGCCTCTTCTCTTTTTTGTAGACGATGGAAAGATCCTCCGGCACAAAGTCCAGAAGATAGGTTTCATTCTGGTCCGTTGTGAGAGATTCCATGGCCCAGCCGATATAGACCGTGTTGTTCACATGGTCGTTGCTGTCGATGTCATGAAATCGGATTTCAAAGCGCTTTTCGTGGGTGTAGACGGGATTCCTTCTTTTCTTGACGGGTTTTGCATCAATTTCCTGAACGATCTCATCCTGTACTGGTGAAAGCGAAGGATCGATTTTATCATGATACACATTCTGGACATGCTGCGGAATCTTCACCATCTTCCTCTTTTCTCCGTCTATGACGATCCATACAGAAAGCGCATATCCTACGGTTTTCCCATTTTCATCCACCACGTAGAAGTATCTGTGGGAGTAGATGTCCTTCTGGAAAAGGGCGAAGGTTCTGAAACGAAGTGTTCGGGCATAATAATCCCCTTCCTTAAGATGCAGCTTCCAGCTGTAGAGTACCCAGACCAGTCCCATCTCCTCCATATAGTTCGGAGCAAGCCCCAGACTTACCGTATGATACATGGATGTGGTGTTCAGCATCTGCACCAGAGAATCCAGTTTGACGTATAAAAACCGGTCCACTTCCTTGAAATCCACTATGGTGCTTTTCTCGTATTCTTTCATTGCATTCTCCTTGCATGTCGGATAGAAATTTTACGGAATATAATTGCGTGCCACCGACATTCTGAAATTCTATTAATCAATAGTACGAATATATCCCAAAAATTTTAAATTCATCTTAATATTTATGAAAAGAATGAAAGGAAACGTTTGATGAAAGAGAAGATATCAGCTATAATAATCCAAATATTCGAAGTGAAATGGAGATAGAAAAAATGGAAGATATACTGATACTCGTAGACGAACAGGACACTTTTCAGGGATACATGGGCAAGGAAGAGGCCCATCTTAAAGGAGTGAAGCACAGAGCCTTCAGCATATTCGTGTTCAATGAGAAGAACGAGCTTCTGCTTCAGCAGAGAGCGCTTTCCAAGTACCATACACCTGGCCTCTGGAGCAACACCTGCTGCAGTCATCCGCGATATGGAGAGACCACTGTTTCTGCAGTGCACAGAAGACTGCCCGAAGAGATGGGTTTCGATACAGAGCTGACCCACGTTCATGAGATGTCCTATGAGATCCGTTTCGACAACGGCATCACTGAAAATGAATACGATCATGTTTTTGTCGGCAGGTATGACAAGAATCCTGACATCAACAAGGAAGAGGTTCATGATTACAGGTGGATTTCCATGGAAGATCTGAAAAAGGATATGGTCGAGAATCCTGAGAAGTACACTTTCTGGTTCAGAAAGATCATGAACGAATTTGATTTCATGAAAGCACTCCATGAGTCTGAGACACAAGAAGTATAACGGATCCTGCAGTAAATCCGGAAAAGTTTCCCCCATAATTTCCAGGTGCTATTGATTATTGTTGACGTACTAGCCTATAAAATATATAATATATTAAAACATAAACTAGTATTATGCATGAGTTTCTATGGATATGAAGAAATATACCTATAGTGGGGGGCGCATTAATGGAGCATACTGAAAAGACGGAAATCATCAACAGCTACAATGAGGATTATTTCAAGGCAAGATTCAAGAAGAAACTGTTCGGCGGGTACAACCCGGCGGAGGTCGTCGACTTTGTCAATGCCATGAACAGCAATTTTCAGAACAGCGATCAGAATCTGAGAAAGAACATCATGAAACTGACCCAGGATAAGCAGACAGCTGAAAATGAACTGCATACTCTGAAATCCGAACAGAACAGTCGTCTCCTGGAGATGAAACAGGAAATGGACGCCCTTCTGGAAGAACTGGATGAGAAAAACGGCATCATCCTCTCCCATGAATCTCTTCTCAGCGAGTACAGCATGAGACTGGAAGAAGGCGGCGGAAAGTTCGAAGAGACCATCATGGAACTTCGCACGGAGAAGGATGCTCTGGAAACACTGCTTGTACAGGAAAAGGAAAAGAGTCATGAACTCTCCGAGAGGATTTATGCACTGAATGAGGAGATGAGACTCCTGAACCTCCAGGTGGAGGACCTTGAAAACCAGAACGATACGACGTATCTTGATGAAAAAGTCGAACAGATGAAGCTGGAAGCTTATGCCCAGGTAGATGAAGAGAAAAGAATCAGTCTCAGTCTGCGTCAGGAAATCAAGGCTCTGCAAAGCCGTCTGGAAGAAGTGGAGAAATCCAATGAAGCCATCAGGAATAAACTGTATGAGGAAAAGAATCTGAGAATCGCAGTGGAAGAGAATCTCTCTGAAGAGAAGAAGAAATTTTCCGATCTTCAGATCAGTGGTTTCAAAAAGGAATTCAGCAGCATCCAGCAGTTCCTGGAAGAGCTATCCATGGAGCAGGAAATCAGAAACAGAGAGCTGGAGCTGGAACTGCAGCTGGAAAGAGAGAAAACGGAAAAAGCAGAAGAAAGAATCGAAAATCTGCTTGCAAAATACGGTGCCCTGAAGGATAAAGTGCTCTGGGAAAAGAAGCAGTTCATGACCAAGCTCAGTGAGCTGGCTGACGGACACAGTAAATTCGTTTCAGATTTCAATCTGGTTCTGACGGAACCCACACCCATCGACTCCAAGGAAGCAAGCAACCAGTAATCAATCTTATGAAATCAGCCGAGAAGCACTTTATGCTTCTCGGTTTTTTATGACCGGAAGAAGGTTCTCGGACTTTCTGAAGCGTCTTTCTCTCCTTCTTCCGGAATGAAAGCGCGGAAATGTTTTGACAGGAAGTGCAAAAAGTTCTAAAGTAATGAGATATAGAAATGTAGTCGTATTGGAGGAGCCTTATGAATGTAGCAGCCTTTCTCACCTATATCATCATCACGGCCATTACGCCAGGACCCAACAACATCATGTCCATGACTCATGCCAGCAGGATGGGTTTCAGAAAGAGCTATCCGTTCAATCTGGGGATCTTCCTGGGCACCACCATGGTCATGGTGCTCTCCACACTGTTTTCCAGTCTTTTCTTCAGTTATATTCCCAAGGCGGAGCCCGTGATGCTTGTCATTGGTGCAGGGTATCTTCTTTATCTGGCCTACAAGATCATGACCAGCGGAAAAGAGATCAGAACCGGAAAGATGACCGAAGCAAGGTTTCTTCCAGGGGTTCTCCTTCAGTTCATCAATCCCAAGCTCTACATCTACAGCATCACAGCCATGGGATCCTATATCCTGCCTCATTACAGAGAAACAGGTATTCTTCTTCTATTCGCCTTCTTTCTGGCTGTGGTGGGTTTTCTCTGCACCGTGCTGTGGGCGCTGTTCGGGTCACTGTTTCGAAAACTGTTTTCAGACAAGGGAAAGCTCATCAATACCATCATGGCGCTGCTGCTGGTCTACAGCGCAGTATCTCTGTTCCTGTAGGCATCGGGCGGAAGGATGAGAAAATGAAAAAGCAGGAGTTCCATCAGGGGACTCCTGCTTTACTATTTGAGAGGTTCTATAAGCTGTAGCCCAGTTCCATGGCCTTCAGGTTCACATCCTGCAGAGCGGGCTTGAAATACTGGCCTATGAGCTTGTCGAGAAGATCCTTCTCCATGCCCAGATCTTTTGCCAGAATGCCCAGCAGAATCATATTGGCCACTTTGGCGTTGCCGAGTTCTATGGCTTTGCTCTGTGCATCCACTGCTTTCACATCATAGCCTTTTTCCTTCATTTCAGTATGATTTCCTCCGGATAGACTTCTTTGCCCATGTTGACGGAATAGGGCCTGATTTCATGGTCACTGGAAATGACGGTGCCGTTTTCCTTCAGAAACTGAAGCCACCTTCCGGATTCGCTTTTCTCGAAGGATACGATGTAGTCGGCTGTTCCCTTTTCTATGAGCGGAGAATGAACCCTCTCCCCGTACCTGACCTGAGTGGAGACGCTGCCGCCTCTCTGAGCCATGCCATGCACTTCGCTCATCTTGACATCATAACCCAGATCAATGAGCGCAGCTGATAAAAGATTCGAGGCGGATATGGTTCCCTGTCCGCCGACCCCTACAAATAATATATTGGCTTCCTTACGCATTGACAAGATCCCCTTTCTTCTCGATTGCATCAAACGGGCATACCTGATAGCACAGTGTGCATCCGTTGCACATTTCTCTGTCGATGAATACACTTCCATCCTTGATGTAGATGGCAGGACATCCGGTACGAACGCAGGTCTTGCACTTTCTGCATTTTTCCTGATCGATTTCCACATAGGAATTTCTTCTAAGGATCTGTACATCCTTCAGAAGCGCACAGGGTTCCTGTGTGATGATGACAAATGGCTCCGTTGCTGCTTTGGCTTCCTTGATCACTTCCTTCGCCTTGTCCTGATAATAGGGATTGATGATTTTGATGTTCTCATCCTTTATGCCTAAAGAGCGGACCAGCATCGGAATGTTGATGTCCCCTGCTTCTTCACCCATTAAGGTCTTTCCGGTTCCAGGATTCTCCTGATGCCCGGTCATGCCCGTGGTCCGGTTGTCCATGATCACGGTGACCACAGGGATCTTGTTGTAGATGGAATTCACAAGACCAGTGATGCCGGAGTGGAAGAACGTGGAATCCCCGATGAAGGAGAACACTTTCTTCTTTGTGTTTCCCTGAATGTCCAGGACTTTCTGCATACCTGTTCCGGCGGAGATGGATGCGCCCATGCAGATGACGGTGTCCGTCACATTGATGGGGTCCATGGCACCTAGGGTGTAGCAGCCGATATCACCGGATGCGATGATGTCTCTGTCGGTCTTCAGTGCATTGAAGAACCCTCTATGGGGACAGCCTGCACAGAGTACTGGAGGTCTTGTGGGAGACTTCGATTCCATGAGAATCATTTCCTTCTTCTCCGTTCCCAGGAAAGCTTCCCTTATGATTTCAGGGTTCAGCTCTCCGCAGATGGGCAGCACATCCCGGCCTCTGCAGGCGATGCCCATGGCTTTGATCTCCTTCTCCAGATAAGGTTCGTTCTCTTCAATGACGATGAGCTCCTCCATGTCCTTGGCGAATTCTTCGATGAGTTCGGTGGGAATCGGAAAAGTCATACCCAGCTTCAGATAAGATGCGGTATCACCGAAGACTTCCCTGGCATAGGCATAGGAGATTCCTGAGGTGATGATGCCGAGCTTGCTGTCGTTTTTCTCCATGATGTTCAAGGTGGAAGCATTGTTGTAGTGTCTTAGACTTACAAGTCGGTCTTCCACGATGGGATGTCTTCTCTGCGCATGGCCTGGTGTCATGACATTCTTCAGCTTGTCTTTCTTGTATTCTTTTATGGCGACTTCTTTTCTGTCTTCCAGGTTCACAAGAGATTTGGAATGATTCACTCTGGTGGTGGTTCTGATAAGCACCGGTGTATCGAATTCCTCACTGATCTCGTACGCTTTCTTCACGAAGATGCGGCATTCTTCGGAGTCTGAAGGTTCCAGCATGGGCACTTTGGCATGGAGCGCATAGTAGCGGTTGTCCTGCTCATTCTGGGAAGAATGCATCCCCGGGTCATCAGCGTTGATGATGACCAGTCCACCATTGACGCCGATGTAGGCCATGGTGAAGAAAGGATCTGCTGCCACATTCAGTCCCACATGCTTCATGGTGGTCAGTGCTCTTGCACCCATGATGGCTGCCCCTGAAGCCGCTTCCATACCGACTTTCTCGTTGGGTGCCCATTCAGAGTAGACTTCCTTGTATTTCGCCAGATTCTCCAGTATTTCAGTGGATGGAGTTCCCGGATAGGCAGAAGCGAAATGTGCTCCTGCCTCATAAGCACCTCTTGCGAGGGCTTCATTACCTGTCATAAGTGATTTCATTGTTTTTCCCCCTTGGATAAAGTCATCATTACGGCCAGCGCGATGCTGTTCAGCTTTGCTTCACTGGAATCGGAACGTGATGTGAGAATCACCGGGCATTTTGCACCCAGGATGATGCCTGCGCTTTCTGCACCGGCCATGTAGGTGAAGGACTTGCCCAGGAAATTTCCCGCTTCAAGACCGGGCACAAGAAGCACATCCGCGTCTCCAGGCACTTCCCCTGAAACGCCCTTATGCTCTGCGGATGCTTTCGAGATGGCGATATCGAAGGATAAGGGTCCTTCCACAACGACATCCTTCTCCCCTTTGAACAGGTTCTGAAGTTCCAGTGCATCCACGCTGCTCTCCAGGTTGGGATTCACTTTTTCCACAGCGGAGAGTGCCGCAACCTTCATAGGATGGAGATCGAATATGGCGCCCAGTGTCATGGCGTTTCTGATGATGTTTTCCTTTTCCTTCACGCTGGGCTTCATGACCATGCCGCCGTCGGTGAGAAGAATCAGTTTATGATAACTCTTCATCTCATAGACCATCACATGAGACAGGAGCGTATCTCCTCTAAGTCCCAGTTCCTTGCTGAGCACCGCTTTCAGCAGCACCTTGGTGTCCACGAGGCCTTTCATGATAATATCCGCATTCCCCTCGGAAACGGCTTTTGCGGCCATGTAGGAAGCTTCTTCCGGTGTTTTCGCGTCGATGATCTCCGCATGACGGAAAACAAGATTGTTTTTTTCCATGGTCTCCCTGATTTTCAGGGCATCACCGAAGAGCAGAAAGCTGGCCATATTGTGTCTTTCCGCTTCAGACAGTGAGATCAGTACATCTTTATCTTCCGCAGAAGCCACAGCGATGCGCTTTTTCTGATTTCTTGCCTGGCTTATGATTTCTTTCAAGCTGGTAATCAAAATAATTTCCCCCTTAATGTTCTGATAACGTATACAGCGAATTTCAAAAAGAAGATGAAACCCGCCGGCTCATCTTCTTTCAGTATAAAATATCCTATGCACATTATCAATTGAAGGTAAAGAACTATATAAATTCCGTGAAAACTTCCCGGATGGGACCGCCAACCTGTTAAATTGTCTCCTGCTGTGTCACGATATTCATAATCATTCTTTCCTTCGTTATTGCTTTAACGTTTATTCCGGGACGTTGATGCATTTTCCCTGGGATGCCTTGATGGCTTTCAGGTCTCTGCATCCTGTAAGGAGCATGGCTCCCCTCAGTTCATTGTAGATCTTCTGCGCATAAAGAGATACCGCTTCCTCACCACCACCGATGGCATACTGGGCGAAGGGTCTTCCGATAAGCACAGCGTCCGCACCTAAAGCCAGAAGCTTGAATACATCCACACCACTTCGCACACCACCATCTGCCAGTACCTTGCAGCGGTCACCTACAGCCTCTGCGATGTCCTTGAGAACAGATGCTGTGGATGGTGTGTGATCCAGAATCCTGCCTCCGTGATTGGAAACCACAATGGCATCTGCACCAGCAAGAACCGCGAGATTCGCCTCTTCCACGGTCATGATTCCCTTGATGATGAAAGGCACCTTCAGATGCGCCTTCACTTCCATAAGGTCACTGAGGGATTTGGGGTCTACGCGCTGTCCATGCATCTTCAGTGTATCAAGACCGGCAGCATCGATGTCCACACCCACTGCCAGAGGAGCTGAAGTCATGGCAAGATCGATTCTTGAGAGAAGCTCTTCATTGTTCCAGGGTTTGATGAACGGAATACCGGAAACGGATTCCTCCTTCAGTACTTTGAGGTTGTCTTCAATGAATGATTTGAATGCGGAATCCCCTACCATAGGAATGATCCCTGCATTTTTTGAACCTCTTATCACAGCTCGGATATAGTCTTCTTCTGTAACCTTGTTTCCCATATTGATGTTCACACCGGTGACAGGAGCCGGCATCACCGGCATGGAGAGGATCTGTCCGAAAAGCTCGGTTTCAGGAACAGGTTCCTTCACATCATGAATGGTTTTGAGATTCAGTGTTATTTTTTTCAGCGCATTGTAATTGCTCATGAAACTTGAACCGGTTCCCTTTCCGCCCATGCCGGGAACTTCTCCTCTGCATGCCACGCCATCGCATTCGGGACACATTCTGCACTGGGGCTTCATGAGTTTTCTGGCATTCACTGCCGCTTCCTTTAATGTCATTTCCATAATCCTCCGATTTCATTTTCTGTATAGACTTCAATTCCGTTTTCCATGAGCAGTCTGCAGGCGACACCATGGCCTTCAATCAGTCTGCCTGAGTAGGTACCGTCATAAATCCGGTCTTTGCCGCAGGAAGGACTTCTGGCTTTGAGAACCGCTTTTGTGATTCCGTTTCTTCTGCAGTAGTCCAGGGTGATCCAGGCACTTTCCTCGTAGTTTTTCGTCACGTCTTTCCCGTTCACGGTCAGTACCAGACCGTTTCTTATCTCAGCAGGATCTCTGGGGACAGAGAGCCCGCCCAGGACTTCCGGACACATGGGAATCAGCTCGAATTTCTCCCTGAGCCGATCTATTTCTCCGATTTCAAAACCTTTTCCGTCGTATCTTACCTTCTCTCCAAGAAGACAGGCTGATACAAGCAGTTTTTCTTTCATGCGCTCTATTTCAGGGTTACGATGGTAACACCTTTTCCCCCTTCTCCGTATTCGCCCAGACGGTATTTCTTCACATGCGGGTGATGCCTGAACATATCCCAGAGGTGTTCCTTCAGGATCCCCGTTCCCATGCCGTGAATGATGGTGACCTCATTAAGACCCGCCATGGAGGCTTCATCCAGATACATATCAACGATATGCTCCGCTTCCAGCGCATCCTGTCCACGGACATCACAGCTGATGGAAACCTGTTTCAGATTGAGCCTGGCTTCCCTTTTCGCGATCTTTTTCTGCTTCTTGTCTTCCCGGATCTCCACAAGATCCCTTTTATTCACATTCAGCTTCATGATGCCGGCCTGAACCATAAGGTCTCCTTTGGCATCCGGCAGTGTCAGGATGGACACTTTCTGATTCAGAGTGGACAGAAGAACTTCCTGTCCTTCGCTGAACTCCGTAATCTTTTTTCCTTCCACTTTTTCGAACAGATCTTTCTGTTCCGACTTATCCATGTCCTTTTTCAGATGATCCCGGATTTCCTGCAGGCTTCTTCTGCTGTCTTTCAGCTCCACACTGCTTTCCAGGTCTCGGAGCTGTCTGAGGATTTCATCCGCTTTGGTCTTGGCTTCCTCCAGGTATTTTCTGCCTTCGTTCTTCGCATCTCTCATGGCCTTTTCCCGGATTTCCTCGATGCGTTCCAGCTTTTTCTTCAGTTCCTCTTCTTTGGTGAGGAGTTCTCTCTTGATGTTCTCCGCATCTCGCGCATCCTTGGAGGCATCTCTTCTGGATTTTTCAAGACTTTCGATGAGTTCCTCGAATTTCAGCGCTTCCCGGTCGATGAATGCTCTGGAACGTTCGATGATGTCATCATTCAGTCCCAGTCTTTTGGAGATGAGGAAGGCATTGGATTTTCCGGGTACACCGATGAGAAGTCTGTAGGTAGGCCGGAGCGTCTCCACATTGAATTCCACGGAAGCGTTGACGGTCTTGTCGGATTTCAGTGCATAGGCCTTCAGTTCGCTGTAGTGCGTCGTGGCAAGGATCCGAATAGCTCTTTCCTTCAGGGTTTCGAGAATCGCCATGGCAAGAGCGGCACCTTCGGTGGGGTCTGTACCTGCGCCCAGTTCATCGAAAAGAACAAGGGAATGATCATCGGCTTCTTTTATGATGCTGACGATGTTTGTCATGTGGGAGGAGAAGGTGGAGAGGCTCTGCTCAATGCTCTGTTCATCTCCGATATCCGCGTAGATGTCGCGGAAATGTCCGATGCTGGAGCCGTCTGTCACTGGAATGAGAATCCCGGACATGGCCATGATATGGAGCAGGCCTACGGTTTTAAGGGTAACGGTCTTACCGCCAGTGTTAGGTCCTGTGATGACAATGGTCGTGATGCCTTCCTCCATGTAGATGGTGGAGGGTACGACTTCTCTGTCCGGGATCAGGGGGTGTCTGGCGTCTCTCAGATTGAAGGTGAGATCTTCCTTCAGCTCAGGCTTGGTTCCTTCGATTCGGCTGGAATATTTCGCCTTGGCAAAGATCACATCCAGTTCATAGATGATGGAAGCGTTTCTTCGCACGGATTCCACGTCCATTTCCACTTTCCTTGAAAGCTCCATGAGAATACACTCGATTTCGGCTTTTTCCTTCAGCATGAGCTCTTTGATCTCATTATTGAGATTCACAAGGCTCATGGGTTCGATGAACAGTGTCGCACCGGATGCGCTCTGGTCATGGATCAGTCCTTTGACCTGACCTTTGTGTTCGGCTTTCACCGGAATGACATATCGGTCCCCACGAACCGTATAGATGCTGTCCTGAAGATACTTCTCATTCTCTCTCACAAGGCTCTGGATCTTGTCTTTGACAGAGCCTGTCTTATCTCTCAGGGAACGCCTGATTTTCAGCAGCGTATCGGAGGCGTGATCGGAAATCTCCTGATCCCCCACTATGGCGTTATAGATGGCGTTCTCCAGCTGCTTCAGGGGAGTGATCCCATACACGAGGTTTTTCAGATGGAAGCTGTGTTCCTCTTTCCCCACATAGTCTTTGAAATGTCTGGCGCTTTTCATGACATTGGCGATCTTAAGAAGGAATTCCGCACTGGCGGTTCCTCCTTTAGCGATATAGGCAATGGAGCTTCTTACATCATAGACACCTTCAAAAGGGGCACTTCCCTTTTCCACCAATAGACTCAGGGCTTCCCTGGTTTCTTCCAGCGCTCTTTCGATTTCTGCAGCGGCGGAAAGAGGAGAAAGGGATTCGATCCCCTCTTTTCCGGGAGAAGAGACGGCATAGGATTTGATTTTCTCCTTGATTTTATTGAATTCGAGTTTGTTCAGATTCTTATCTTTCACTATTCAACACCTCGCTTATAATGTCCTCTGTTAAATGATGGGAGTTCAAGTGCTTCGCCAGTGAGAAACGCATGGAGAATCTCTCTGGCTTCTTCAGGGCTTTCCGTTGTAAGATCAACCCTGAAGGAACGGATACCGATGTGTTCCAGATCCCGGGTGCTGTCCAGAAGATTCTTGGGCTTTCCGTTCATGATGTAGCTTCTGCAGAAGATGTCCGTCATGACAGGGAACTCTTCCCCCATACGGTCCTTCAGGCGATAGCTCTCTCTCATGCAGGCTTCGTTGCAGGGCGTTTCACGGGTCATGCCTCCGACAGTTGCACCTACCGGACAGTACTCGCTGTGCATCATCTCCTGTCTTCCGTAGACCAGAGTAAGGTATCTTTCCTTCTGCTTCAGCGCTTTCAGCTCCTGTCTGTTGAGCTCTTCACTGACCATGGACATGGAAAGATCCTCCTCATAGAATTTGAGGGCATCACTGTTCATGATGTTCAGTTTGTAGTCTCCGATGATGTAGAACTCTTTCCCGAGGAGTCGTATGACCCCTGCATTGTTTGTTATGATACCTGCAAGCTTCCCGTGGTCTTCCAGTTTCTTCACCTTCTCCACAATGGCATGCAGCTCCGTTCTTAAAATATTGGAGACCTTCACATAAAGACGGATCTCTTTGTGCTTCTCTAGAAGCACTGCAACGTCTCTGAAGTTTATATAGCGGGATCCGCGGTAGAACGGATACACAGCAAGATCTTTTGCCCCCATTTCAAGCGCCAGCTTCAGCTGCTCTTTGGTGGAGACGGATACGAGCCTCATATTTTCTCTGATTTCATGGCTTATTTCGCTGTTCGCCAGTACGAGCTTCTCCGGCAGTATTCTTTTGCTGCTTTTCACAAGATCATCGACAATATCTTCAAGAAGCAGTCGTCTCATTTCATTGAGCTCTCTTATGGGCAGGAATCCTTCGCTGAAATCATCCGCCAGGATTGTGGTGAGGACAAAGGGAGATTCTCCGCTCTTTTTCAGCGCTTCTTCCACTCTCTCCAGTGACAACGGAGCTTTGATGGGGGTTTCCACTTTTTTGGAAGCTCTTCTGTACTTTTTCCCGTTATAATGCACCTCTAGGGATGCTTCTTCTCCGGCCCGGAAGAAAAGCACTCCTGTGAGTTCTATTTTACGGTCATATCGTCCGTTGTGACTTCTTTTCAGCGCATCCATCAGTTCAAAGTCATAGGTCTTGTATAGCGGGCCTTCAGGCAGTGTGCTTCTGCCTGTGAGCTTTACGGTTTCCCCTGGCAGAGCCTTCTCTTTCACGTCGCTCCTGTCTCGGATGCCTTCCACTGTGAGACCTTTTTCACCCACACGAAGGCCATCTCCTTTTCGAAGAGGTTCAGAAAGCGTCAGGCTTCCGTCACTGTTCACCTTGCCGATGGGGACACCGGTGTTTTTGGGATAGTTGAAGGACATCATGTCTTTTCCGGTTTTACCGTGAAAGTACCCGTCTGAAAAGCCTTCTCTGTTGAAGACCTTTAAAAGGTTATTCTTATGATAGGCTTCTTTCCTGCCTTCAATCTCTTCTCTGAAATACTTCACCGCCGCAGCCACATATTCCGGCCGCTTCATTCTTCCTTCAATCTTCAGGGAATAAACACCCGAGTCTATGATCTCATCCATATTGTCCACCGCAGTGATGTCCTTGGGACTCATGAGGTAGGCTTTGGCCTGGGATACATCGGATTCATCCATGAGATCGTAGGGCAGTCTGCAGGGCTGTGCACATCGGCCCCGGTTCCCGCTTCGCCCGCCCAGGATGCTGCTCATGAGGCATTGTCCGGAGTAGCTGATGCATAGTGCTCCGTGGACGAAGATTTCCGTTTCCACGCCCAGGTCTCTGCTGATGTGCTTTATCTCCTCAAAAGAGAGCTCTCTTGAGAGAACCACCCTTCTGATTCCTTTTTCCGTGAAATAGAGCGCACCATCTCCGTTATGGATGGTGAGCTGTGTGGATGCATGAAGCTCAAAAAGAGGAAGGTCTCTTCGAAGTCTGTAGATGAGTCCTGTATCCTGCACGATGAGCGCATCCACTCCGATGGTGTAGAGAAACTGCGCATAGGAAACAGCCTCATCAAGTTCTGAATCCTTGAGAAGCGTGTTCAGCGTGATATTCACTTTCACCCCATAGCTGTGACAGTAATCTACAGCATCTTCCAGTTCCTGTTCTGTAAAGTTTGATGCATAGGCTCTGGCAGAGAATCGGGTTCCCCCCAGGTATACGGCATCCGCTCCGTTCTGAACAGCCATGACAAGTGATTCCATACTTCCTGAAGGGGCCAGCAGTTCTATATTATTCAAATTCATCTACCTCATCTACTAAAATTTTCCTTATCCATTATAACACAAAACCGGAACTGAACCATTGTCAGTGCCGGTTTTGTGATTTCCTTCTGCAGACATGGCAGAAGAATGCTCTTTATCATATTTTACTTCAGTTTTTCCTTCAGGATCGGATTCTTTTCCTTCTTTTCC
This sequence comes from Proteiniclasticum sp. C24MP, assembly GCF_043951855.1. Lineage (NCBI taxonomy): Bacteria > Bacillati > Bacillota > Clostridia > Eubacteriales > Clostridiaceae > Proteiniclasticum > Proteiniclasticum sp. C24MP. The sequence goes on from NZ_JBINJW010000003.1 coordinate 146,143, forward strand.
TTATTGTCTTTCGTCTGGGTCAGCTGCGTGTCGAAGAGTTTCTTCTGGAGCTCCAGAACCTTGTATTTGTAGGACTGCAGTTCAAATTTCAGTTCTTTATTCAGTTTGGAGAGCGTTTCATTCTCATCCCGGTATTCTTTGGCGCTGTCCTGCGTCAGTCTCAGTTCCGTTTCAAGCCTTTTTATTTCACGTTCCTTGGAAAGTCTGCCCTTTTCGTCCGCATTTCTGAAGGTGGAAATCTTATCGCTTAAGACCTGATTTTCCTTCTGCATCTTTTCCAGTGCTTCTTCCAGAAGCTTGATTTCTTCTTTGAGGCCCTCGGATTTCTGATAGACGGATCCTTCTTCCTTTTTGATGGCTTCGATTTCGAAATCTTTCTTGAAGGCTTTGTCCACGGAGTTCAGGGCGGCAAGCACCGCAGCGGAAGATGTATCGATCTGCTTGTTTCTTTCCATGATGGAATTGATCAGATGATTGACCTCTTTCCCGACTTTTCGCAGATAATCTTCCTTCTCTTCCCCTTTGACGACATATTCCTGCCCACAGATTCTAACGGTAACTTTATTCATTCGATGGTCCCCCTCAAGTAAATCTTCTACACCGGCACCGGTTGCGCCGGTTAATTTCCAATATTCTAACAAATCACATCGGTTAAAGACTATTATAGACTTTTTCAGGAAAAAAATCATCCGCTTTCAGATTATTTCTTGAAGCGGATGATTCTATCATGCTGAATATAGCCCTATCATTTCATGTTTATCTTAAGGCTGCACCTAAAACATGCTCAAGGGTTCTCACGATTTTATCATGAACCTTATTGACTTCCTTGTCGGTGAGCGTCTTTTCCCTGTTTCTGTAAACCAGGTTGTACGCTACGCTCTTCTTGCCTTCCGGAAGCTGTGTGCCCTTATAGACATCAAAGAGTGTGAAGCTTTCCAATAGATTTCCACCCTGCTTCCTGAAGATGTTTTCCATCTCCTGAACGAGAACCGCATCATCCACAAGGACAGCGATGTCTCTGGTGACGGATGGATACTTCGGAATCTCAGTGTATTTTCTTTCCAGGTCTGCACTGTCGTAGAGTGTCTTCAGATCCATTTCCAGTACATAGGAAGCCTCGTCCATATTGTAATTGGCGAGGACTCTTGGATGCACTTCTCCGAAACTGCCAAGAACCTTCTTTCCTAGAAGAATGTCCGCAGACTTTCCTGGATGGAAGAACGGATTCCCGCTTCTTCTGAAGCTGACGTTCTTCAGCGCGAACTCATCCGCAATGACTTCCACGATGCCCTTCAGATGGAAGAACAGGTCCTTTCCGTACATACCGATGGTCAGCATCTCCTTTTCTTCAGGAAGAACATCCCCCGTTTTCAGATAGACTTTTCCGATCTCATAGAGATAAGCTTCATCATTGCTTCTGGCTTCATTTCTGCTCAGAGATTCCATCATGGAGGAGAGCATGGAGGTTCTCATGACGGAGAAATCCTCTCCCAATGGATTTCGGATCTCCACCATATCCCGAAGACTGGAGTCTTCCGGAATCAGCACCTTGTCCAGATCCTTTCTGGAAATGAAGCTGTAGCTGATGGATTCATAAAGTCCCTGTGCCACCAGATACTCTTCCAGCTTCCTTCTCAGGATCTGATGAGGGTATCTTCCACCTCTAGGCGCGTTGACATGAGGGATGGTGGCATCTATGTTGTTGTATCCGTAGATTCTAGCGATTTCTTCTGCGATGTCCTCTTTGATAAGCAGATCGTTTCTGAAAGTCGGTGTTTCGATCGTTAGGATTCCTTCCTTCGCATCGGTGGAAATCTCAAGATCATTCAGGATCTTCACCATTCTCTCTTCGGAGATTTCAGTGCCCAGGAAACCGTTGATGTAGGAAACAGGAACCTCCAGATGATTCGGCTCTCTTTTTTCGTTATAGACATCCACGGTATAGTCCAGCACTTTACCGATTTCAAGCTTCTCTATCAGATGACAGATGCGGTCCAGGGCAAGTTCTGCCAGATTAGGATCGATATCCTTATCGAATCTTGTGGATGCTTCTGTTCTCAGATTAAGATAAGAGGATGCGTTCCTTGTGGTGACGCCATCGAAATTGGCGGATTCCAGAATGACTCTGGTGGTGTCTTCCTTGATTTCAGAGTCCAGACCACCCATGATTCCTGCGATGCCTATGATGGTCTTGTCGTCATTGATCAGCAGTGTCTTCTCCTTCAGGGTTCTTTCATTCTCATCCAGGGTGGTGAATTTCTCTCCACCAGCCGCTTCTGTGACACGGATGATGCCTGAGGTGATTTCTCTTTTGTCAAATGCGTGGAGCGGCTGTCCGATTTCCAGCATGACGAAGTTTGTAAGGTCCACCATATTGTTCACTGGTCTTACACCGGCCTCCAGAAGTCTGGACTTGATCCATTCTGGGCTTTCTCCGATGGTCACATCCACGATTTCCCGTGCCATGTATCTTCTCGCCAGAGGAGTTTCCAGAGATACCTTCACAGGTTCCACATCAGATGGAATCGGATGGAAGGTCAGAGAAGGCTTCTTTAGAGGGGTTTCATACATCGCCCGGGTTTCTCTGGCAAGACCGAGGATGCTGAGGCAGTCCGGTCTGTTGGAGGTGATTTCAAGGTCCAGTATCCCCCCGTTGAGGCCCAGTGCTTCCTTGATGTCCACTCCGATTTCGGTGTCTTCGGGCATGATCATGAGACCGTCACAGGTTCCTTTTTCCTTTAAACCCAGTTCTTCTTCAGAGCAGAACATGCCGTTGGAAAGAATGCCGCGAAGTTTCCCCTTCTTGATGCTGACCCCTTCCCAGAGCGTTGAATTGTGAAGGGCCACAGGGACAACATCCCCTTCCTTCATGTTCGTCGCAGCGGTGACGATGACGATGGGCTCCTCCTGGTTTATGTCTACGGTACATACGACCAGCTTATCCGCTTCCGGATGCGCTTCGATCTTCTGAATCTTTGAGGTGACCACGTTCTGGATCACATCGAAAGGGTTTTCAAGCCCTTCCACTTTTGAGCCGGAAAGGGTCAGATCATCTGCCAGTGTCTTTCCGTCTACACTGATGTCTATATAATCTTTTAACCATCTGATTGGTAATTTCATGCTGTTTCTCCTCCTACTTGAATTGCTTCAGGAATCTCATGTCACTTTCATAGAGAAGCCTGATATCGTCGATGCCGAATTTCTGCATGGTCATGCGGTCCAGTCCGAATCCGAATGCGAAGCCTGAATAGACTTCAGGATCGATGCCGCCCTTCTTCAGGACTTCCGGATGCACCATACCGCATCCCAGAAGCTCGATGAATCCTTCGCCCTTGCAGACCTTGCAGCCTTCTCCGTGACAGACGAAGCAGGTCCCGTCCATTTCCGCCGATGGTTCGGTGAATGGGAAATGATGCGGTCTGAATTTGGTCTTGATGTCGTCTCCGTAAAGCTTTTTGACGAACTGCTCCAGTGTGCCCTTCAGATCCGCGAAGGTGATTCCTTTGTCTATGACAAGGCCTTCGATCTGATAGAAGATCGGTGAATGCGTCGCATCCACATCATCAGAACGGTAGACTTTCCCCGGAGAGATCATCTTGATGGGTGGTTTCTGATTTTCGATGGTTCTGATCTGGACAGGTGAAGTCTGGGTTCTCAGGACAATATTATCGTCAATGTAGAAGGTGTCCTGCTCTCCTCTGGCCGGATGATCCTTGGGGATGTTGAGAGATTCGAAATTATAATAATCAAGCTCCACTTCAGGGCCTTCTTCTATGGTGAATCCCATTTCAAGGAAGATGTTCTCGATCTTTTCCATGGTGATCATCAGCGGATGCTTACCGCCCATGGGCGACTTCACACCAGGCAGCGTGATGTCGATGACTTCGTTTCTCAGCTTTTCCTCGGTGGCTCTTTCCCTGATGACTTCCTTCAGGGACTGGATTTTCTCTTCCAGTTCCCCTTTCGCTTCATTCACAAGCTTACCTACCAGAGGTCTCTCTTCAGGAGAAAGTCCTCCCATACTTCTTAGAATCTTAGTAAATTCACCTTTTTTACCGAGATATTCCACTCTCAGCTTTTCCAGCTCTTCACCGGACTTCAGATTTTCGATTTTTTCGTTGAAACTTTTTTTGATGGCTTCAATTTGTTCGCGCATAATTTCCTCCATTTCGAATAAATAAAAAAACCGTCCCTCATAAAAGGGACGGAAGAATCCGTGGTACCACCCTGATTGACGAGATCGCTCCCGCCCGCTCAGTTAAATGTATCGGTTTACCCGTCAGAGACTACTCTAGTTTCCCCTCTGATGCTCCAAAGTGAACTTCACTGCGCGTTTTCTACAGAAAGCTTACAGTCTGTGGCTTTCATTCCCTGGCTAGAATTCTCTGGCAGTTACTCTCTTCATCCATGCATGAATATTGTTTTGTATCTACATTATTATAGAAGATATGAATGAATTTATCAACTGCATTAGCACAGTTTATTTCAGAAATCCGCTTTCCAGCTGGCGAACCCGTTCGAAGAGAACGATGGAGGCCGCCACAGCCGCATTGAGGCTTTCAGCACCTCCGGGCATGGGGATTCCGAGCAGCACGGCTGCTCTTTCTTCTATTTCTTCCGAAATACCGCTGCCCTCATTGCCGATGGCGATGATCAGGTTTCCGGTGAGATCTTCATGAAAAATGTTTCTCTCTGCTTCGAGGCTGGTTACTGCAAGCTGATAGCCCGCATCAAGAAACTTTTTCAGCGTCTCTACCCCCTGATGATAAATGGGCAGATGAAAGACGGATCCCATGGAACTTCGTATGACTTTCTCATTGTAGGGATCCACGGTATTCTTTCCAAGAATGATGCCCTTTGCGCCGGCTGCATGGGCGGACCGGATGATGGTGCCCAGATTCCCGGGGTCCTGGAGTCCGTCAAGATAAAGAAGAAGCTCCGAGGATGTGTCCTGAAAGGAGACCTCTTCCGTGGAAGCGTCCTCCAGAGAAAGAACGCCGATGACGCCCTGAGGATGCACAGTGGACGAAAGATCCCGGATCACGTCGTTTTCCGTGACGATGATCTCGGTCTGTTCTGCATAAGGCGCAATATACCGGGCAAACTCCTCTTTCTTCCCGCTTTCGTAGAGGACCGCATGAACCTTTTTTCCTGCTTTGAAGGCTTCCTCCAGAAGACGGAACCCTTCCACCAGATAGAGCTTCTCTCTCATGCGATATTTCTTCTCTTTCAGCTTTTTATAGCTTCTGATTCTGGGGTTGCTTCTGCTTTCGATATAAGTCTCCTTAATCATTGGAAACCAGACTTTCAATTTTACTCAAGTCATCAATGGAACCGATGACTACCAGGACATCTCCCTCGTGAATCACATCTGTGGCACGAGGAGAGATATTGATGTCCATCTCGGATTTTATAGCCATGATGTTGATCCCGTACTTTGCTCTGGCATCAAGGGTTTTGATGTCCTTTTCCAGCCAGGCGTGAGGCGCCTGAACTTCCACGATGGAGTAGTCAGGTGAGAGCTCAATGAAATCAAGTATATTTGCCGCAACAAGATTATGCGCTACTCGGATCCCCATATCATGTTCGGGAAGAATGACCTTATCGGCTCCGATTTTCGTGAGCAGTCTTGCATGCATGTCATTTGTGGCTTTTGCCACCACTTTCTTCACACCGGCTTCTTTCAGGTTCAGAGTGACCATGATGGAAGACTGGATGTTGGTACCGATGGAAACGACGGCGATGTCGAAGTTTCTGATGCCAAGGGTTCTCAGGGCCAGTTCATCTGTGGCATCCATCTGAACGGCGTGGGTGACGGAATCCGCTATTTCCTGGATCATGTTTTCATCATCATCCACTGCCAGTACATCATGGCCCATTTTGAATAAAGTAGTTGCGACGCTCTGTCCGAAACGTCCGAGTCCTATAACGATTATCTGTTTTTCTTTCATCTGCTTTTCTCCCTTAACCTATTAGAATTTTGCCTTCCGGGTATTTATAATTGATCTTTTCCTGTTTGCCTGCCAGAGCCAGCATAACCGTCAGGGGACCAACTCTGCCCAGATACATGATGATGGCGATGGTGACTTTACCAACTGAAGATAAGGTCGGGGTAAGACCCTGACTGAGCCCCACCGTACCGAATGCGGATATGACTTCATAAAGAATCGTTTCAAAGGAAGATCCGACTTCTGTGATGGAAAGAATCATGACACCAATGATGACGATGGTGATCCCCAGCATGAAGATGGCCATGGCTTTGAATACAATGGACTGGGAAATTCTTCTCTTGTACACTTCCGCATCCTGACGTCCTCTTAAAACGGAGATCAGAGTGAAGACCACGATACCAAGGGTCGTTGTCTTCACACCACCTGCGGTGGACCCTGGGGATCCTCCGACAAACATGTAACCCATGGTGAGAAGTTTTCCTGCCGGAGACATGTCTGAATTGGAGATGCTGTTGAATCCTGCGGTTCTCGGCGTTACAGCGGAAAAGAATGCATTGGTCAGTTTATTGCCGAAACTCATATGTTCGATGGTTGCAGGATTGTTCCATTCGAAAATCAGCAGAGCAATGGTGCCGACAGAAAGAAGAATACCTGATATAGTCAGAACAACCTTCGCATGAAGACTGAAGTTCTTCAGTTTTCTCTTAGCTCGAACTCCGCTTATGATTTCTCTGATAACAAGATAGCCGAGTCCACCAATATTGATTAGAATGGCCAGTGTGATCAGAATAATCTTATTCTCGTTGAATATGGTGATGGAGGTGAAATTTCCCAGAAGATCGAATCCTGCATTATTGAATGCTGAGATCGCGTGGAAAATCCCGTAATAGATTCCTGTTCCGATTCCGTAGATCGGTATGAACTGGGTCATCAGAATCAGTGCAGCGAAAAGCTGAACGGATACTGTGAACAGCAGCATGTATCTGACATGACTGATGATGCCCTGAAGGCTGAAGGTGTTGTAGGCCTCCTGCATGACGAGTCTCTCTCTTAAGGAGATTCTCTTTCCAAGGACCATGGCGAAAAATGTGGACATGGCCATGAATCCCAGACCACCTATTTCGATGAGTGTCAGAATAATGACCTGTCCGAAGGTGGACCAGTAGGTTCCTGTATCCAGCACCACAAGGCCAGTTACACAGACAGCGGATGTTGCGGTGAAAATGGAGTCCAGAAAACTGGTGATTTCGCCGCTCTGGGTAGCGATGGGCAGTGTCAGAAGGATCGCACCTGTCAGAATCACTGTCAGAAATCCTATGGCTAGTATTTTAAATGGACTCATGTTTCTTTTCTTCTTGAACTCTTCCATATTATGCACCTCTTAGTCCTGTTATGTATGTTAAATTATACTACCACTCTATAATAACACGATTCATTGTACTCTTTTAATAGTAAATTTCAAGCAATTTGTTGAGGATTGCTTTCTTGCGTACAGGAATCCCTGTTTTACCGGATTTTTCAACAAAAAAGGTCATTCGGCGGTTCGTCCGAATGACCATGTTCTCAATTATGCAAGTTTTGACTTAGCAGTTTCTACGAGTACTGCGAAAGCCTTTGGATCGTAGATCGCGATTTCTGAAAGCATCTTTCTGTTGATGTCGATTCCAGCGATCTTAAGACCATTCATGAATCTGGAGTAGCTCAGACCATTCATTCTAGCAGCTGCGTTGATTCTAGCGATCCAGAGTCTTCTGAAGTCTCTCTTCTTCAGCTTTCTACCGATGTAGGAATTTCTCTGTGCTCTGATTACAGTTTCGTTTGCTGTCTTGAATAGCTTGCTCTTTCCGCCATAGTATCCTTTTGCAAGCTTAAGTACTTTTTTATGATTCTTACGAGCGTTTACGGCTCTTTTTACTCTTGCCATTATTAATCCTCCTGTATCCTTCTATTATAGGTATGGTAGCAATTTCTTCATTGCTTTTTCCTGAGTTGTAGAAACATACCCAGTCTTTCTAAGATTTCTCTTTCTCTTAGTTGACTTCTTTGTAAGGATATGACTTCTGTAAGCTTTTCCTCTCTTGAGCTTGCCGCTTCCAGTCTTTCTAAATCTCTTTGCTGCCCCTCTATGGGTCTTCATTTTTGGCATAGTTAATTCCTCCTAAAGTTTGTTACTTCTTTGGAGTCAGGATCATGATCATGTTACGCCCTTCCATCTTGGAAGGCTTTTCGATCTGACCGACATCCTCTAGCTTTGTTGCGAAATTATCCAGGATCTTGTATCCGTTCTCTTTATAAGCCGCTTCACGTCCTCTAAATCTTACGGTTACCTTTACTTTATCGCCGTCTTCCAGAAATTCTCTGGCTTTGCTGGCTTTAATCGTAATATCGTGCTCTTCAATTTTAGGACTGAATCTGATTTCCTTTAATGTAATGACCTTCTGATTTTTCTTGGCTTCCTTTTCCTTCTTCTGCTGCTCGTAGATAAACTTATGGTAATCCATGATTTTACATACTGGCGGCTTTGCAGTCGGAGCAATCATAACCAGGTCAAGATTCTGTTCTTCAGCGATTCTCAGCGCTTCCTTTGAAGATACGAGTCCCATCTGTTCGCCTTCGCTTGAAATAAGTCTGATTTCTTTTTCTCTTATTTCGTAATTAATTGGGTTGTTTTGTTTAATAATTTTCACCTCCGGAATTTGTATGCCTTTTCCAACGTTTCAAGACGTTAAAAAAGGACGGTATGTACCGTCCTCGAATTCACTAAAGAATGAATTGTTAACCATACAACGCGAGTCGTAGGGTGAGAAACGGTGGTTTCTTCTTGTACCGTACTATTATAGCACAAACAGGTATTGTGTCAACAATAAAATTCATGCAGCTTTCGTACTTCTCAATGATACCCTATAAACGCTGAGTTTACAAGCCTTATTGAGGCTGATCTTCCATGAGACGGAAGACAAAAGTAAAGACCGTATGGGTCTGTGGCGTACTCTCCACTTCAATTTCAATAGCATGCCGCTGGGCGATCTCTTTTACAATGGCGAGTCCTAGACCGGTGCCTGTCACGGAATCCGCATTTTTGTGGCGGTAGAATCTTTCGAAGATGTGATCCAGATCCTCTTCGCTGATTCCCTTTCCATGGTCTTCCACTGAGACGCGTAGGATTCCTTCTGATGCGGTGACTCCGATTTTCACCTGATCCCTGCTGGAGGAGAATTTTATGGCATTATCCAGAACAGCCGTGATCATCTGACGGATACGACCGTAATCACCGTGAAACAGCAGTGTTTCGTATCTGTTCTCATAAATCAGATCAATGTCGTTTTTCTTCGCGATGGTCTGCATGCTTCGGACCACATCATTGAGGACTTCGGTAAGATTTAAGGGTTCCATCTGCATTCTGAAATCCGGATTCTGAAGTTTTGTAAGGCTCAGCAGATCATCTACAAGTCTCTGGAGTGCCAGGATCTCTGTGAACATCTGCTCATGATATTCTTCGACCTGGGCAGGTTCTTTGATGACTTTGTCTTTCAGTGCCTCAAGGGACCCTCTCAGAACGGTGACGGGCGTTCTCAGTTCATGAGAGATACTGGAGATGAAATCTCTTCTTGACTGCTCCAGACGTTCGCTTTCCCTGGAAGCCAGATCCAGTCTATCAGACAGAATATCGAGTGTTCTGGCCAGATCCCCTATTTCATCATCCTGGGTCACGTGGGTTTTGACGGAATAGTCTCCTTCGGATAATCTTCCTGCAGTTTTGGTCATCTGTTTCAGGGGCTTTACAAATCTTCTTGAAAGTAGAATTGTGAGTATGATGGAAAGAAACAGTGCAAGCAGTGTGCTGAGGATGAAAATCTGAAGTCCGCTGTAGACGACTGATTCCATTCCGGTGATGGATGCATGAAGAAGCACCACTGCAATGGTATCCTCACTGCTGGAGCGAACAGGTGCACCGACAGTGAGTGTTCTGGCACCTAGGATATCGCTGAATTCCTCACTGAAATAGATGTTTCCTTTCAGTGCTTCCTGTACCACTTCATTGGCCGATTCGGGCAGTTCTTTATAATCAAGATCTGCGCCCTGCCCTCTCAGAATCAGTTCTTCATTCTCATCTACGATCCATACATCGCTCATGGCGATATCATCGATGACATTAAGATATGGCATGAAACCTCTCATAGTCGTCATGCCCATGCCGCCCATGCCCATACCCCGACGATCGGGGTCTGAATCGGCATCAAGATATTCTGAAAGACTTTCAGCAATGACTTCTGCCCTTTTCTGCATATCATGCTTATGATAGTCCATGGTGCTTTTTCTGAACATCAGCGTAAAGGACAACCCCATGATCAGTGAGAAGATGATAAGCAGTGAGGAAACAAACAGAACCAGTTTCTGCGTGATCTTATAATTCATCTTTCACCTCGAACTTATAACCCATGCCCCATACGGTCTTGATCTCCCACTTTGGATGATCGTATGGTTCAAGTTTTCCTCGTAGTCTTTTGATATGGGAATCCACCGTTCTTGAATCACCGAAATAATCATAGCCCCATAGACTGTCCAGGAGGTTTTCTCTTGTGAACAGCTTATTCTTGCTTGTAGCCAGAGTCCAGAGAATCTCAATTTCCTTCTTCGTCAGATTGACGACTTCATCATTGACTTCTACAATGAACTGATCCAGATCGATTTTCAGGTTTTCGTAGCTGAACTTGTTTTTTGTCACATGAGCATCCTGAGGCTCCATTCTGCGCAGGACAGCTCGTATTCTGGCCATGACCTCGCCTGGAGAGAAGGGTTTGACGATATAGTCGTCTGCACCGATATCAAGCCCCATGATACGTTCGAAATCCTCTCCTCTTGCAGTGATCATGATGACAGGCACATTGGAGGTCTTTCTGATTTCTCTGCAGACTTCAAAACCGTCCATCATAGGCATCATCACATCTAAAAGGATCGTATCGTATTTATTCCTTCTGAAATAATCCAGTGCTGAGGAGCCCTCATAGGTCACATCTACTTCATAACCCTCATTTTTCGCATATTCACTTAAGATTGAAGTGATCTGTTTATTGTCATCTGCGATAAGTATTCTTGGCATAATCTATCTTCCTTTCAGTACGGATAAGTGATTTATACTTCTATTCTAATTGATTTCTTTGTCTTTTTTGTGATTTTCAGAGAATTAAATTCAGATAAGATGTAAAAAAAACAAACTTATGACACAATTGAAATGTATATTATGAGTGTACAAAGGAAAAGTCCTTATTGTACAGAACATAAATGGAGGCGCATAAAATGAAAAAAATCAGAAACATCGTAGCCGCTGGAGCATTGACCCTAGCCATGGGCGTAACTTCCCTTACTGTATTTGCAGCTGCTAAATACGATTCACCACAGGAAGCTCTTGCAGGAATCACAGGTAAAACCATCGAGGAACTCGAAGATGAGCGATATGATGAAGGTAAAACCTATGGTGAAATCGCTGCGGAAGCCGGAAAACTGGACGAGTTCAAAGATGAGCTGTTCGAACAGAAGAAAGAAATCATCGAAGAACGCGTTGCAGAAGGAAATCTTTCCAGAGAATATGCAGATGAAATTCTTGAGAGAATCGAAGACAATCAGGCAACCTGCTTTGGAACCGGAGAAAGAGGTTCAGGTATGATGGGCGGCTTCGGATTCAGATTCGGTGGCGGCAGAGGCAACGGATTCGGAAGAAACAGATAACAGTTGACCATGAATAACCCCTAATAGAAAGAGTGTCTACGGACACTCTTTTAAACTTCAGTGAAAACAGTACTCCTTTCCGATCCTCGTACGGGCATGGATGAAAACACAGATATAGTCAGGAAAAAACAAAATTATGACACAAAGCCCTGTTACATTGTAACTGTAGAAAGAATCTATA